>NZ_JBIURH010000004.1:0-349730 GCF_044740765.1 Kitasatospora sp. NPDC088346
AGGGCCGCACCAGCTGACCCACCGCCAGCCCCCGGCCCCCGCCGACCCGCACCACCGACCCCAGGACACGACACCCGCCATGTACCGCACCGCACCGCACTGCGCAACGTGCTCGCCCACAAGGGCCGCCTGCTGATGACGGCGCTCGCCATCATGCTCGGCACCGCCTTCGTCGCCGGCACCATGGTCTTCTCCGACACGCTCGGACGGGCCATGAAGAACAGCTACTCCAAGAGCTACTCCGACGTGTCGGTGCTGGTGACCGACCGGGCGGCCGGCTCCTCGCTCCGCGCCGACCAGCGCGGCGAGCACACCGCCGACCCGCTGACCGATGCGACCGTCCGTCAGCTCGCCGCCCTTCCGGGCGTCCAGCAGGCCCGCGGCGTGGTCTCCGGCTTCACCGGCGTGGCGGACGCCAAGGGCAACCTGATCGGTGAGGCGTGGAGCGCCCAGGGCGCCAACTACGTTCCGGACGCGGCCGGGAACGACTCCCGCTACCCGCTGGTCGAGGGCCGCGGCCCGCGCACCGGCACCGAGGTCGCGCTGGACCGCACCACCGCCGAGGCGAACGGCTTCAAGGTCGGCGCCACCGTCCGGGTGGCCGGCAACGGCCAGGCCGTGAACGCCACCCTGACCGGCATCGTCACCACCGACGACCCGACCGTCACCTCCGGCGGCACACTGACCCTGATGGACACCGCCACCGCCCAGCGGATGCTGTCGACCCCCGGGCGGTACAGCAACGTGGTGCTGACGGCGAAGCCGGGCACCGCCGAGGGCACCCTGCTCGCCACCGTCCGCGACGCGCTGCCCAAGGACGGTCCGCTGCTCCTGGAGACCGGCCAGGAGCTGACCGACCAGCAGACCCGGATGATCGCCGAGACGACCACCGCCATGAAGACCATGCTGCTGGTGTTCGCGGCCATCTCCCTGTTCGTCGGCATCTTCATCATCGCCAACACCTTCAGCATGCTGATCGCCCAGCGCATCAAGGAGCTGGCCCTGCTGCGCGCCGTCGGCGCCGGCCGTGGCCAGGTCACCGGCTCGGTCCTGGTCGAGGCCCTGCTGATCGGCACCACCGCCTCGGCCGCCGGTCTGCTGGCCGGCGTCGGCATCGGCGCCGGGATGCAGGCGCTGATCCACTCCTTCAACCCGGGGATGCCCACCGGCTCCCTGGTGGTCGCCCCGGCCACCGTGGTCACCGCCCTCGCCGTCGGCGTGCTGGTCACCGTGGTCTCCGCGGTGCTGCCCGCCGTCCGGGCCGCGCGGATCCCCCCGGTCGCCGCGATGAGCAGCGGTGAGGTGCCCACCACCCAGAAGGGCCTGATCGTCCGCAACACCATCGGCTCGCTGGTGACCGCCGGCGGCCTGGCCCTGATCCTGGGCGGCGCGTCCGCCGCGGACAAGTCCGGGCGCACCCTGATCGAGCTCGGCGCGCCGCTCACCCTGATCGGCATCTTCGTCCTGCTGCCGCTGCTCTCCCGCCCGGTGATCGCCCTGGTCGGGCCGCTGCTCGCCCGGCTGGCCGGCACCCCCGGCAAGCTGGCCCGGCGCAACGCGGTGCGCAACCCCCGGCGGACGGCCGCCACCGCCGCGGCGCTCACCATCGGCCTGACCCTGGTCAGCGCCATGACGGTGCTCGGCAGTTCGGTCAACGACGCGGTCGCCCGCACGGTCACCGGCACCATGAAGGCCGACTACAACGTGGCCATGGCCACCCACGGGGACCTCTCCCCCGAGGTCGCCACCGCCGTCGCCAAGGCGCGCGGCGTGGTCGCCTCCTCCCCCGTCACCAACGTCTACTGGTCCTTCGACGGCAAGAACCGCGCCGTCAACGGCTTCGACGCGGCCGCCTTCGACCAGTTGGTGGCCCCGGTCATGGTGAGCGGCGCCGCGGACGTCCTCAAGCAGGGCAGGATCCTCGTCAACGACGACGTCGCCAGGAGCGCGAAGCTGTCGGTGGGCTCCACCGTCAACGTCACCTACGACGACGACACCACCGGCACGTTCACGGTCGGCGGCGTGTTCCGTGCCAGCGACATGCTCTCGCCGGTGCTGATGGCCAACTCCGAGGTGGCCAAGCACGCCGAGCAGCCGTACGTCAGCGAGGTCCTGGTGAAGGGCGCCGACGGCGCGACGGCCGCGCTCAAGCAGTCCGTCAAGGAGGCCACCGGCAGCAACCCGGTGATCGAGGTCAAGAGCAAGCAGGACATGCAGGACGAGTTCAGCCGGATCATCTCGTTCGCGCTGAACATGATGTACGGCCTGCTGGCGATGTCCGTCCTGGTCGCCGTGCTCGGTGTGGTCAACACGCTGGCGATGTCGGTGTTCGAGCGCAAGCGCGAGATCGGCATGCTGCGGGCGATCGGCCTGGACCGCGGCGGGATCAAGCGGATGGTCCGGCTGGAGTCGGTGGTGATCTCGCTGTTCGGCGCGGTGATCGGCGTCCTGCTCGGCTGCTTCCTGGCCTGGGCCACCACCCGCACGCTGGCCTCCGACCTGCCGGGCCTGACCACCGTGGTCCCCTACGGCCGGATGCTGGTCTTCCTGGCCCTGGCCGGACTGACCGGCATGGTCGCCGCCATCTGGCCGGCCCGCCGGGCCGCCCGGCTGGACATCCTGACCAGCATCAAGACCGACTGACCGGACGGGCACAACGGGAAGGCCCCCGGTCGGACCCCCACGGAGGGTGGGGTTCGACCGGGGGCCTTTCGCCTCACTGGAACTTCTCGGAACTTCTGTACTCCGCCCGGTCGCACTGCCGGCTGAGCACCACGGAGGTCGTGGTCCGGCGACGTTGCCGGGCGGAGAGCCTCCGACTCGTACCCGGGCGTCCACGCGCCCGGATCTGGTCGCTACTTGCTGGTCGCCAGCTCCTTCTCGGCCGGAGCGGCCTGGGCCACGATCTTGGGAGCCGGTCCGGCGGCCTCCTGGAAGGCCACGAACGGCTTCTCCATCTCGGCGAGGCCGACGGTCTCCCGCTTGAGGAACATCGCCAGCGTCCAGTCGGTGAAGACCCGGATCTTGCGGTTCATGGTCGGCACCCGGCTGCCGTGGTACAGGCGGTGGAACCACCAGGCCGGACGGCCCTTCAGCTTGTACTTGCCGAAGAGGATCGCCACGCCCTTGTGCAGGCCGAGACCGGCGACCGCACCGAGGTTCTTGTGCTTGTACTCGGCTTGCGGGAAGCCGCGCATGCCGGAGATGACGTTGTCACCGAGCACGATCGCCTGACGGACCGCGTGCTGGGCGTTCGGCGGGCACCAGGCACCCTCGCCGACGGCGAGGTCCGGCACCTGGGCGTTGTCGCCGGCCGACCAGACGTAGTCGAAGCCCTTGACCTGGAGGGTCGGGGCGGTGTCCACGTGGCCGCGCGGGCCCAGCGGCAGGCCGAAGTTGGCCAGCACCGGGTTCGGCTTCACGCCGGCCGTCCACACGATGGTGGAGGCGTCCGCCTCGACGCCGTTCTTCAGCACGACGTGCTGGTCGACGCAGGAGTCCATCGAGGTCTCGATGTAGATCTCGATGTTGCGCTCTTCGAGCTTCTCCTTGGTCCACAGACCGAGGTCCGGGCCCATCTCGGGGAGGATCCGGTTGGCCGCCTCGACGAGGATGAAACGCATGTCCTCGCGGCTGACGGTCTTGTAGATCTTCGCCGCGTCGCGGGCCATGTCCTCGACCTCGGCGATGGTCTCGACGCCGGCGAAGCCACCGCCGATCACCACGAAGGTCAGCGCCTTGCGGCGGACCGCCTCGTCCGTGGTGGACTCGGCCTTGTCCAGCTGCGCCATGACGTGGTTGCGGAGGCTGATCGCCTCCTCGACCGTCTTCATGCCGATGCCGTGCTCGGCGAGGCCGGGGATCGGGAAGGTGCGGGAGACCGAGCCGGTCGCGACGACCAGGTACTCGAAGGGCAGCTCGTACGAGTCGCCGGCCGCGGGCTGGATGGTGGCGACCTTGCGGGCGTGGTCCACACCGGTGACCGCACCGGTGAGCACCTCCGCCTTCTTGAGGGCGCTGCGCAGCGGGGCGACGAGGTTGCGGGGCGCGACGTTGCCGCCGGCCGCCTCGGGGAGGAAGGGCAGGTACGTCATGTACGGCCGCGGGTCGACGACCGTGACGGTCGCTTCGCCATAACGCATCTTCTTGAGGATGCGCATCGCGGCATACAGGCCGACGTAACCACCGCCGACAATGAGGATGCGAGGACGCTCCGTGGTGCTCATATCCGAAAGTATCCACCCCCGCCCGGAGCACCCTTCGTGAGGCCCGTCACAGACCTCTGGACACCCTCTGCTACACTGCGCGGCCACAATCGGGGGCCCGGTGGGTGCCCTCACGGGCCGACCCGACGCACCGTGAGCGCGGCGCGGGCAACGGCCTCGCTGAGCAGCAACGATCCCGGACCGGCCCGGGTTCCCGGGCGGCATTTCGATTCCATCGCCCAGCCGCAGGCGCTGCCTGGGATCCACGGGGAGATCAGCCTGGGCGGCCTTCGGTCCCGCATATCGGACGTTGCGGGCACGCAGGTGCATCGAAAGGCTGGATCGCCATGTGAAGAAATTCACGAACTTTCTCGCGGGACGGCCCACAGACCTCGGCCCCGGGGCGGCGGAAGCCGTCCCGGGGCCGATTCGGTAAGGGGTGAGCGGGGTCAGGGGGCGATACTCCAGGCGATCCCGTCCAGGATGTCGTGCTCGCTGACCACCAGTTCGGCGGCGCCCGTGCGCTCCATGATCTCCAGCAGCACCATGGCGCCGGCCGCGATCACGTCCACCCGGCCCGGGTGCATCACCGGGATCGCGGCGCGCTCGGCGTGGGTCGCGGTCAGCAGCCGGCCGGCCACCTCGCGGACCTGCTCCAGGGTGAGGCGGGAGTGGTGGATCCGCTCGGAGTCGTACGCCGGCAGCTCCAGCACGATCCCGGCGACCGTGGTGACGGTGCCCGCCACGCCGACCAGGGTGGCGGCGGAGTCCAGCTGGACGGTCTCGGCGGCCAGGTCCAGGGCGGCCCTGATGTCCGTCCTGGCCCGGGAGATCTGACCCAGGGTCGGCAGCTCGGAGCCGGCGAAGTGCCGCTCGGTCATCCGGACGCAGCCGATGTCGACCGAGCGGGCCGCCTGCACCTCCTCGGCGCCGAGCACGAACTCGGTGGAGCCCCCGCCCAGGTCGAAGACCAGGTAGGGGGTGGCCAGGTCGGTGCCGGACAGTTCCTTGGTGGCGCCGAGGAAGGACAGGTGGGCCTCCTCCTCGCCGGAGATGACCTCGGGCTCCACGCCCAGGATCTCCCGCACGCCCCGGGTGAACTCCTCGGCGTTCTCGGCGTCCCGCGAGGCACTGGTGGCCGTCAGCCGGATCCGGTCCGGGCCGACGCCGTGCCCGGTGATCAGCTCCGCGTACGTGCGGCAGGCCGCGAAGGTGCGCTCCAGCGCTTCGGGCGCCAGCCGGCCGGTGCTGTCCACGCCCTGGCCGAGCCGGTTGATGACCATCCGCCGGTCGAGGTCGGTAATCTCACCGGTCTCCGGGTCGAGGTCGGCGATCAGCAGCCGGATCGAGTTGGTGCCGCAGTCGATCGCGGCGACCCTGGTGACGGTCACTGGCCCTCTTCCTCCGCCCTGGCACGCTTGGCGGCGCGCTCGGCGGCCTTCTGCTCCTTGGCCGCGATCACGGCGGCGTGGTCGTCCGCGGCGGCGTGCTGCTCGGCGACGGTGGCGGCGCTCTCCGCCACCTCGGCCGGGGAGACGCACGGGCCCTTGGCCCACCAGTCCTCCAGCATGCCGATCGCCTCGTCGCCGAGCGGGTTGACCCCGGGACCGGCCGCCAGCGAGTGGCCGACCAGCACGTGCAGGCACTTCACCCGGTCCGGCATGCCACCGGCGCTGGGGAAGTTCTCCAGCACCTCGATCGCGTCCCGCCGGGCGATGTAGTCCTCGTGGGCCGCCCGGTAGGCGGCGGCCAGCTCCGGGTCCTCGGCCAGCCGGGCCGTCTGGTCCTTCATCACGCCGTCCGCCTCCAGGGTGCCGATCAGCGAGGCGGCCTTGGGGCAGGTCAGGTAGTAGAGGGTGGGGAACGGGGTGCCGTCGGGCAGCCGCGGGGCGGTCTCGACGACGTCCGGGTTGCCGCAGGGGCAGCGGTGGGCGACGCCGCGCAGGCCGCGCGGGACGCGTCCGAGCTGGGCGGCGATGGCGGCGACGTCGGAGTCGGCGACGGGAGTGTGCTCAGTGGTCATCAGCGGTCTGTCTTCGATGAGGGGCGGGGGTTCGGGTGGCCTTCGCCGCTGGGGGCGGATCCGGTCGGGGGTGCGACGGTGTCGGCCCGGTCGACCGACTCCCAGAATCCGGCGTACCACGGCTTGAGGGGTTTCGCCTGGGCTGCGGGGGCCGCACCGGCCGACGAGGACTTCACGGTCGCGGAGGGGGACGGGTCCACCGACACGAACGGCGTCTCGCCCGGCTGCGCGTAGTGCAGCCGCTCCCGCGCCTGCGCCTTCACGTACTCCGGGTCCTGCCAGCGGGCCCGGTCCCGGGTGAGCTGCTCGACCTGCTGCCGGACCTGCTCGGCCCGCGCCCGCTGCTCGGCGACCTCGGAGCGCTGGGCGATGAACTGCCGGGCGGGGTAGGCGAGTATCGCCACCAGCGAGCACAGGACGAGCACCAGGACGGTGGCCCGGCTGGTGAACCGCGGCCGCGTCGCGAGCCCCGGAATCCTCCACCTGGCCATCTCCTGCCCCTCCCCGTGGTGAGCGGGCCCTGCACGCCGGGGCCCCGGCACCCACCCTACGGGGTGGGGACCGGGGCCCAGGTGCAACGGCCGTGTGTCAGGCTCAGCCTTCGGACTTGAAGCGCGGGAACGCGCCGCGGCCCGCGTACTCGGCGGCGTCGTCGAGGATCTCCTCGATGCGCAGCAGCTGGTTGTACTTGGCGACGCGCTCGGAGCGGGCCGGGGCGCCGGTCTTGATCTGGCCGCAGTTGGTGGCGACGGCGAGGTCGGCGATGGTGACGTCCTCGGTCTCGCCGGAGCGGTGCGACATCATGCAGCGGTAGCCGTTGCGCTGGGCCAGCTCGACGGCGTCCAGGGTCTCGGTCAGCGAGCCGATCTGGTTGACCTTCACCAGCAGCGCGTTGGCGGTGCCGGACTCGATGCCGCGGCGCAGGCGCTCCGGGTTGGTGACGAACAGGTCGTCGCCGACCAGCTGCACCTTGTCGCCGAGCTTGTCGGTCATGGCCTTCCAGCCGTCCCAGTCCGACTCGTCCAGCGGGTCCTCGATGGAGACCAGCGGGTACGCGGCGACCAGCTCGGCGTAGTAGTCGATGAGCTCGGCGGAGGAGATCGCCTTGCCCTCGAACTGGTACGAGCCGTCCTGGTGGAACTCGGAGGCGGCGACGTCCAGGGCGAGCGCGATGTCCTTGCCCGGGGTGTAGCCGGCCTTCTTGATGGCCTCGGTGATGAGGTCGAGCGCCTCGCGGTTGGAGTCCAGGTTCGGCGCGAAGCCGCCCTCGTCGCCGAGGCCGGTGGACAGGCCGCGCTCCTTCAGCACGCCCTTGAGCGTGTGGTAGACCTCGACGCCCCAGCGGACGGCCTCGGAGAAGGACTCCGCGCCGATCGGGGCGATCATGAACTCCTGGATGTCCACGTTGGAGTCCGCGTGCGAGCCGCCGTTGAGGATGTTCATCATCGGGACCGGCAGGACGTGCGCGTTCGGGCCGCCCAGGTAGCGGAACAGCGGCAGGTCGGAGGCCTCCGAGGCGGCGTGCGCGACGGCGAGGGAGACACCGAGGATCGCGTTGGCGCCGAGCGAGGACTTGTCCGGGGTGGCGTCCAGGTCGAGCATGGCCTGGTCGATCAGGCGCTGCTCGGTGGCGTCGTAGCCGACCAGCTCCGGGCCGATCTGCTCGATGACGGCGAGAACGGCCTTCTCGACGCCCTTGCCGAAGTAGCGGTTCTTGTCGCCGTCGCGCAGTTCGAGCGCCTCGAAGGCGCCGGTGGAGGCACCGGACGGGACGGCGGCACGCCCCGTGCTGCCGTCGTCGAGCCCGACCTCGACCTCGACCGTGGGGTTGCCGCGCGAGTCGAGAATCTCACGGGCTACGACGACATCAATGGACGGCACGAGGCATCTCCTTGCGGAAGCGGGATGTGTTGTCGTTACGACCAGAGCCTAACCGCACGCGGCGCCGGGGCCGCGCAGACCGTGGCCCCGTCTCACCGTGTGACCCGGCTACCGGCCGGTAGTTCACCTGAATGCCCACAAAACAGGCCGCCCCGCCCCGAACGGGACGGCCTGCCGTCCGGTGCCGGTCAGCCGAGCCGGAGCACCTGACCGGGCTCGATCAGGTCCGGGTCGGCGCCGATCACGGCCTGGTTGGCCTGGTAGAGCCGCTGCCAGCCGCCGGCCAGGCGCCGGGCGTCGGCGATGGCGGACAGGGTGTCACCCGGGTGCACGGTGTAGGTGTCGCCGGACTCCTCGGCGGAGTCGTCCTGCTCGACGGCGGCGGCCTGCGGCACCGCCTCCCTGGGTGCGGCGGGCCGCGTGGCCTTCGGCGTGGAGGGTTTGCGGCCCGACTTGGCCGGCGTCGAGCCGCGGGCGGAGTCCCCGTCCGCGTCGTCGGTGTCCACCTGTGCGGCCGCGCCGCCCTTGGTGAGCCCCGCCCTGACCGAGCAGACCGGCCAGGCGCCGGGCCCCTGCGAGGCCAGCACCCGCTCGGCGACGGCGATCTGCTGGCCCTTGGAGGCCTGGTTGGCCTGCGCGGCGTACTGCGTGCCGCCGAACGACTTCCAGGTGCTGGGCGTGAACTGCAGCCCGCCGTAGAAACCGTTGCCGGTGTTGATCCCCCAGTTCCCCCCGCTCTCGCACTGCGCGACCCGGTCCCAGGTCGACACGGGTGCGGCGTGCGCGCCGCCGGCGGTGAGCAGCGGCAGGGCCAGGCCCACTCCGGCCACGCCCGCGGCGGCGATGACCTTCTCGGCCTGGGTCCTGCGACGGTGACGGCCCGTTCCGGTGAACAGCATGAGGATTCCTCTCCGCACGCCTGCGAGGTGAGCTGTCGGGTTCGGACCGGGAGGTTGGCCCGTCCGCCTCGGCGGCAGCAGGAGGGGGTTCCTGCTGCCGCACCGGCGGCTTCACCCCTAGCCGTTGGGGACGGCAACAAACCTGGGTCCCCCGCCCCTGTCCAGGGTCTGGTTCGGTTTTCCCGGGCGCGGCGGACAGGATTCGGCGTTCCGCGTTCGGGGCCCACGGCTGCGGGCTCCACGGAGATTAGACAGATCTGTCGGTCAATCACAAGCTCATATCGCCAACATCACGCATAAATTACGCACCGTCATGGATCGTCGACCAACCATCCCGGTATGTCCGGGTTGATAGGCATTCAGTCGACCCCCGAAAGGCCCTCGGGACACGCCGCGCCGCGTGTCCCGCTCGCCCGTCCGAGCTGTTTCCGGACAGCCGAAACACCTTCCCGGAGACTTCCGGGCTGGAAACAGCCGATTTCCGGCCGATCGGAACGACAGGCCGTCAGCATGCTTCCGAATGGGGGAATGTCATGCCCGGATCGACGGCCCGGCGGGGTCGAATACGACCGGAAGTTCACGCAGGCCCCGCATGATCAGACCGCCGCGCCAGCGCAGCGCGTCCGGCTCCGCGTCGAGCCGGAGGTCGGGCAGACGGGTCAGCAGGGTGCCGATGGCGAGCCGGCCTTCCAGCCGGGCCAGCGGGGCGCCGATGCAGTAGTGGATGCCGTGGCCGAAGCCCAGGTGCGGGTTGTCCCGGCGGGCGAGGTCGAGGGTGTTCTCCGCCGCGAAGCGTGCCGGGTCGCGGTCGGCCGCGGCGAGCACCACCAGGACCGGGTCGCCGACCGGGATGTCCACCCCGCCGATGCTGAGCGGGCTGGTGGCGAACCGCCAGGTCGCCAGCTCGACCGGTCCGTCGTAGCGGAGCAGCTCCTCCACCGCGGTGTCCATCAGCGCGCTCTCGCCGCGCCGGACGGACTCCTGCAGCAGGGCCCGCTGCTCCGGGTGCCCGAGCAGGGCGTACAGGCCGTTGCCGATCAGGTTGACGGTGGTCTCGAAGCCGGCGAAGAGCAGGATGAAGGCCATCGCCGCGGCCTCGTTCTCGGTCAGGTGCTCGCCGTGGTCGCTCGCCCGGATCAGGCCGGAGATCAGGTCGTCGCCCAGGTCGGCCCGCTTGCGGTGGATCAGGTCCAGCAGGTACGAGCGCATCTTCTTGACCGCCCGGGCGACGCCGCCGCGCGGGCCCCGGCCGTGCCGGATCATCATCCCGGCCCAGTCCCGGAAGTCGTCCTGGTCCTCGGCCGGGACGCCGAGCAGGTCGCAGATGGCGTAGATGGGGAGGGGGAAGGCGAACTCGTGGATCAGGTCGGCCGAGCCGCGGGCCGCGAACCCGTCGATCAGCCGGTCGGTCAGCTGCTGGACCCGGGGCTCGAACTCGGCGACCCGGCGCGGGGTGAAGGCCTTGGACACCAGACGGCGCAGCCGGGTGTGGTCCGGCGGGTCGATGTTCAGCAGGTGGGTCATCAGGTCCGCCTGCCGCTCGCCCGGGATGCCGACCCGGCCGCTGCGGTGGCCCTGCCCGCTGTGGTGCGCGGGGTTCTTGGAGAGCCTGCTGTCGGCGAGCGCCTGCCGGGCGTCCGCGTACCGGGTCACCAGCCAGGCGTCCACCCCGCTGGGCAGCGTGGTGCGGTGCACGGGGGCGTGCTCGCGCAGCCAGGCGTACGCGGGGTAGGGATCGGCGGCGAACTCCCACGTGAAGAGCTCGGGCTGGATGGACTCGACGGATTCCGGCATGTCATGACCGTAACCTTTGCCTGTGCGGGCGTGAGTCTGGTCACCTGAGGGGGAATCCCTGTTGCGGAGGGTCGCTGCGTGCCTACGATCCTCCGAATACGTGTACGGGCCGCTGTGCGGTGCGGTCCACGCGGTTCGCTCAAGGAGGAGCAGGCCATGCGGGTAAGCGGGGCAGTGGTGGTCATCGCGGTGCTCGGCGGCGGGTCGGGGTCCGACCTCGCGCGCCGTTTCGCCGCCGCGGGCGCGGCCGGTCTGCTGATCGCGGATCTCCACCCCGGGGTGGCCGAGGACCTGGCCACCGAGCTGGACCGGCCCGGCTGCCCGGTGGTCGGGGTGAGCGCGGACGTCCACCAGCCCAGCGACGTCGCCGCGCTGGTGGAGACCGCCCGCAAGCACCTCGGCCCGATCGACCTGTTCGCGGTGGCCGGACCGGACGGCGAGCGCATCGTGGCGCTCGCCGACCTGCCCGACCACCTCGAACCGCTGGCCGAACTGCTGGCGCTGGTCGGCGAGGCGATCAGCGAGGTCGTCCCGGCCCAGCGCCGGGAGTCGGTTCCGGCTCCTGCCGCGCCGGTGGCGGCGCCGCGGGGCTGAGCACCTCCCCCGCCGCGGGCCGGGGGCCGGCCGCGCCGACCGTCCCGGCCGCGCCGACGGGGCCGTCCGGCTCCGGCCACAGCAGGCACAGCGCCGTGTGGACGAGGGCCGCGGCGCCGAACGAGACCGGCAGGCTGAGGTCGACGCCCGCCGTCAGCTCGGCCAGCGGGCCTACGTACAGCGGGTTGTTGACCCAGAGCACGCCCAGCACGCCACCGGTGACGAAGGCCGCCACCGCTCGCGGGTTGAGCCCCCCGGTGTACCAGTAGCGGCCCGCCGGCGCGCCGTCCGGGGCGAGTTCCGCCGGGTGGTACCGGCCCCGGTGGAACAGGTAGCCGACGGTCAGGACGGCCGCCCACGGCGCCACCGCGGTGAGCAGCAGCGAGACGAACGCGGACATCGAGTCCATCGCGTCGTACACCACCGCGCCGAGGTAGAGCGCCAGGATCGAGGGCACCGCGACCGCGAGGGTGGCGGTGGCCCGCGAGGTGCGCCAGAACAGAGAGTTGACCGAGAGCCCGGCCGCGTACAGGCACAGCCCGCCCTGCGGGAGGGTGCCGACCAGGCCGAACACCACGATCACCGGGACGCTCCAGCCCGGCACGGCGTCGGTCAGGCCCTGCAGCCAGAGCGGGTCGGTGGGGAAGAAGGTCGTCACGTACGCGCCGACCAGCAGGGCGGCCACGCAGGTGAGGAACATGCTCGTCCCCGCCCACAGCAGCACCGGCCGGTCGCCGCGGCGGCCGGACATGTAGCGGCTGTAGTCGCCCTGGAAGGTCGCGTACGACAGCGGCGCCGCCGCCGAGGCGGTGGCGGCCAGCAGCCAGGTGGCGCCCGTACTGCCGAGGGCGAGGTCGCCGCCGCCGTAGCCGGGTTCGAACCCGGGCGCCAGGACGGCGACCAGGAACAGCAGCACCAGGCCGCCCAGCACGGCGGTGGCCTTGTAGGTGCGGACCAGGGCGTTGTGCCCGAGCGCCGCGACCAGGACCACCGCCACCGCGGCCGCCGGCATGGCCAGGGCCAGCGGGCCGCGGCCCACCGGGGTGCCGATGATCTGGTGCGCGGCGACCATCACCGCGGTGCCGCCGGTCCACACCGAGATGGCGAAGAAACCGATCGCCACCGCGATGGTGATCACGTTGCCCAGTACCCGGCCGCGGACGCCGAAGTGCGCGCCACTGGCCATCGGGTCGTTGAGACCGGTCCGCAGGCCGAAGCGGACCAGCGGGAGGACCATCAGCGTGCCCACCGCGACGCCGACCAGGATCGCGGTGCACGCCGCCCACCAGCCCAGGCCGTAGCTGACCGGCAGCGCGCCGAGCACGACGGTGCCGAAGCAGAACTGGGCGGAGGACCAGATCCAGCCGAACTCGCCGGGTCTGGAGGTGCGTTCGGACTCGGGGATGGGGTCGATGCCGTGCTGCTCGACCTGGGGGCCGCGGGAAGCGGCCCCCAGGTCGGACAGGTCACGGCCCTGCGCCGTCACCTCGCCCCGTCGGCCAGGGCGGCGGCCTCGCGGCTGCCGTCCGAGCCGTCCGCGACCACCGCGACCACCCGGAGCGGGTCGCAGGCCGGTCCGGCGGTGCGCCGGCCCGAGTCGAGGTCGAAGGTCGAGCTGTGCAGCGGGCAGCGGATCCGCAGGGTCTGCTCGTCCACGTGGCCGAACAGCAGCCGGCCCTTGCGGTGCGGGCAGGCGGCCTGCACCAGCACCCGGCGGCCGGCGAGCTCCACCAGGACCAGCTGGTCGGTCACCTGGCGCACCCGCGGTCCGGCGGCGGCGGTCATGACGCCGCCCCCGCCCGGGCCCGCGCGTGCGCCACCGCCGCGTCGTTGGCCTCGCCGACCACGGCGCTGGTCAGCGTGACGCCCGCCCACACCTTGGCCAGGTCCGCCCCGAGTTCCTCGTCGTAGGCGCGGATCGCGGAGCGCATCTGGCGGCTGTGGTACTGGTCGATGTAGAGGTGCTCGGTGAAGTACTGGTGGTGGGTGATGCCGAGCCGCCTGGCCGCCTGGGCGAAACCCTGGAAGCCGTACAGCACGCTGGCCTCGAAGTAGGCGTAGGCGCCGAGGAAGTACTCCGGCGACTCGGCCCGGGCGGCCAGCCAGTGGAAGAGGTTGACGTAGGCGAGGCCGGCGGCGCCGGTCCCGTCGATGTAGTCGTCCAGTTCCACGGACATCCCGAGCTCGGTGAGCAGGTCCCGGTAGAGCTGGGAGTGCGCCTGGTCCTCGTTGCCGCAGCCGAGTTCGTCGATCAGCACCCGGAAGACGGCCATGCCCGAGCGGTACGGCAGCCGGGGCACCACCGGCAGCAGCGGCTGGGACTCGATCAGCCCGTCGACCGCGAACTGGGCGACCACGGACTTGAACTCGTCCCGGTCGGCGGTCAGCGCCAGGTAGTCCTGGCTGGGCGGGATGTCCGCCTGCTCCGCCGCGTGCAGTTCGCCGAGCGCCTTCATCAGCGCCCCGACGGACCCGAACTCCGGTGCCGCGGCGGCGTGTTCCGCGGCCAGCCGGCCGACCCAGGCCTCCTCGGTGGCCCGCATCCAGCCGTACTCCTCGGCGGTCGGCAGCCGGCGGTTGAGCCGGAACAGCCTGCGCTGGTCCCGGAGTCGGGCCTGCGCCTCGGTCTCCAGGGTCGCGCTCACCGCTCGGCCACCACGTCCGGGAAGGCGATGACCTCGCGGCGGTGCAGCTCCTGCTTGACGTAGCGGTACCAGTCGTCGCGGAAGATGCCGTACCGCTCGCAGGCCTCGTCGACCCGCTTCTGCACCTCGGGCGCCGGGTCCACCAGGACGGCGTTGCACAGCGCCGGGTCCAGGTTGGCCAGCGGACCGATCATGCCCGCCACGCCGGGGACGTCGGAGAGCAGGTTCTCCCAGCCCTCGAAGACCGGGATGGTGAGGGCGGCCGCGGCCCGCCGGGTGTACTCGGCGGAGCCGCTGGACTCCTTGATGCCGACGATGCCAGGGAGTTCGCAGATCCGCAGCAGGGTCTCCAGCTCGATCCTGTTCCCGGAGACCGCCTCCTCGTTGTAGAGGAAGAGCGGGATCGGCACCTCCGCGCGGATCCGCCGGTAGTGCTCGTGGATCTCGTCCTGGGAGATGTCCGACCGGAACGGGGTCGTCACCACCGCACTCGCGGCGCCCAGGTCGAGGGCGACTCTCGCGCGTTCGATCACCGCGTCGGTGTCGGGCAGGTGGATGCCGGCCAGCACCGGCAGCCCGTCCGCGTACCGGACCGTGTACGTGATCATGTCCCGCCACTGGGCCTCGCTCAGCTTCCAGCCCTCGCCGGAGCTCAGCGCCGGCATCAGGCCGGTGACCTCGGCCCGGACCGACCCGATCAGACGGGCCACGCTCGCCTCGTGGACCCGGCCGTCGGGATCCACCGGCGTGACCAGCGGAGCGATCGTTCCGGAGTACGTCATGACTTCTCCTCAGAGCCGGAGGGCGGCACCCGCAGGGCCAGCGAGTCCTGGTAGAGCGGTTCCAGCAGGCCGGGGAAGACGGGCTCCCGGGCCGGCAGGGGCACCGTGGCGACCGGCAGCCCGGGCATGGCGCGCAGCGCCGGGTCCGCCGTGACCAGCGTGCCGCCCCGGTTGACCACCTGGCCGAGCAGCAGCCGCTGGGTGAGCGGGAGGCCGGCCAGTTCGGGCGTGCCGGCCGCGGCCGCGAGGTCGCCGTCCGAGTAGCCGATCCGGTCGATCCGCATGTCGGTGTGGAGGTTGTCCATGAAGGGGTAGTAGGCGTCCTGGATCTGCCGGGAGTACTGCCAGACCAGGTTGTCGCACCAACCGACCTGCTCCAGGCTGAGGATCACCCGGCCACTGAGCCGGCTGACGAAGAACTCCTTGAAGCTCCGCCGCACCGTCTCGTCGCTGCTGTGCATCGCCATGAAGGCGGTGCCGTCGATGAAGGTCTCAGAGCTGCTCATGGCGCTTCAACACCTCGCGGAGCCGCTCCATCGCCGAGGCGAAGACCTTGGGCTCACGGGCCAGCGCGAGGCGCACGTAACGCTCCCCACGGCTCGGCTCGTTCCAGTAGAAGAAGGTGCCGGGCAGCACGTACACCTCGGAGTCGTACAGCTCGGCCTGGAGCGCCGAGGCGGTCAGGTGCTCGGGCTTGATCCGGAACCAGGCGACGCTGGTGTTGACCACCGGCGTCTGGTACTCCAGCACCGCGCCGTCCAGGGCCCACTCGGCTGCCCGGCGGTTCTGGGTGATGATCTCGCGGACGGACTCGAAGCCGTCCTCGATGGAGTCCTCGATGTACTGGGTCACCATGTTGAGGACGAACGGCGAGACGTTCAGCAGGACGCTGGTGTGCAGGTTGTAGACGTCCTCGTGGATGTCCCGGCTGGCCGTGATCATCGCGCACTTGGCGTCCTGGATCGGCCAGGTCTTGCCGGTGTCCTCGATCACCATGTAGGTGACGCCGGACTCCTCCAACAGCTGGTAGACGTCCACCCGCCCGATCTCCGGATCGCACAGGGCGAAGGAGGCGAAGCAGAAGTCGATCATCAGCAGCTTGTCGTGGTCGACGCAGTAGCGGATGACCTCGCGGAAGCCGTCCAGCCCCTGCGCGAGCAGGGTGAAGCCGGTCGGGTTGTTCGGGTCGACCAGGTAGATGGCGTCGGTCTCGACGTTGGCGACCAGCCCGTCGTAGATGCCGGCCGTCTCGGCCAGGGTCTGCTCCGGGAGCGGTTTCAACGGCACCTGCATGTTGCGCAGCAGGTCGGTGAGGTTGTCGAAGCAGGGCTCGATGAGCGAGACCGTCATCTCCCGCCGCTTCAGGTACATCGCGGCGACCATGGTGGCCACGCTCGCCGAGTACGAGAGCAGGGTCCGGCCCATCGTGCGGGCGGTGGGCTGGCGGTGCAGCCGGAAGAAGGCGTCGATGAACTGCGCCTCGAAGTAGGACTGCTGGTTCTGCTCCGACTCGTACCAGAGCTCCGGCAGCCGGCCCACGATCTTGTCCTGGCTCGCCGACTGGCGCTGGTGCGTGTGCGCGTCGGCCAGGTTGAACCTGGTCTTGAGTGCTTCGATCTCGTGCTGAGTCAGGTCCACGAAGGAGCTGACGTCGGAGGTGCTCGTGCTCGACATAGCAATATCCCCCTTGCTGCTGATCGAATTACGGGTGATGAAGATTCGATCAGGTCAACGACCTTCGAATCTTCGTGCATCACCCTAGAGGAGCATCGCCGCGCCCAGGGGTAACAGAACGATAACTTTGAATTTACATTCAGCGCCCGAGATTGGTTCGTGATGAGAGCTTCCGGGCAGCGCGAATAGGCACCCCGGAGCCACCGGGATGCCTATTCGAGATGCGCTATGAAAATACGTTCCGACGGCCGCGAACCGTGCCGCGGCGTATCGGACGGCGGGGAATCAGACCACGGCGGCCCGCTGGAGCAGGTCGTCGAAGGCCTTCGGGTCGTCGCTCTCGATCACCGGCCAGCCGATGCCGTAGCCGCCCTCCCAGCGCACCTTGATGCCCGGGTTGGCGTGGTCCGTGCCGTCCGGCAGGAACAGGTGCGGACTGCAGTCGACCCGGTCCGTCGCGGAGACCGCCGCCTGCGCGGAGAGCTCGCTGCGCGCCCGGCCGTCGTTCAGGGCCGCCTCCAGCTCGTCGACGTCGACCACCTCGGCCGAGCGGGCGGCCTCCAGGATCACCTTGCGGTTGCTGATGCAGCGGGACTCCGCCCAGAACGCCCGGCGCAGCGCCAGGTCCAGCTGCTCGGCGGCGCGGAAGCTCTGCGCCTTGGCGGCCTGCACCGCCTCCAGCGCCGGAAGCGTGGTCGAGGGGTACAGCCAGTCCTTGGCCTGCCAGAGCTGCCAGCCGGCGCCGGGCTCCAGGCTCGCGTTCCGGGCCACCTCGCTGTCGGTGCCCGGCCGCGGGCTGGGCGCGTTGTTGAGCAGCTCCAGCGGGAAGGCCCGGTGGTCGAACCAGACCTTGCCGTCCAGGCCGAGGCGGGTGCGGGCGGTGTGCAGGCGGTGCACGGCGATGTGCGCGAACG
This sequence comes from Kitasatospora sp. NPDC088346, assembly GCF_044740765.1. NCBI lineage: Bacteria > Bacillati > Actinomycetota > Actinomycetes > Kitasatosporales > Streptomycetaceae > Kitasatospora > Kitasatospora sp. NPDC088346. Next base: position 17,412 of record NZ_JBIURH010000004.1, read on the forward strand.
AACACCAGATGTCGGAAAAGACGGTGATGACACCCGGCTGCGGGGTGAGGTCGGCTGCGGACATGGGGTGGCTCCTGTCGAACGGTGCGGATGGTGCGGGTGCTGCGGGTGCTGCGGATGGATCTGCCTGCGGGTTCGCCCCGGAACCGCCGGGACGGCGGTGCGGCCCGGGACTCATGAGCCCACCGAGGAGCCGGCCTCGTGCGCGGCCAGCGCCGCGTCGAGGTCGAGGTCCGCGTCGGCGAGCCAGGCGGGGAGCGAGGGGATCTCGGACATCGCGGTGAACAGGTCGTCGACCCGCCCCTCCACCGTCGGTCCGTGGGCGCTGAGCAGCCGGGCCGGCCGCAGCCCGGCGATCGTGGCGAGCACCCGCCGGAACTTCTCCTCGCCGGCCACCGCCGTCCAGGGGGCGATGGCCCGGTTGAGTATGGAGAATCCGGAGAAGAACTCGTCCTCCGGTATTTCCGACAGGTGCTGGGCGGACTCCGACACCACCGTCCCGAAACTGTCCGAGCTGTACAGCGTGCCGTCCGAGTGATCGAACAGCGCGACCGTTCCCGGGGAATCGTAGGTCGGTGGACGATGGAAGCTGATCGTCCGGTCGGGGAGTTTCCAGGTACCCCCGGGATTGACCGTGACCACCCGCTCACCCGGTATGTGGAATTCCTCTCCCAGCCGGGTCAGCGATATCGGGTTGGTGATCAGCCGGGCCTGCGGAGCCGCCTCCAGAATGGCCGGAAGGCTGCCCGTGTGGTCCCGGTCGTCGTGGGTGACGACCACCCAGCGCAGGTCGGCCGGGTCGATGAGGTCCCAGAGCGCCTGCTGGAACGCCACCCGGTCCACCGGCATGCCGGTGTCGACCAGGAAGGGCTCCGCGCCGCGGACCAGGAAGGCGTTGACCGCCTGCAGGCCGAGCCCCGGGATCGGCAGGTCGGACGGGATCACCTGGATGTCCGGGCCGGCCTGGTAGCTGTCTCTCATGGATGGGACCTCCGAGCTGGACGTCGACGGGACGGGAGGTTCGGGACGGTCGTCGCGGCACCGGTTCACCGGCGCGCCGGCGGAACTGCGGCACTGCGGCACTGCGGTACTGCGGGAGGGACGTGCCGGACGGACGCCCGGGGGCCGGGCCCGGGCGTCCGCGCGGCCACGGCGGCCGGGCCGGCGATCAGGACAGCTGGATCGCCAGCGAGCCGCCGATCAGGCAGACCAGACCGATCAGCCGGGACGAGTTCAGCGCCCGCTTCGGCAGCCGGAACAGGCCGTTGTGGTCGATGACGGCCGAGGTGAGCTGCTGGCCGGTGACGGTGAGCGCCACCGTCACCGCCGCGCCGATGCTGGGGATGAGCATGAAGGTGCCGGTCACGTAGGCGGCCGCGCAGGCGCCGCCGAGCCAGCCCCACCAGGGCATCTTCTTCAGCGGCGCGACCTTCGGCGCCGGCGTGCGGTTGGTGGCCCGCAGCGCCAGCAGCACCACCGCGATGGTGAACGTGGCGACCGTGAAGCTGATCGCCGCGACGGTGACCGGCGCGTTGAGGTCGGCGCGCAGCTTGGCGTTGATCGCGCCCTGGATCGGCAGCACGCCGCCGGCCACGATGCCCAGGGCCAGCCAGCCCACCCGGCCGGCGGTGCTCAGCTGCGCGGCCCCGGGAGCGGCCCCCGACGCGGCCTTCAACTGGCCGCGGACGATCACGACGATGCCGACCAGCACCGCGATCGCGCCGAGCACGATGCCGATCCCGACCGGCTTCTTCTCCAGCCCGAACAGGCCGAGCAGGTCGATGCCCAGCGAGGCGAACATCTGGCCGGTGACGAACAGGCCCACGCTGACCAGCGCCCCCAGGCGTGGGAACAGCAGGATGCCGCTGGTGATGTAGAGCGGGCTCGCCAGGCCACCGAGCAGGTGCCAGCCCTCGACGTCCGAGAGCTTGCCCAACGCGCCCAGGGTGCCGAAGACGGCGGCGATGACGATCAGGATGCCGGTGGCGACGCTGAGCTGGACGGTCGAGGCCCCGTACGGGGTGCCGACCGCCGAGTTCAGCTGCAGATTCACCGAGGCCTGGACGGCCAACAGGCAGCCGACCAGCAGGGCAACGGCGAGCAGCGCGCTGTGCATGGCCTCGTCCTCTCAGAGTCAAACGGACAGTGTGTCCATTTAGAGTACACGCGGAGCGGCTAAGTGGACAGTCGACTCAGTTTCTTCTGCGTCGGGTAGTAAGCTCGAAAACATGCACAGCGGGCAGCACCGACGCGATCTGGCCATGACGACAGGCCTGCCGGTCCCCACTCCCCCGGCGCAGGCGAGGCCCCGTGAACGGGCCGACGCGGCGCGCAACCGCGCCCAGATCCTGGCGGCGGCCGAGGAGCTGTTCGCCACCAGGGACCCGGCCACCATCACCATGGAGCAGCTGGCCAGGGCGGCCGGCGTCGGCCGCGCCACGCTCTACCGGCGCTTCCCCGATCCCGCCGCGGTCGCGGTCGCCCTGCTGGACGAGCACGAGTACCGGCTCCAGGAACAACTGCTCAGCGGCCCCCCGCCGCTGGGGCCCGGCGCACCCCCGGGGGAACGGCTGGCCGCCTTCTACGTCGCCGCGATCGACCTGCTGGAACGTCACCTCCCGCTGGCCCTCGGCGCGGAGACCGGGCCGGCCCGGTTCACCTCGGGCGCGTACGGGTTCTGGCGGGTCCACATCCGGACGCTGCTGGTCGACGCGGACGTGCCGGACCCGGACGCCCACATCGACCTGCTGCTGGCACCGCTGGCCCCCGAGCTCTACGACTTCCAGCGCAACCGGATGGGGATCAGCAGCGACCGGATCATCGCGTGCGTGGCGGGCATGGCGCGGCGCTTCATGCGGTAGGCCTGCGGCGGGCGGGGCACGTGCGGGTGTTCGGGCGGGTGTTCGCGCAGGTCCCCGCGCCCCTCGAAAACGCGGGCGCCCGCCCACGGAGCCGTGGGCGGGCGGTTGGTGTTCGCGCGGTTCCCCGCGCCCCCGAAGGCCGAGCGGCGCCGGCGGCCGCTCAGGCGGGGAGGCCCTCGGCGGTGCGGACGGCGGTGCGGTAGCGGCGGGCGGCGGCGCGGAGGGCCGCGTCCACGTCGATGCCGGCGTCGTAGCCGCGCTGGGCGACGGCCAGCAGGAGGGCGCCGGCCGAGTCGTCGGTGAGCCGGTCGGGCAGTTCCCAGGGCTGGTCGGGCACGCCGGTGAAGTCCGCGCGGCGGACCCGGGAGACCAGCTTGGCCGCGTACGCGAGGGCGGGCAGCCCGGCCGGGACGCCGTCCAGCACGGACTCGCGCTGCTTCTCGGCGGCCTTCAGCTGCTCCCAGTTGGCCTCGACCTGCTCGGACCCGGTGGCCGTCACGTCGCCGAAGACGTGCGGGTGGCGGTACATCAGCTTCTCGACGATGTCGCCCGCGACGTCGTCGATGGTGAACGGGTCCTCCAGGTGCTCCTCGGCGATCCGGGAGTGGAAGAACACCTGGAGCAGGACGTCGCCGAGCTCCTCGCGGAGCGTGACGCGGTCCTCCTCCTCGATCGCCTCGACCAGCTCGAAGGCCTCCTCCACCAGGTACTTCACCAGGCTGGCGTGGGTCTGCTCGGCGTCCCAGGGACAGCCGCCGGGCGACCGCAGCCGGTCCATCACCGAGGCCAGGTCGAGCAGCCGGGCGCCGGGCAGGTCGTACGAGCCGGGCAGCACCTCGATCTCGGGCGCGGAGCCGGCCTCCTCCACCGAGATCCGGGCCAGCGCGTCGGTCAGCCCGGGGTCCCCGTCGGGGCTGCCGAGCCAGAGCACCGGGGCGGCCCCGGCCAGCCGGCGGGCCAGTGCGGCGGCGGTCCCGCGCTCGACCAGCTCGACCTCGACCCCGGCCTGCCGCAGCGCGGGCAGTTGGGGGTGGGCCGGGTCACCGGCGAGCACCCGCGGGGCGCCGCGCAGCGCCTCCCAGGCGGGCCAGGAGAGCAGGCCGGGGGCCACCCGGTGGGTGGTGGTCAGCAGGGTGAGCTTCGGAGTGTCCACCCCCCGAACCTACCCGGCCCGGCGCACCGGCCGGGCGGGCCGGGCGGGCGGGCCGGCCGGGCGGGCCGGCCGGGCGGGCCGGCCGGGCGGGCCGGCCGGGCGGGCCGGCCGGGCGGGCGGGCGGGCCGGCCGGGCGGGCGGGCAGGGCGAGCGGGCAGGGTGCGGGCAGGGCGGGCCGGTCAGTAGAGGGTGCTGTTCTGCGGCAGCCAGTCCTCGACGGCGTCGGTGAGCCCGATCTGTGCCGGGTCCCAGTGGCCGTAGCGGGGGTTGACCTCGATCCTCAGCGCCGTTCCGGCCGTCACCAGGGCCTTGCGGATCGCCGCGTCCCCGGCCGCCGACCGGGCGTCCTGGCCGTCGGCGGCGGCGAGCTTCTGCAGGCCGAGCTGCTGCCGGTAGAAGTCCTCGATGCCGGTGGCCGGCACGCCCTGCTTGCCGAGCAGCTCGCGCTCCAGCGCGTCCGGGCCGCCCAGCAGCTTGGCGTCGGCCTCGCGGGCCTGGTCGATCTCGGTCCGGGAGACGGAGGCGCCGCGGTCGGCCAGCGCCCGGGCGATCACCCGGTCCAGGACCAGCTCGGCCACCGTCCGGCGGGCCAGCCCGGCCCGCTCCGCGCGGGGGCCGCCGGGCTGGGCGGCGGACGCGTCCCGGACGGCGGTGACCTTGGCCTCCACCGCGGACACGGTGATCCGCTCGTCGCCCACCACCGCGGCGGCGCCCTGGTGGGCCGGGCCGCTCCCGCAGGCGGTCAGCAGGGCGGCGAGGGAGAGTCCGGCCGCCGTCCCGGCGAGTCGGCGGGCGGCGGAGCTGGTGCGGATCACGTGCGGCCTCCAGTGTCTGGCTGTGGCTGGTGCGGTCCCCGGTGGTTCTCCTGACACGGACAGACAATAGGGAGCCGTGCGGCCCGGTGCCAGACCTTGGTCCGAACGGGTCACCCCCGGTGGCGTCCGGACGGCGCCGCCCGGACGGCGGCGGGGCCGGTGGCCGGAACCACCCGCCCCGCCCGGCCCGTCACCGCTTCGCGCCCGCCAGGTCGTCGAACATCGTCCCGAGGAACTCCCGGCTCCACGCCAGCAGTTCGCGACCGACCAGCGGCTTGCCGCCGATCCGGCCACCGCTGCTCGGCCGCGGCACCAGCAGCTGCGCCGCGGCGGCCTTCACCTGGCTGCGGGGGTAGAGCCGGTTCAGCCGCAGCTCCTGCGACTCCCGCAGCTCGACCGGGCCGAAGCGGACGAAGTTCCCCTGCAGGGTGATGTCCCCGATGCCGCAGCGCCGTGCGTACAGCCGCAGCGCGGCCACCAGCAGCAGGTTCTCCACCTGCTCGGGCAGCTTGCCGTAGCGGTCGGAGAGCTCCTCGCGGACCTGGACGATGTCCTCCTCCGAGTTGACCGCCGCGATCGACCGGTACGCCTGCAGGCGCAGCCGCTCGCCGGGGGCGTAGTCGTGCGGCACGTGGGCGTCCACCGGCAGCTCGATCTTCACCTCCAGCGGCTCCTCCTCCGCAGCGGCGCCGCCGTTCGCCAGCGAGTCGCGGAACTCCGCCACCGCCTCGCCGACCATCCGCATGTAGAGGTCGAAGCCGACGCCGGCGATGTGCCCGGACTGCTCGCCGCCGAGCAGGTTGCCGGCGCCCCGGATCTCCAGGTCCTTCATCGCGACGTACATGCCGGCGCCCATCTCGGTGTGCTGCGCGATGGTCGCGAGCCGCTCGTGCGCCGTCTCGGTCAGCGGCTTCTCCGGCGGGTACAGCATGTACGCGTACCCGCGTTCGCGGCCCCGCCCGACCCGGCCGCGCAGCTGGTGCAGCTGGGACAGGCCGAAGGTGTCGCCGCGCTCCACGATCAGGGTGTTGGCGTTGGAGATGTCGATGCCGGACTCCACGATGGTGGTGGAGACCAGCACGTCGAACTCCTTCTCCCAGAAGTCGACCACCACCTTCTCCAGCAGGTTCTCCCCCATCTGCCCGTGGGCGGTCGCGACCCGCGCCTCGGGGACGAGGTCCTTCAGCCGGGCCGCCGCCTTGTCGATCGACTCCACCCGGTTGTGGATGTAGAAGACCTGGCCCTCGCGCAGCAGCTCCCGCCGGATCGCCGCCGAGATCTGCTTCTCGTCGTACGGGCCGACGAAGGTCAGCACCGGGTGCCGCTCCTCCGGCGGGGTGGTGATGGTGGACATCTCGCGGATCCCGGTGACCGCCATCTCCAGCGTCCGCGGGATCGGGGTCGCCGACATGGTCAGCACGTCGACGTTGGCCCGCAGCTTCTTCAGCTGCTCCTTGTGCTCGACGCCGAAGCGCTGCTCCTCGTCGACGATGACCAGGCCGAGGTCCTTGAACCGGGTCTCCGCGGAGAACAGCCGGTGGGTGCCGATGACCACGTCCACCGAACCCTCGAAGAGCCCCTCCAGGACGGCCTTCGCCTCGCTGTCGGTCTGGAACCGGGACAGCGCCTTCACCACCACCGGGAAGTTGGCGTACCGCTCGGCGAAGGTGGAGAAGTGCTGCTGCACCAGCAGCGTGGTCGGCACCAGCACCGCCACCTGCTTGCCGTCCTGGACCGCCTTGAAGGCCGCGCGGACCGCGATCTCGGTCTTGCCGTAGCCGACGTCGCCGCAGATCAGCCGGTCCATCGGGACGGACTTCTCCATGTCCGACTTGACCTCGGCGATGGTGGTCAGCTGGTCCGGCGTCTCCGCGTACGGGAAGGCGTCCTCCAGCTCGCGCTGCCACGGGGTGTCCGGGCCGAAGGTGTGGCCGGGGGCCGCCATCCGGGCCGAGTAGAGCTTGATCAGGTCGGCGGCGATCTCCTTGACCGCCTTCTTCGCCCGCTGCTTGGTCTTGGCCCAGTCCGCGCCGCCGAGCCGGTGCAGGGTCGGGGCCTCGCCGCCGACGTACTTGGTCACCTGGTCCAGCTGGTCGGTCGGCACGAACAGCCGGTCGCCGGGGTGGCCGCGCTTGGCCGGGGCGTACTCCAGCACCAGGTACTCACGGGTGGCGCCCTGGACGGTGCGCTGCACCATCTCCACGTACCGGCCGACGCCGTGCGCCTCGTGCACCACGTAGTCGCCGGCGGCCAGGGCCAGCGGGTCGATCGCGTTGCGGCGCCGCGACGGCATCCGGCGCATGTCCTTGGTGGAGGACCGCTGGCCGGACAGGTCGGTCTCGGTGACGACGGTCAGCTTCAGCGTCTCGTCGACGAAGCCGTGCTCGATCGAGCCGCAGGAGACGTACACGACGTCCCGGGTCGGCGCCTCGGCGAGATCGGCGACCAGCCGGGCCGCGATGCCCTCGTTGCCGAGCACCTCGGCCAGCCGGGAGGCCGGACCGTGGCCCTCCGTCACCATGACGACCCGCCAGTCGTCGGCCAGCCGCTCCTTGGCGTCGGCGATCGCCCGGGCGGTGTCGCCGCGGTACGCCTCCACCGCGTGCATGCCGAGGGTGAGGGTGTTGGCGTCGCTGTACCGATCAGCGGCTTCGCCACGGGCCGGCACCTCGCCGACCGCGGCGTCACTGGTGGCGAACGGGCTGACCGACCACCACGGCAGCCCGATCCCGGCGGCGTGCTCGCGCACGTCGGCCAGCGACCACAGCGAGGCCGCCGAGACGTCGATCTGCTCGATGTCGATCGGCCGGTCCGCGCCGGCCGCCGCGGCCACCCAGGAGGCCTGGAGGAACTCCTGGCTGGTCGCCACCAGGTCGGCAGCCCTGGTGCGGACCCGCTCCGGGTCGCAGACGACCGCGATCGACCCCTTCGGCAGCACGTCGAGCAGCAGTTCCATGTCGTCCACCAGGACGGGCGCCAGCGACTCCATGCCCTCCACGGCGATGCCCTGGGCGATCTTGTCCAGGATCTCGGCCAGCTCCGGGTGCTCCTCGGCGAGCGCCCCGGCCCGGGCCCGTACCTGCGCGGTGAGCAGCAGCTCCCGGCAGGGCGGGGCCCACAGACCGTGCTCGGCGATCTCCAGCGAGCGCTGGTCCGCCACCTTGAAGTAGCGGATCTCCTCGACGTCGTCGCCCCAGAACTCCACCCGCAGCGGGTGCTCCTCGGTCGGCGGGAAGACGTCCAGGATGCCGCCGCGGACGGCGAACTCGCCGCGCTTCTCGACCAGTTCGACCCTGGCGTAGGCGGCCGCGGCGAGCCCCCGGGCGACCTCCTCCAGGTCGTGCTGCTCGCCCCGGCGCAGCGCCACCGGCTCCAGCTCGGCCAGCCCCTTCACCTGCGGCTGGAGCACCGAGCGGACCGGGGCGACCACCACCTGGACGGGCCCGGCCGCCGGGTCGTCGGCGCGCGGGTGGACGATCCGGCGCAGCACCGCGAGGCGGCGGCCGACCGTGTCGGAGCGGGGCGACAGGCGCTCGTGCGGCAGGGTCTCCCAGGCCGGGAACTCGGCGACGGCGTCGGCCGGCAGCAGCGACCGCAGGCTGGCGGCGAGGTCCTCCGCCTCCCGGCCGGTCGCCGTGACGGCCAGCACCGGGCGGCCGCGCCCGCCGGCGCCGGCGGCCAGCGAGCGGGCCAGTGCCGCGATCGCGAACGGCCGGGCGGCGGGCGGCCCGACCAGGTCGAGGTGTTGGCGGCGGCCGGTGGCCGCCGCCTCGACCGCCTCGGCGAGGGCGGCGTCCCGTACGACGACATCGAGCAGTCCGGACAGGCTCATGAAGTCTCTTCTTCGCTCCGTGGCTGGAGTGGCCCGGGGCCGGAGAGCCCGGCCGGGCAACGCGAACAGCCCGGCACGCGCTGCGCCCCGGGGGTGTCCAGCCTACGCCGCGGCACGCGCCCGCACCCGGCGCACCGGTCGCCGCCGCCCGCGCCGCCCGGTGCGGGCGGGCGACCAGAGATCATGAAGTCGACATACTCCTGTCACTGCCCGTCCATGGTGGCCGCGCAGGATGGTTCCCGTGCCCGCCGCACCCAACCGTGGGGGATGGCTGCAGCGGGACCGTTCGTATTCCGATGGGGGTCGGAATGCGAGGCCGGGCGGCCCTGGGTGGGGGCGCCCGTGCCCCCACGCCGGGACCTCGGCGCCCTTTCCTGGAGGGCGCCGAGGGTCTCGGCCCGCCGGCGTTCCCGGCCCGATTCCAAAGGTTGGGATGATCCCGCTCTGCCCGTTGTGCACGCGTTTCCGCGAAGCCGCCCGCGCCGGGTCCGCGCTCCGTACCCTCGTGTGAAGGCGGTGTGGGGCAGCCCTGAACACGGTGTGGGCGTCACCGCGACGGAGGGGGTACTTCAGTCATGCGCGTGGTCATCGCAGGCCAGGGCTACGTCGGTCTGCCGCTGGCGGTCCGGGCCGCCGAGGTGGGGCACGAGGTCGTCGGCTACGACGTGGACGACCGCCGGATCAAGCGGCTGGCCGTCGGCGAGTCGTACGTCGAGGACATCCCCGCCGAGCGGCTCCGGCCGCTGCTGGACAGCGGGGCGTACCTGCCCTCGGCCGAGCCCGGGGACGTCGCCGGCTTCGACATCGCGGTCATCACCGTGCCCACCCCGCTCCGGGACGGGGTGCCCGACCTCTCGTACATCGAGTCCTCGGCCCGGCTGCTCGCGCAGCACCTGCGGCCCGGGGCCACCGTGGTGCTGGAGTCGACCACCTACCCGGGGACGACCGAGGAACTGCTCGCGCCGCTCCTGGAGGAGGGCTCCGGCCTGCGCGCGGGCGAGGACTTCCACATCGGCTACAGCCCCGAGCGGATCGACCCGGGCAACCCGACCTGGAAGCTGGAGAACACCCCCAAGGTGGTCTCCGGCACCACCGCGGCCGGCCTGGCCGCCGTCGACGGCTTCTACGGCGGGCTGGTCGAGCGGACGGTGCCGGTCTCCTCCTGCAAGGAGGCCGAGCTGACCAAGCTGCTGGAGAACACCTTCCGGCACGTGAACATCGCGCTGGTCAACGAGCTGGCGATGTTCGCCCACGACCTCGGCATCGACGTCTGGGAGGCGATCGACGCCGCGTCCACCAAGCCGTTCGGCTTCCTGCGGTTCACCCCCGGCCCCGGTGTCGGCGGGCACTGCCTGCCGATCGACCCCTCCTACCTGTCCTGGCGGGTCGAGCGCGCGCTCGGCCAGTCGTTCCGGTTCGTGGAGCTGGCCAACGACGTCAACAGCCACATGCCGGACTACGTGGTGCGGCGGCTGACGGAGGCGCTGAACCAGCGCCGCCGCGCGGTCAACGGCTCCCGGGTCCTGGTCCTCGGCCTGGCGTACAAGAAGAACACCGGTGACGCCCGGGAGACCCCGGCCGCCCGGGTCGTGGAACTGCTCACCCGGATGGGCGCCGAGGTCCGCGCGGCCGACCCGCACGTGGTGGTCGGCGTCCACGTGGCCGAGCCGGAGATCCCCGGTCAGCGCACCGCCGAGCACGACGGCCACGGCGGCGGCCCGCTGGCCGGTGTCCGCCGCGTGGAGGCGACCCCGGAGGAGCTCGCCGCGGCCGACGCGGTGATCCTGCTGGCCGACCACGACGAGTTCGACTACGAGGCGGTGGTCGAGCACTCCCGGTACGTGCTGGACTGCCGCCGCCGGCTGACCGGAGCGGCGGTCGAGGTGCTCTGAGCCGGTGGGGACGCGTCGGGGCCGGGGGCGGCCGAGCCGCCCCCGGCCCCGACGCGGTTCCGGTTCAGCCCCGGCGGATGACCCGGCCGGCGTCGTAGTCGGACCCGTCGTCGATGATGACGATCTTCGGCACGATCCTGGTCTCGACCTCGGAGGCCGGTGCCGCCGGTGCGGCCGGTGCCTCGGCGGCGTCCAGCGGCGCCTTGCGGGCCCACGGGGGCGTCTCGGCCGCGGGCAGCGCGTCGGGCAGCGGCGGCACGGCCGGAAGCCCGGCGGTGTCCGCCTCCGAGCCGGGCGCGGGCAGCGGCGCGGCGGCGGGAGCGGCAGCAGGAGCGGGAGCGGCGGCGGCCGGTGCGGCGGCGGGAGCCGGCGGCAGGGCGGGCTGGGCCTCGACCGCGCCGACCGCCGCGCCGGTCAGCGCCGCCAGGGTCTCCTTGATGTGGTCCAGGTGCGTCTGGACGACGTCGAGCCGGGCCGTGAAGTCGCGCTGCTCGCGCTCGCTCGCGGTGCGGATCCGCTCGGCCTCGTGACGGGCCTTCATGATCATCTCGTCGGCCTTGCCCTGCGCCTCGCCCTCGATCCGGCGGATGTCCGCGAGCACGGTCTCCCGGTGCTGCTCGGCCTCCCGCAGGCGGCGCTCCGCGGTGGCCGAGATCTTGGCGTCCTCGCCGTCGGCCTTGGCCTCGGCCGCCGCGAACATCTCGTCGGCCCGGCGCCGCAGCTCGGCGAGCTTGCCCTCGGCCCGCTCGCCGGCCTCGGCCGCCTCCACCCGGGTGCGGGCGGCGTCGCCGGTGCCGCCGTCGCGGATCGTCCGGGCCTCGTGGTCGGCCTCGGCCCGCAGTCGCTCCCCCTCCGCCCGGGTGCGCTCCTCGGTCCGGCGGGCGGCCTCGTCCGCGTCCCGGCGGACCGTCCCGGCGTACTCCTTCGCGGCCCGGTCGGCGTCCTGGCCGGCCTCGTAGGCGGTGTCCCGGGCGTCCTCCGCGGCCCGCTCGGCCGCCGTCCGGACGGCCAGCGACTCGGCGTCGGCGATCGCCATCAGGGCGGCCGCCTGGTCACTGAGCCGGCCGTAGTCGGGTTCCGGGGCCTCGGCGGCGGCCTGCACCACCTCGGCGAGCCGGTTCTCCATCTCGCGCAGGCCCGCGCCGAGGACACTCAGCCGCTCCCAGGCCCGGTCGCGGTCGACACTCAACGCGTCCAGCGTCCGGTCGACCTGCTCGGGTGCATAGCCTCGCCGGGCAACGGTGAAGCCGGACGGGGAGACGGCATCGCTCATCGGCTCTTCCTTCGTGCTCGCGGGCTGCGCAGCCCTCATCCGATGTGGTCGTCGAGGACTCATACTGCCCATCCTCTTGCCCTATTTTGCGCAGATACGCTGGAAAGCCAAAGAAGGCGATGCCGCGCCACCGACCGGAGGGGCCGCACCATGGGCGACAGGGCCCCTTCGTATCCGCACCTGACGCTGTTACATCAAGCCGTCCCAGAACTGTTCCACCAGTACCGCCCACCAGCTCTCCGGTGTGTAGAGCGCCGCCGGGTCGACGGCGATCAGCTGGGCTTGGAGGTCGGTCGTCCAGCGGCCGGCCTGTTCGGGCGTCAGCCCGTACCGCAGGCGCCACATCCGCCCGAGCACCGCGAGGCTGCGGACGAACTCCGGCACCCCGGTGTTGACGAAGCGCGGCGCCTCACCGGACCCGTCCAGGTCCACCGCGACCACCGCCGCGGTGCCGTACTGCACGCACAGCTGGCGGCCGTAGTCGTTGCCGAGCACCAGGTAGCCGCCGAAGTCCGGGGCGGCCGGGCGGCCGCGCTCCGCGGCCAGCTCGGCCAGCGTCGGGATCGGCCGGCCCTCCTGGGCCTGGGCCCAGAAGAACGGCGCGAACTCCCGCGGGAGTCCGGCCCACATCAGGGTCTGCGACACCGGCTCGGGTACGCCCTGCCGGGCGACCGCGCGCTGCTCGAAGCGGAACACGCCCGGCCCGAAGGCCTGGCCGAGCTCGCCCGCGAGCTGCTGCGGGGCGAGCGGCGGCAGCTGCGGGATCATGCCGGGGGCGGGCAGCGGCACCCGGACCGGCCGGGGCCGCTGCGGGGCCGCCGCCAGCTGGTGCAGCTGGTCCAGGTGGTCGTTGAGCTGGGCCATCCCGGCCTGCCGGGCCCGCTGGTCGCGGCCGTACGGCACGGTGTGGCTGATCCGCACGTTCGGCCAGGAGGCCTTGACCATGCGGGCGCAGTAGCCGCCCGGCAGGTCGCAGAGTTCCAGGTCGGTGTGCAGTTCCAGCACCTGGTCCGGCGGCACGTTGAGGGCTCGCAGGTCCTGCAGCGCCTTCCACTCCGGGTGCGGGGTGCCGGGCTCGCTGCGGTGCAGCAGGGTCTGTTCGGAGCCGTCCGGGCCGCGGTAGCTGACCACGGCCTGGGTGCCCGGGCCGATCGCGGGCGTGCCCGGTGCCGCCGGGGCCGGCGGCGGCTGGACGCCCTGCGGCACGGCCGGCGGGGCCATCACCGGAGCCGGCGCGGGCACCCCGCCCGGGACGGGGTAGCCGTAGCCGACCGGCGGCGCGCCCGGGCTCGGGACCGCACCCGGCGGGGGCGGCGGAGGCAGCGGCGGGCCGCCGGCCGACAGATCGACGGCCGGGGTCGCCAGCTGGGTGGCCTGGTACGCCACCTCGGAGGCGGCCGGACGCGGCGGCTCGGCGGCCGGACGGGCGGCGCCGGGGTTCAGCTCGGTGGGGACCGGCGGCGGGGGCGCGCCGGCACCGACCCGGCCGCCCGCACCCGGGCGGCCGGCCGCGGAGCCGTGCAGGTCGGCGGGGGCCGGCGGCGGCGGAGCGGTCGGGGCGTTGCGGCCGGTCGGCACACCGGGTGCGGCGCCGCCGCCGGCGGGGCCGCGGCCCAGGTCGGTGGGCGGGGGCGGCGGCGGGACCGCCGGGCCGGAACGGCCGAGCCCGGGTGCCGGGACCCCCGGGACGGGACCGCCGGGTACGCCGGGCGCGCCGGGCAGGCCCATCAGCCCGGGCGGGCCGTCGGAGGCGAGCATGGTCGGCGCGTACTCGATCGACGGACCCTGCGGGGCGGCCGGAGCCGGCCCGCCGAGCGGGCCGTCGGGCGTCGCCAGCATGGTCGCCGCGTGCTCGATGGACGGCACGGGCGGGGCGGGTGGGCCGGGCGGGGCGGCCGGCGGCGGGAAGCCGGGCGGGGGCGGCGGGGCCGCGGACAGGTCGGGCGCTCCGGTGAGGAAGCCCTCGGGCATCGGCATGGTCGCGTCCGCCGGCACCGGCGCCGCGGCGGCGGGCCCGACGGGCCCGGGCAGCGCCACGGTCAGACCCTCGGAGTTCGCGGCGGGCACGGGCGGGGCGCCCAGGCCGTAGCCACCGGGCATCGGCACGGTCAGGCCCTCGGAGCCGGGCGACGACGGCGGCGGCGCCAGCATGGTCGGGGCGTCCCCGGCGGGCCGGTCCGAGGCGGGCGGCTCGGACAGGTGGGCCGGCTCCGGCAGCGGGGCGGGCGCGGCCGGGGCGGGCGCGGGGGCCGGCGTCACGGCGGCCGTCTGCGCGGCCAGCTCGGCCGCCTCGGCGGCCAGCGCGTCGGCGCCGGCCTGCTCGAACCACTGCGGCGGGCTGAGCAGGAAGGAGGTCGCCTCGACCGCCCCGGGCACCGGCCGGGCCGCGCCGGCCGGGTTGGGCTCGCTGCGGCTGCCGTACCGCTCCTCGAACTGGCGCACCACCTCGTTGACGGGCAGCGGCGGCCAGAGCGTGCTGGCCCCGCTGTCCCGGGTGATCACCAGCCGGGGGCCGCCGCCCTCGGCCGCCGGGCCCTCGGCGCGGTCGTCGGCCCAGCAGACGAAGCCCAGGTCGAACTCGCGCACCCGGACCTCACGGTGCTGGGAACGCGGCACGCCGCCGTTGATCCACTCCTCGGCGGTCTCCTGAGCCTGCGCGTAGGTCGTCACCACGCCCCCTCCACCCCTTCCTCACCGGCCACCGTGTGCTCCGGCATCAGTTCACCGGGACGGCACGGGCGAACCCGCCGTCCACCATCAGCTCCGCGACCGTCTCCAGCTCCGGCGGGCTGCCCGCCAGCCGGAGCAGGAAGGCGTCGAAGTCCTCCCCGCAGGGCAGCAGCAGGCGGGCCACCCGCTCCTCGGGCGGCTCGGGCGCGGCCGAGTCCCGGGCGTCGTCGTACGGGCAGAACCAGACCGACCCGATCCGCTCCCCGCGCACCTTGACCGCCAGCAGACCGCCCTGGACGTAGCTGACGGCCAGGTAGTCCTTGGTCAGGTGGTCGCGCAGGCACTTGTTGGCGTACACCAGGTCATGGGCGCCGTACTCGTCACTGACCGTCAGGAAGGGCTGGTCGAGCAGGATGCCGTACTCGACGTCCAGGGCGACCCCGGCCGGGGCGCGGCCGCCGGCCAGCTTCAGGAAGCTGCGGTAGGCGGCGGGCAGCGGGTGGCCGAGCCGCTGCTCGGCGCGCTGGACCTGGTCCTCGGCGACGGCCAGCGGGTCCCCGCCGTCCTTGGCCAGCGAGAAGTGCACCGGGCGGTGCTCCTGGAGCGGCCGGGTGCCGCGCCGGCCGTGGTCGGCGGTGGAGCGGGCCAGCCCGCCGTGGTGCCGCAGCAGGGCCTTGACCTCGACCGGGATCAGCTCCATCCGGCGCAGGCCGGGGGCGGCCCGGCCGACCACGTGGTGCCAGGTCCAGCCGGGCGGGGTGGCCACCGCGGTCTCCAGGTCCGCCCAGAGCCCGTGGCCCTGGGTGTAGAGGGCCGCGTTGGCCGAGACGTAGTCGGTGAGCCGCAGTTCGTCCACGCCGAAGCCCTCGGGCGGGTCGGCCACCTCGGCGGCGGCCACCGCGTAGGCGCTGAAGTCCGGGTAGCCGTACTCGTCCACCCGGACCCCGGCGGGGTGCTGGGCGGCCCGGACCGGGTCCGGGAACTGCACCACCTGACCCGCGTACGCCGAGTTGGGCGCGGCGGCGGTGGCGGGCCGACCTGTCGTCATCTGGGTGCCCCCACACTGGCTGAAGCAGATTTGCTGGGGTCCAGCGTAGGGGGTGCGGGCGGGGGGTCGTCCCCCCGCCCGGGAGGTTGTCGCGCGCGGGGCGCGGGCGGTCAGATCCGGGCCAGCGCCTTGGCCAGGGTCTCGGCCACCCGCTCCTGCTGGGCCTCGGTGATCTGGGGGTACAGCGGGATGGTGAGGATCTCCCCCGCGGCCCGTTCGGCGACCGGGAAGGCGCCCTCCGGGTGGCCGAGGTGGTGGAACGCGGGCTGCCGGTGGACGGGGACCGGGTAGTGCACGCCGGCCCCGATCCCGGCGGCCTGCAGCTCGGCCAGGACGGTGTCCCGGCCGCGTTCGATCCGCACCGCGTACAGGTGCCAGACGTGCTCGTTGCCGGGCAGCGTCCGGGGGGTGGTCAGGCCGTCGAGTCCGGCCAGCAGCCGGTCGTAGCGGTCGGCGGCGGCGCGGCGGGCCTCGTTCCAGGCGGGCAGCCGGCGCAGCTTGGCGCGCAGCACCACGGCCTGGAGGGTGTCCATCCGGGAGTTGAAGCCGAACCGCTCGTGCACGTACTTGCGCCCGGAGCCGTGGTCCCCGATCAGCCGGACGGCGGCGGCCAGGGCGGCGTCGTCGGTGACCACCGCGCCGGCGTCGCCGTAGGCGCCGAGGTTCTTGCCGGGGTAGAAGCTGGTGGCGGAGATCCGGCCCCAGCTCCCGGAGAGCCGGCCGTCCTGCCGGGCGCCCTGGGACTGCGCGCCGTCCTCGACGACCGGGCGGTCGCCCGCGAGGTCCAGCAGCGGCCGCATCGGGGCGAGCTGGCCGTTCAGGTGGACCGGGACGACGGCGGCGGCCCCGGGCAGCGCCTCGGCGACCCGGGCCGGGTCGATCAGCAGGTGGTCGGGGTCGACGTCGACCAGCACCGGGCGCAGCCCGGCCCGGATCACCGCCTCGGCGGTGGCCACGAAGGTGTTGGCCGGCAGCACCACCCCGGAGCCGTCGGGCAGGTCGAGGGCGCGCAGGGCCAGCTCCAGCGCGTCGGTGCCGTTCGCGACGCCGACCGCGTGCCGGACGCCGGAGAACGCCGCGTACTCCTCCTCGAAGGCCACCACGTCGGGGCCCTTGATGTACGCGCCGCTCAGCAGGACCCGGTCGAAGCCCTCCCGGACCTCCTCGGCGATCTCGGCGTGGGCGGCTTGCAGGTCGACGAGCGGGATGTCGGTCACCCGGGGGCTCCTCAGCTGGTTGTCCGGCCCTCGGGCCGGGGTGGATGGGCGTCCTTGGGCGGCTCCGCCGGCTCGACGAGCAGCGGGAGCGCGCCGCCGGCCAGGCAGGCACCGGTGGCCGCGTCCCACTTCCAGTGGTGGCGCGGGCACTCGACCAGCCCGTCGGCGATCACGGCGTGGCTCAGGTCCTCGCCGGCGTGCGGGCAGTAGCGCTGGAGCCGCAGACCGTCGCGTTCGATGGTCTCCGCCCTCGCGCGTTCGCGGACCAGTTGCCTGGTCTGGGCGGGCCGGTGGCCGTAGCGGAGCAGGCTGAGCAGGGTGAGGTCGAAGACGTCCGGGTCGCGGTGCAGGCTGAGCCGCATGGACAGCAGCGCCTCCTCCCAGCCGGTCCGGCCGTCCAGGACGGCCCGCAGGGCGCGGGCGGGCACCCGGATCACGTACGAGGGGTCGACCGGTTCGTCCTCCAGCTCGACGTGCTCGGCGAGCTCACCCAGGGCCAGCCCCCAGGCGGTGCCGTCGGCCTCCAGCCGCAGCCCGGCCCGGTAGTCGGCGAGCAGCGGGCGGTTGAGCCGCTGCAAGCGTTCGAAGTGGGCCTCGACCTCGGCGGCGGTGACCGGTTCGGCCGGCTCGCGGTGGTGGGCCTCCCACTCGGTGCGGCGGCGCTCGCGGTAGTCGGCGAGGTAGCCGTCGGGGTCGTCGTGCCAGCGGCCGGGCGGGGCGGGGGCGTCCACCCGGTCGCCGGGGGCGGTGCGGATCACCTCGGTCTGCGGGCAGGCCGCGGCGAACCGCTCGGCGACGTCCTCCCAGTGCGGGAAGATGGTCCGCTCGCGGTCGTTGAAGCGGGCCAGCTCCGGGTCGAGGAAGCAGGCCGGGCCGGCCGACGGCAGGTAGGCCGCGGCGCCGGTCAGCCGGACCTTGCGGACCAGGGTGTCCAGCAGGTCGGCGCGGACGGCCGCGGTCTTGGCGGCCATCGTCGCGGGCGGGTAGTCGTAGGCGTTCGGGTACCACATGGCGCCGGAGTACTGGGCGGCCAGCAGGTCGACGTCGCAGGGGAGTTCGGACATCGGGGTGTTGCAGTCGTTGAGGTCCAGGAAGCGGTAGCCGCCGAGGTCCAGCAGCAGTCCGCTGTCCTCCTTGTGGCTGGTGTCCAGCAGCATGGTGGCGGTGCAGTCCGGCCCGAGCCGGTACTGCTCGCGGTGGCCGAGCCGGACCTGCTCGCCGAAGCCGAGCGCGGCGAGCCGCCGGCCCGGCTCCCCGGTCCGGAAGCGCGGCACCAGGACGGTGGTCTCCCGGGAGAGCTGGGCGAGCAGTCGCTCGTCGAAGTGGTCCTCGTGGGTGTGCGAGACGTAGAGGTAGTCGTACCGCCCGGCGACGACCTCGGGCAGCAGCTCGCGGTTGTCGGGGTACGGGAACCAGGCGTCCAGGAAGGCCGGGTGGAACCAGGGGTCGATCAGGATGCGCAGCCCGGCGTGCTCGACCACGAAGCCGGCGTGCCCGAGGTGTCTGATCGACGTCCCGGCCGGCAGCGTCACCCGATGGCCTCGCGGAGCGCGGCGACCACCCGGTCCTGCTGGTCCTCGGTCAGCGAGTGGTAGAGGGGCAGGATCAGCGAGCGCCGGGTGATCAGCTCGGTGGCGGGCAGCGGCAGCCGGGCGGTGCCCTTGTAGGGCGCCTCCAGGTGCGCGGCCATGATGCCGCGGCGGGCCGAGACGCCGGCGGCGGCGAGCGCGGTCAGCACCTCGGTGCGGTCCGGGGCGCCGTCGGGCAGCAGCAGCCAGCAGGCCTGGAAGTTGCCGGTGCCGTGGGCCGGGTCGGCGACCAGGCCGTCGGCCAGCGGGCCGAGCAGTTCCCGGTAGCGGGCGGCCAGTTCGCGCCGGCGGGCGACCATCGCGGGCAGCTTGCGCAGCTGGACCAGGCCGACGGCGGCCTGGATGTCGGTCATCCGGTGGTTGAAGCCGATCTCGTCGTACGTCTCCACCACGCCGGCCCCGCCCGCGGCGGCGTGCCGGTCGGCGGCCGAGACGCTCATCCCGTGCTCGCGCAGCCGGCGCAGCCGGGCGGCGAGGTCGCCGTCCTGGCAGGTGACCATGCCGCCCTCGCCGGTGGTGAGCAGCTTGCGCGGGTGGAAGGAGTAGGCGGCGATCCGCGCGGTGGACCCGACCGGCCGGCCGCGGTAGAGCGAGCCGGCGCCGCAGGCGGCGTCCTCGACGACGGTGATGCCGCGCGGCTCGACCAGGGCGCGGATCGCGTCGAGGTCGACCGGGACGCCGCCCTGGTCGACGGCGATCACGCCCTTGGTGCGGCCGGTCAGCGCGGCGGCGACGGTGTCGGCGGTCAGGTTCCCGGTGGCCGGGTCGACGTCGGCGAAGACCGGCACCGCGCCGACGTAGGTGACGGCGTTGGCGGTGGCGATGAAGGAGAGCGAGGGCACCACCACCTCGTCGCCGGGGCCGACCCCGGCGCCGATCAGGGCCAGGTGCAGCGCGGTGGTGCAGGAGGACACCGCGACGGCGTGCTCGACCCCGAGGTGGTCGGCGAAGGCGCGCTCGAACTCGGCGACCCGGGGGCCCTGGGCCACCCAGCCGGAGCGGACGGCCGCCGCGGCGGCCTCGGCCTCCTCCTCCCCGAGCCAGGGCAGCATCACGGGAATGGTGGGCGTCGCGGGAATGACGGACACGGGGATGCTCCGGAAGGACGTGACGGGAAGGGCGGGGTTACTGCTCGCGCCACCAGGCGACCAGCTGGCGCAGACCCTCGTCCAGGCCCAGCTCGGGCTTCCAGCCCAGGTCGCGTTCGGCCGCCGAGATGTCGGCCAGGCGGCGCACGACCCCGCCGGCGGTGCCGCGGGCCGGGCCGTGCTCGACGTCCAGGTCGGTGCGGTCCATGGCGGCCAGCAGGGCGTCGGCGAGGCCGCGCAGGGAGACCTCGGTGGAGCTGGCGATGTTGTAGACCCGGTCGGTGACCGGCGCCTCGGCGGCCAGCAGGTTGGCCCGGGCGATGTCCTCGGTGTGGACGAAGTCCATGGTCTGCGCGCCGTCGCCGAAGATCAGCGGCGGCTGGTCGCCGGCGATCCGCTCCATCCAGCGGATGAAGACCTCGGTGTAGCGGCCGTGCACGTCCATCCGCGGGCCGTACACGTTGAAGTAGCGCAGGGCGACGTAGTCCAGCCCGTACATGGCGTGGAAGCTGCGCAGCAGGCCCTCGTTGAAGACCTTGGCGGCACCGTAGAGGGTGTCGTTGTGGTACGGGTGCTGGGTCTCGGGGGTCGGGAAGGTGTCGGCCAGTCCGTAGACCGAGGCGGTGGAGGAGGCGATGACCTTCCTGACGCCCTTCTCGGCGGCGGCCTCGACCACGTCGAAGGTGCCGTCCACCATGATCTCCAGTGCGAGGCGCGGTTCGGCGGCGCACTGGGTGATCCGGATCGCGGCGAGGTGGAACAGCAGGTCGGTGTCGTCGCCGAGCAGGTCGCGCAGCAGCGCGCGGTCCCGGATGTCGCCGTCCACCACCCGCAGTTGCCCCGGAGCGGCGGCGGCCTGCGCGGCGGCGAGGTTCTCCGTCCGGCCCCGGACGAAGTTGTCCAGCACGATCACCTCGCGGGCCCCGCCCCGGACCAGCTGGTCGACGACGGTGGAGCCGATGGTGCCGGCCCCGCCCGTGACCAGGCAGCGGGAGCCCTCAATGGCGACAGCGTTCATCGGGCGACGGCCCTTTCCTGAGCGGTGATCAGTTCGGTGTCGTCGGCGCCGCCGACCGGGACGGTGGCCCCGCCGAGCTCCAGGCTGCGCGAGGCGGCGTGCAGCAGTTGCAGCACCCGCAGGCCCGAGCGCCCGTCGGTGAGCGGGGCGCGGCCCTCGGTGATGGACGCGGCGAACTCGCCCATCACGTTGCGCAGGGCCTCCTGCTCGACCAGCGCGGGGGCGACCATGTCGCCGACCCGGTACGAGATCAGCGCCCGGTGCCGGATGGCGTCGGTCAGCTCGTCCGGCGGGGTGAGGTCGACGCCGCGGTCGTGCACCGCCAGCCGGGCCTGCGGGTTGAGGTCGTCCCAGACCAGGGTGCGGCGGGAGCCGCCGATCAGGGTGGTCCTGACCTTCGTCGGGGAGAGCCAGTTGACGTGGCAGTGCGCCAGCGCGCCGTTGCTGAGCCGGACCGTCAGGTACGCGACGCAGGCCCGGCCGGCCCCGATCGGGTCGGCGCCCTGGGCGCTCACCCCGACCGGCTCGACGCCCGGCGGCAGCACGAAGTCGAGGATCGACAGGTCGTGCGGGGCGAGGTCCCACAGCACGTCGACGTCGGGCTGGACCAGGCCGAGGTTGATCCGGACCGAGTCGAAGAACTGGACATCGCCGATCTCGCCGCCGTGCACCAGCTCCCGGATCCGGCGGACCACCGGGGTGTAGCAGAAGGTGTGGTCGCACATCAGGACCAGGCCGCGCTCCTCGGCGAGCTCGACCAGCTCGGCCGCGTCGGCGACGGTGGTGGTGATCGGCTTCTCCACCAGGACGTGCTTGCCGGCCTCCAGGGCCGCCCGGACCAGCTTGTAGTGCGCCGCGGCCGGGGTGGCGATCGCCACCGCCCGGACCCGCTCGTCGGCCAGCACCTCGTCGAAGGAGGTGGTGGTCCGTACCGTGCTGTACTCGCCGAGCACCCGGCGGGAGCGCTCCTCGTCGAGGTCGCACAGCCAGTGCAGCCGCAGCCCGGCCGTCTGCTGCGCGTTGCGGACCAGGTTCGGCCCCCAGTACCCGGCGCCGACCACCGCCAGTCCGATCCGCTCGACCGGCTGCGGCTCGGTCACCCCCGGAGTCGGCACATGCTCACCAGGCGCCTCGTGCGCCACATCCCTGGACCCGCTCGCCACTGCAAGACCCCCCTTGCCCCGGCCCCGGAAGCCTCCTCGCCCCGGCTGCCTCTGCTGCCCGGCGAAGCCCTGGCACAGGCCGCTCTCCCCACGGCCCGACCCCTCTGACCTCGCAGTGGAACGGTACCGGGCACCGCGGCCGAAAAGGGTCCGAATCCGGAAACCCGGTACGGCCCCGGCCCGGCGCGGCAGCCTGGAGCACACGCTCCGTACACCGCCGCCGGCCGGCGCCGGAGCACCGGCCGCACCACCCCGGGGCGCCGGGTGTCGGAGGCGTTTGGCAGGCTGGTCCCACCACCTCCGCGTCGGCCCCGGCCGGCGTCGGTGGTCACCATCCGTCAGCAGACCCCCGGCAGCGGAGAACTGCCGATGCGCCGAGCACAGCCGAGGAGCGGTCATGGAACACCCGGAACCCGGAACGGGCGAACCGGCCCCCGTGCTGCGCAACCAGCGGGACAGCCTGCTGCCGGCCGTCGCCGCCGCGCTGTCGCTCAAGGGCGGCGAGGTCCACACCCTGGCCGGCGGCAAGTCCGACCGCCCGCCGCTGCTGCACCCGCTGGTCGCCGAGTTCCTGGCGGAGCTGCCCGTCGAGCACCGGGAGCGTTTCCTCGGCCACTGCCCGGAGCCCGCGCTGCTCTCGCAGTTCCTGGCGGCGGTGGACGCCGGCCGGTCGAAGCGCGCGGCCCGCAAGCCGCTCGGCCTGGCGGAGGCGCGCAAGGCCCTCAAGGGCGCCCGGCTGACCACCGTACGGATCCGCGAGGAGGGCGACCCGGCGCACGGAACCCACGCACCGCCCTGCCGGTCCTGCACCCCGCTGCTCGACCACCTGAACGTGACGAGCGTCGCCGTCGGGCCCGCCGCCCGCTGAGCCGACGCCCCTCCCCTGCCCCCCAGTCACCGGAGTACGCCCTGAACCCGTCCGCGGTCCGCACCCAGCCCCGTTTCCCGGCCGACGTGGCCGCCGCCCTCAAGCAGGCCGGCTGGCACCCCGGCCGCTGGGAGATCATCCAGGCCGAGCAGTGGGCCGACGAACTGGCCGCCCACGGTGGGCCGCTGGACGTCCGGCACTCGGTGTTCCCCGCCGCCGTGGAGGCCTGGGCCGAATTCGGCGGGCTCTCCTTCGACCTGTCCGGGGCCGGTCGCGCCCAGGCCAGGACGCCGTTCCTGCTGGACCCGCGTTGCGGGCTGCACCAGCCCCGCACGCTGGCCGACCTCGGCCGCGCGCTGGACACCAAGGTCGCGCCGCTCGGCGAGGAGGCGTTCGGCCAGGCCCTGCTGGCCATCGACGAGGGCGGCCGGGTCTTCAGCCTGGACCACGCCGGCGAGTGGTTCCTCGGCCACTCCATCGACCAGGCCGTCAGCACCCTGGTCCTCGGCCTGCCGCAGGAACGCCTGCGGACGGCCGCCGGGACGGACTGACCCGCCGCCGCGTCCCGACTCCGGTCAATCCCCTCCCACCGGGCCTCCGTTGCCGCCACACTGTGCCGCACGCAGTGTGGAGCTCGTGAGGGGAAACCCGGGAGGTATCGCGATGAGCGTCCAGACGGCTGCCGCGCCCACGACGGCAGCACCGCCCGCCCACCGGCCGGAACGCCAACCGCTGTACGACAACGCCAAGTTCGCCGCGGTCGCGCTGGTGGTCTGCGCGCACACCTGGATGCCGCTGCTGGAGACGGACCGGACGGTCGCCGCCGCGGTGCTCACCATCGCGGCCTTCTCGATGCCGGTGTTCATCACCCTGTGCGGGTACTTCGCCCGCCCGAGACCCGGCCGGCCGCCGGTGGACGGCGGCCGGCTGATCTCCCAACTGGCCGTCCCCTACCTGGTCTTCCAGGTGCTGTACAACCTGGTCGGGATGGTCCTGGAGAAGCGGCTCGCCCCGATCCGGCTGCTGGAACCCCGCTGGCTGACCTGGTTCCTGCTCTCGCTGCTGGTCTGGCGGCTCAGCGTGCCGGTCTGGACGGCGCTGCGCCACCCGCTGCCGGTCGCCGTCCTGGTCGCGGCCGGGTCGGGCGCGATGGCCGCCTTCCCCGAGGAACTGGCGCTCGGCCGCACCCTGGGCTTCCTGCCGTGGTTCGTGCTCGGCCTGGTGCTGCGGCCCGGCCACCTCGCCGCGCTGCGCCGCCCGGCCGTGCGCCGCTGCGCACCGTTCGCGCTGGCGGCGGTGTTCGGCGCGATCTGGCTGGCCTCGCCCAAACTGCTGAACCCGGGCTGGGTGGAGTACACCGAGAGCGCCGCCGAACTGCACGTCGGCTACCCGGTCTGGGTGGCCGTGCGGCTCGCGCTGGCCGGGCTGTCCCTGGTCGCCGGCGCGGCGTTCCTGGCCCTGCTGCCCGGGCACCGCACCCGGTGGACGGCGCTGGGCGGCGCCTCGCTCTACGTCTACCTGCTGCACGGGCTGCCGCTGAAGCTCGTCCAGGCCTCCGGCGTCTACCACGCCCGCACGCTGCACCACTGGTACACCGCGCTGCCCCTGCTGGGTGCCTGCGCCCTCACCCTCGCGGTGCTGCTCGCCACCCCGGCCGCGGTCCGCTTCTTCCGGCCGCTGGTCCAGCCGCGGCTGGGCCTGCTGCTGGCGCCGCGGTCAGCCGAGCCGGTCCGGGCGGACGGCCAGGCGTGACGGCAGCAGCGCCTCGACCCGGAACCCGCCGTCCTCGGCCGGGCCCGCGCTGAAGCTGCCGCCGAGCGCCACCACCCGCTCCTGCATGCCGACCAGGCCGTTTCCACCGCTGGGCAGCCCGACCCGTTCGCGGCCGCCGTCCGCCGGGGCGTTCACCACCGCCACCCGCACCCCGTTGGGCAGGTAGCTGACCAGGACGTCCACCCGGGCGCCGCCGGCGTGCTTGTGCGCGTTGGTCAGCCCCTCCTGGACCAGCCGGTACGCCGTCCGCTCGGCCTGCCCGGAGTAGGGGCAGCCGTCCCCGCTGACCGCGAGGTCCACCAGCATCCCGGCCGCCCGGGACTGCTCCACCAGCCGGGGCAGCCCGGCCAGGCTGTCCGGCCGCTCGGCCTGCTCGACCGGCTCCGCCATCCGCAGCACCCCGAGGATCTCGCGCAGCTCGTCCAGCGCCTGCCGGCCCACCTCGCCCATCAGCCGGGCGCTCTGCTGCGCCCGGTCCGGGTCCCGGGGGATGGTCCGCTCCAGGGCGGCGGCGTGCACCACCATCAGGCTGACCCGGTGCGCGACCACGTCGTGCATCTCGCGGGCGATCCTGGTCCGCTCCTCCAGCCGGGCCCTGCGGGCCCGCTCCCTGGCCTGTTCGGCGAGCAGGCCGAGCTCGGCCTCCAGGCCGTGGGCGTGGTCCTTGAGCGACTCGACCAGACGGCGCCTGGCCCCCACGTACAGGCCGGTGACCACCGGCGGGACGGTCAGCCCGACCGCCACCAGCGCGGCCATCACGACAAACACCCACGTGGGCGGCAGCGGGGTCGCGGTGTCGCCCTGCTCCGGGGCGTTGATCGCGAACAGCACCATGCCGAAGGTCTCGACCAGGGCCAGCGAGGACAGCGCCACCACCCGCCGGCGGCGTGACGGCCACTCCCAGGTGGCCGCCAGCGTGTACAGCGAGACCACCAGCAGCAGGATCCCGAACAGCCCCGGCACGAAGACCAGGGCCACCAGCACCGGCACCGCCGGCCAGCGCCGCCGCACCACCAGGGTCGCCCCGGCCAGCGCCCCCGGCACGGCCGCCGCCACGGCGACCCCGACCCCCAGATGGAACCGGTCGTGCACCACCCCGTACGCGCCGAAGGCGCACTCCAGTGCGGCCAGCACGGCCAGCACGACGTCCAGCAGCGCGCTGCGGCGCCGCTCCCACCACCACAGTGAGTGGGCCGGCCCGCCCCCGTCAGGCGACTTGCTCATGGGGGACAGCCTACGGGCGGGCCCCCGGGGGGTCGTACCCAGTTCCCGGCCGCCGCGGCACACCGCCCGACTGTCCGCCATCCGGCCACTTCTCGGACGCGGCACCCCGTGCCACCTATGCTGGTCCGCGACGGACAGCGCGGTCCGCACCGATCTCCCGACCCGTCGGTGGGCCCACTTCCCGGCCGAAGGTCGGGCGTGAGAGCCGTTGCCCGAACCCCACCACCACAGGGAGCCCGCCGTGACCGCTCCGGTCCCCACCCCGGCCGACAGCCAGTCCCCGTCCGGACACGACCCGGTAGCCGCCAACGCCGCACTCCGCGCGGACATCCGGCGCCTGGGCGACCTGCTCGGCGAGACCCTGGTCCGGCAGGAGGGCCCCGAACTGCTCGGCCTGGTCGAGCAGGTCCGGCTGCTCAGCCGCACCGACGGCGAGGCCACCGCCCAGCTGCTCGGCGAGATCGACCTGGAGACCGCCGGCAAGCTGGTCCGCGCCTTCTCCACCTACTTCCACCTGGCGAACGTCACCGAGCAGGTGCACCGCGGCCGTGAGTTCGCCACCCGCCGGGCCCGCGAGGGCTCGCTGCTCGCGCAGACCGCCGACCAGCTGGCCGACGCCGACCCCAAGCACCTCCAGGACACCCTGGCCCACCTCGCGGTCCGGCCGGTCTTCACCGCGCACCCGACCGAGGCGGCCCGCCGCAGCGTGCTGAACAAGCTCCGCCGGATCGGCGAGCTGCTGGAGCGCATCCACCGCGAGCACGTGGCCTCCGGCCTGTCCACCACGGACCCGGTCCGGCACAGCTCGGCCAAGCGCCAGGCCGACCGCCGGCTCGCCGAGGTGATCGACCTGCTGTGGCAGACCGACGAGCTGCGGATCGCCCGCCCCGAGCCCACCGACGAGGCCCGCAACGCCGTCTACTACCTGGACGAGCTGTACCGCGAGGCCGTCCCGGAGGTCCTGGAGGAGCTGCACGAGGAGCTGGCCCGGGTCGGCCTCACCCTCCCCGAGGGCGTCCGCCCGCTGACCTTCGGCACCTGGATCGGCGGCGACCGGGACGGCAACCCCAACGTCACCCCGCAGGTCACCTGGGACGTGCTCAACCTCCAGCACGAGTACGGCATCAAGGACGCCCTGGCCGCCGTCGACGACCTGCGCAACGCGCTCTCCACCTCGGTCCGCCTCTCCGGCGCCTCCGCCGAGCTGCTGGAGTCGCTGGAGGCCGACCTCGCGCTGCTGCCCGAACTGAGCCCGCGCTACAAGCGGATGAACGCCGAGGAGCCGTACCGGCTCAAGGCCACCTGCGTGCGGCTCAAGCTGGAGAACACCCGCGAGCGGCTGGCCTCCGGGACCCAGCACGTCCCCGGCCGCGACTACGTCGGCACCCGCGAGCTGCTCGCCGACCTCAGGCTGATCCAGGACTCGCTGCACGGCCACCGCGGCCAGCTGATCGCCGACGGCCGCCTGGCCCGCGCGATCCGTACCATCGAGGCGTTCGGCCTCCAGCTCGCCACCATGGACGTGCGCGAGCACGCCGAGGCCCACCACCACGCGCTCGGCCAGCTCTTCGACCGGCTCGGCGAGGAGGCCTGGCGCTACACCGACATGCCGCGCGAGTACCGCCAGCGGCTGCTCTCCAAGGAGCTGCGCTCGCGCCGCCCGCTCGCCCCCACCCCGGCCCCGCTGGACGCGGCGGGCGCCAAGACGCTCGGCGTGTTCACCACCATCCGCGAGGGCTTCGAGCGGTTCGGCGACGAGATCGTCGAGAGCTACATCATCTCGATGTGCCAGGGCGCGGACGACGTGTTCGCCGCCGCCGTGCTGGCCCGCGAGGCCGGCCTGATCGACCTGCACGCCGGGATCGCCAAGATCGGCATCGTGCCGCTGCTGGAGACCACCGACGAGCTCCAGGAGGCCGACCGGATCCTGGACGAGATGCTCTCGGACCCCTCGTACCGCCTGCTGGTCTCGCTGCGCGGGGACATCCAGGAGGTCATGCTCGGGTACTCCGACTCCTCCAAGTTCGGCGGCATCACCACCTCCCAGTGGGAGATCCACCGGGCCCAGCGCCGGCTGCGCGACGTCGCCCACCGCTACGGCATCCGGCTGCGCCTGTTCCACGGCCGCGGCGGCACCGTCGGCCGCGGCGGCGGCCCCTCGCACGAGGCGATCCTCGCCCAGCCCTGGGGCACCCTGGAGGGCGAGATCAAGGTCACCGAGCAGGGCGAGGTGATCTCCGACAAGTACCTGCTGCCCTCGCTCGCCCGGGAGAACCTGGAGCTGACCATCTCGGCCACCCTGGCCGCCTCGGCGCTGCACACCGCGCCGCGCCAGGCCCCCGAGGAGCTGGCCCGCTGGGACGCCGCCATGGACCAGGTCTCCGGGGCCGCGCACACCGCCTACCGCGCCCTGGTCGAGCAGGAGGACCTGCCGAAGTACTTCTTCGCGGCCACCCCGGTCGACCAGCTCGCCTCGCTGCACCTGGGCTCCCGCCCGTCCCGCCGCCCCGACTCCGGCGCCGGCCTGGACGGTCTGCGGGCCATCCCGTGGGTGTTCGGCTGGACCCAGTCCCGGCAGATCGTCCCGGGCTGGTACGGCGTCGGCTCCGGCCTCGCCGCCGCCCGCGAGGCCGGCCTCGGGGACGTCCTGGGCGAGATGTACGACCAGTGGCACTTCTTCCGCAACTTCCTGTCCAACGTCGCGATGACGCTGGCCAAGACCGATCTGCGGATCGCCCGCCACTACGTCGAGCAGCTGGTGCCCGCCGAGCTGCACCACGTCTTCGACCAGATCGTCGCCGAGCACGAGCTGACCCTGCGCGAGGTGCTGCGGCTGACCGGCGAGAGTGAGCTGCTGGAGCACAACCCGGTGCTCAAGCAGACCTTCACCGTGCGGGACGCCTACCTCGACCCGATCTCCTACCTCCAGGTCGCCCTGCTGCGCCACCAGCGCGAACTGGCCGCGCACGGCCGCCCGGAGGACCCGCTGCGGGCCCGCGCGCTGCTGCTGACCGTCAACGGCATCGCGGCCGGCCTGCGCAACACCGGCTGACCCCGGCCGCGCGAACGCCGAGAGGGACCGACCCCCGCGGGTCGGTCCCTCTCGCGCGTCGTGCGCCGTCAGTAGGTGGTGGGCCGCCCGGCGCGGCGCCGCCGCAACCAGGTCGCCGCTCCCCCCGCGGCGACCAGCAGGCCCCCGCCGACCGCGTACAGCCCGGCCGAACCGCCCACCGAACCGACGACCGGTGCCGGCGGCATCAGCTGCGCCGCGGCGGGCTCCGGCGCCACCGACGGGCTGCCGGACGAATCGGCCGCGTGCGCGGGCTGGATCGCGAGCCCGCTCGCAGCCAGGCACAGTACAGCTCCGCCGGCAGTGCTCCCCCAGCGGACACGGCGTGACCGAACCACAGTCCTTACCCCCGAATCGACCCCTCAACCCCTTCGTACAGAGCTGACCGTATCCGATGGTGCGGGCGTGCCTGAGCGGGTTTCAGCCCCCGTCCCCCAAAGCGTTGCACGACCGTTGTGTACCGCGCGCCACAGGAGCCGAACGGGAACTGATCGCTCGTCAGGAGTTGTAGGTGCTCTGCGCCCGCTCCAGACCCTCCGACAGCAGCGCCTCGACCGCGTCGGCGGCGCGGTCCACGAACCAGTCCAGCTCCTTGCGCTCGACCGAGGAGAAGTCCTTCAGTACGAAGTCCGCCACCTCCATCCGGCCCGGCGGACGGCCGATGCCGCAGCGCACCCGGTGGTAGTCCGGGCCGAGCGACTTGGTGAGGGACTTCAGGCCGTTGTGGCCGTTGTCGCCGCCGCCGGTCTTCAGCCGCAGCGCCGCGTAGTCGATGTCCAGCTCGTCGTGGACGGCGACGATCCCGCCGGTCGGCACCTTGTAGAAGTCCCGCAGCGCCGTGGTCGGCCCGCCGGAGAGGTTCATGAAGGTCATCGGCTTGGCCAGCACCACCCGCCGGCCGGCCAGCCGGCCCTCGGCGACCTGCGCCCGGCTCTTGTGCGCCTTGAACCGCGCCCCGATCCGCTCGGCCAGCAGATCGGCCACCATGAAGCCGATGTTGTGCCGGTTGCGGGCATAGCCGTCGCCGGGGTTCCCCAGCCCGACCACCAGCCAGGGCCCCGTGTACTCGTCCGCCGCCGCACTCATCCTGCCGCTCTCCGCTCACTGTCGACCTGCTCGGCCCCCATTATCCGCGACCCGGGCCGTCCGCGACCGGGCCCGCCCGCCCCGAACGCCCGGCCCGCCCCCCTGACGTACGGTCAGGGGGTGACCTCCACCGCGCCGCCGTCCGAAAGCCCTGGCGTCCGCCGAGCCCCGGGGCCCCGGACACGCCGCTGCCCCGGCCGCCCCGCGAGGGGGCGACCGGGGCAGCGGTCGAGCGGTTCAGCGGTTCAGCGGTTCAGCGCTTCAGCGCTTCAGCGGGAGGCTCAGGCCTCGGCGCCGGCCTCGACGGCCTCGGCCTCGGCGGCCTCGGCGTCCGCGTCGGCCTGCGACGCCTGGGCGCCGATGACCTGCAGGACGACGGCGTCGGCGTCGACGGCCAGGGTGGTGCCCTTGGGGAGCACGATGTCACCGGCGGTGATCGAGGCACCGGCCTCCAGGCCCTCGACCGAGACGGTCACGGACTCGGGCAGGTGGGTGGCCTCGGCCTCGATCGGGAGCGCGTTCAGGACGTGCTCCAGCAGGTTGCCGCCCGGGGCCAGCTCGCCCTCGGTCAGGACCGGGATCTCGACGGTGACCTTCTCGCCGCGCTTGACCAGCAGCAGGTCGACGTGCTCGATGCTGCGCTTGATGGCCTCGCGCTGGACGGCCTTCGGCAGCACGTACTCGTCCTTGCCGTCGATCGGCACGACCAGCAGGGCGTTCGGGGTCTTGAGGGCCATCATCAGGTCGTGGCCGGGCAGGTTCAGGTGAACCGGGGCGTGGCCGTGGCCGTAGACGACACCGGGGACGAAACCGGCGCGGCGGGCACGACGGGCGGCACCCTTGCCGAACTCGGTGCGGGACTCGGCGGCAAGGCGGATCTCGGACACGACTGCACTCCTCGTAAAAGCTGGCGACGGGTGCAGGCGACAACAGAAAACCGCCGGGCCACACCCTCAAGTACGTTCGGGGGGACGCTCGGCGGCAGATGACGGGTGGTCCCGGCCGGGCTGCGGCTGGACCAGCGCGTCGATCACGGATGCGGCACCCGCGTGGGCACACGGCATCCCTCGCCGAGCAGTCTCACGAGTCTAACCGCAGGGCGCGTCAACCATGAAATCGGCCCCCGGCGCAGGCAGCGCCGGGGGCCGATCGAGCCGGTGGATCAGTGCACGCCCTCGAACAGGCTGGTCACCGAACCGTCCTCGAAGACCTCGCGGATCGCGGCCGCGATCGACGGGGCGATCGACAGGGTGGTCACCTTGTCCAGCTGGAGCTGCGCCGGGGTCGGCAGGGTGTTGGTGAAGACGAACTCGCTGACCCGCGAGTTCTTCAGACGGTCCGCGGCCGGGCCGGAGAGCACGCCGTGGGTGGCGGCGACGATCACGTCGGCGGCGCCGTTCTCGAACAGCGCGTCGGCCGCCGCGCAGATGGTGCCGGCGGTGTCGATCATGTCGTCGACCAGCACGCAGACCCGGTCCTTGACGTCACCGACGACCTCGGCGGACAGGATCGTGTTGGCCTGGTTCATGTCGCGGCGCTTGTGGATGATCGCCAGCGGGGCGCCGAGGCGGTCCGACCACTGGTCGGCGACCTTCACCCGGCCGGCGTCCGGCGAGACGATGGTCAGCTTGTCGCGGTCCACCTTCTGGCCGACGTAGTCGCACAGCACCGGCAGGGCGAACAGGTGGTCGACCGGGCCGGAGAAGAAGCCCTGGATCTGCGCGGTGTGCAGGTCCACGGCCATGATCCGGTCGGCGCCGGCCTGGGCCAGCAGGTCCGCGACCAGACGGGCGGAGATGGGCTCGCGACCGAGGTGCTTCTTGTCCTGGCGGGCGTAGCCGTAGAACGGCAGGATCGCCGTGATGCTCCGGGCGGAGGCCCGCTTCAGAGCATCGATCATGATCAGCTGTTCCATGATCCACTGGTTGATGGGAGCCGTGTGGCTCTGCATCACAAAGCAGTCCGCGCCGCGCGCCGACTCCAGGAAGCGGACGTAGATCTCGCCGTTGGCGAAGTCCAGGGCCTTGGTCGGGACGAGTTCCGTCCCGAGCTCCGCTGCCACCTCCGCCGCCAGCTCAGGGTGGGCACGGCCGGAGAAGAGCTTGAGCTTCTTCTCACCCGACGTCGTGATCCCGCTCACTGCACCGTCTCCTCGTGTTGCTGCCGCACATGGACCCGCCCGGACGCACCCGGGCAGGACCCGGGCGGGCGGATGGGCGGGGGTTGGGGAGTACGCCGAGGCGCGGACCGGAGGCCCAGTGGCGCACGCATGTACTCCAGGTTACGCGCCCCGCCGCGAAGCGTCCGCCCCGGGACCACTCCTCAAGATCCCCACCCGTCGGCCCGGTGCTACTGCGCCCCGCCCGCCCCAGCGGCCTCGGCGGCCTGGGCGGAGGCCGTGCCGGGCCGCTTGCGCGCCACCCAGCCGGCGATGTTCCGCTGCTGCGCCCGGGCGACCCCGAGGGCGCCGGCGGGGATGTCGTTGGTCACCACGGAGCCGGCCGCGGTGTAAGCGCCGTCACCCACCGTCACCGGGGCGATGAACATGTTGTCGGAGCCGGTGCGGCAGTGCGCCCCGATCACCGTGCGGTGCTTGTTCACACCGTCGTAGTTCACCGTGACGGACGCCGCGCCGATGTTGCTGCCCTCACCGATCGTGGCGTCGCCGATGTACGACAGGTGCGGCACCTTGGCGCCCTCGCCCAGCTCGGAGTTCTTGATCTCGACGTAGGTGCCGGCCTTCGCCTTGCGGGCCAGCCTGGTGCCCGGCCGCAGGTAGGCGTACGGGCCGACCGAGGCCAGCTCGCCGATCTCGGCGCCCAGCGCCGTGGTGTTGCTCACATGCGCGCCGGCACCGACCCGGGTGTCCGTCAGCGTGGTGTTCGGACCCACCTCGCAGCCCTCGCCCAGGTGGGTGGCGCCGTGCAGCTGGGTCCCGGGCAGGACCACCGCGTCCGGCTCGTAGGTGACCTGGACGTCGAACCAGGTGGAGGCCGGGTCGACCACGGTGACGCCCTCCCGCATCGCCCGCTCGACCAGCCGCTCGTTCAGCATCCGGCGGGCCTCGGCCAGCTGCACCCGGTCGTTGATCCCGACGATGTCCCGGTAGTCGGCGGCGACCACCGCGCCCACCCGGTGACCCGCCGTGCGCAGGATCTCCAGGGTGTCGGTCAGGTACTCCTCGCCCTGCACGTTGTCGGTACCGAGCCGGCCCAGCGCCTCGGCGAGCAGCTTGGCGTCGAAGGCGAAGACGCCCGAGTTGATCTCGGCGACGGCACGCTGGGCCTCGGTGGCGTCCTTGTGCTCGACGATGGCGGCGACCCCGCCGTCCGCGTCGCGCAGGATCCGGCCGTAGCCGGTGGCGTCCGGCACCACGGCGGTGAGCACGGTGACGCCGTTGCTCTGCGCGGTGTGTGCCCCGGCCAGCGCGGCCAGGGTGGCGCCGGTGAGCAGCGGGGCGTCGCCGGTGGTCACGATCACCGTGCCGTCCAGCTGCACGCCGTCGGCGGCCAGCGCCTCCAGGGCGGTGCGCACGGCGTGGCCGGTGCCCTTCTGCTCCAGCTGCACGGCGGACCGCACGCCGGGGTACTGCTCGGCCAGGTGCGCCTGGACCAGCTCGCGCATGTGCCCGACCACCACCACCAGCTGCTGCGGGGTCAACTCCTGTGCGGCGCTGACCGCGTGGCCGACCAGGGTGCGACCGCAGATCGGGTGCAGCACCTTGGGCAGGGCCTTGGACTTCATCCGAGTCCCGCCACCGGCGGCGAGCACGATCACGGCAGCGGTCTGGTTGGCACTCACGCGGGAGGCTCCTCGGTCGGTTCACGGTGAGGGAGGGGGTCTGCCGGGCTCGGCCCGCACAGCCGCGCCCCGGCAGGTCAGAGGATAACCGGGAGCCGAACGGGCGAGCGCCCGCGGCGCAGGGGGAGAAGGCTCCCCGGGCAGGAATCGAACCTGCGAAGACCAGATTCAAAGTCTGGGCGCCCGTGCCAGCAGAGCAACCGGGGATGGCAAGCACACCCTACGGGTTCCACGGCCCCAGCTCCACCACTATGGCGGTTCCCCGCCACGGGTCCTGGGCCGTCGCGACACGTCTTCCCTTCGGCGGCCGCATTACCTACGATGCCGTAGGTTACGGCTACGTAGGTACCGGCTTCGCCACCCCAAGGACCGTCATGACCATTCAGGCCGACGAAGCGCGCCCGCAGACCGCGGACCCCGCCCTCGTACCGTTGAACGCCACCATGAGCGGTGATCAGCAAGGCATCGCCGAGCGCGTCACCATAGGGCTCTTCATCGCGGTGCCCTTCCTCGCCGTGGTCGCCGCCGTGCCGGTGGCCTGGGGCTGGGGGCTCGGTTGGCTCGATCTGACCATTGCGACGGTGATGTACTTCCTCACCTGTCACGGCATCACCATCGGCTACCACCGCTACTTCACCCACGGCTCGTTCAAGGCCAACCGGGCCCTGCGGATCGCCGTGGCGATCGCCGGCAGCCTGGCGGTCGAGGGCCCGCTGGTGCGCTGGGTGGCCGACCACCGCAAGCACCACCGGTTCAGCGACAAGGAGGGTGACCCGCACTCGCCGTGGCGTTACGGCGAGAGCGTGCCGGCCCTGCTCAAGGGCCTGTGGTGGGCGCACATGGGCTGGCTCTTCGACGAGGAGCAGACCCCGCAGCACAAGTACGCGCCCGACCTGGTCAACGACCCGGACATCCGGCGGATCTCCCGGCTGTTCTGGCTCTGGACGCTGATCTCGATGCTGCTGCCGCCGCTGGTCGGCGGGCTGGTCACGCTCTCCTGGCAGGGCGCGCTGACCGCGTTCTTCTGGGGCACCCTGGTCCGGATCGCCGTCCTGCACCACGTCACCTGGTCGATCAACTCGATCTGCCACGCGGTCGGCGCGCGCCCGTTCAAGTCCCGCGACCGGTCCGGCAACGTCTGGTGGCTGGCCGTGCTCTCCTGCGGCGAGTCCTGGCACAACCTGCACCACGCCGACCCGACCTCGGCCCGGCACGGCGTGCTGCGCGGCCAGATCGACTCCTCGGCCCGGCTGATCCGCTGGTTCGAGCGGGCCGGGTGGGCGAAGGACGTCCGGTGGCCCAGCACGGAGCGGATCGCCGCCCGCCGCACCGCATGAGGCGTGCGCTGAAGCATGATGTAGGGGTGAACGGGAGCAACGGAGACAGCGCGGCCGACCATCGAACCTCGCGGACAGAGGACGGTGGCCCGGCGCCCGCCCGTACGCGCTCCCCGGCACCGGCCCGCGGCGCCAAGACCCGCGGGCGGGTCCGGATGACCGGGAAGCAGCGGCGCGAGCAGCTGCTGGAGATCGGCCGGTCGGTCTTCGCCGAGCGCGGGTACGACGGCACCTCGGTGGAGGAGATCGCCGAGCGCGCCGGGGTGTCCAAGCCGGTGGTGTACGAGCACTTCGGCGGCAAGGAGGGGCTGTACGCGGTCGTCGTCGACCGCGAGATGCAGCTGCTGCTGGACATGGTCACCGGGGCGCTCACCGGCGGGCACTCGCGCGAGCTGCTGGAACAGGCGGCGTTCGCGCTGATGGACTACATCGACACCTCCACCGACGGCTTCAAGATCCTCGTCCGGGACTCCCCGGTGGCCCAGTCCACCGGCAGTTTCGCGTCGCTGATCGGTGACATCGCCGTCCAGGTGGAGGACATCCTGGGCCTGGAGTTCAAGTCCCGGGGCTTCGACGCCCGACTGGCACCGATGTACTCGCAGATGCTGGTCGGCATGGTGGCGCTCACCGGCCAGTGGTGGCTGGAAGTGCGCAAGCCGCAGAAGGCCGAGGTGGCGGCACATCTCGTCAACCTCGCCTGGCACGGGCTGGAGGGCCTGGAGCGGCATCCCAAGCTGGTGGGCGACCGGAAGGGCTGAACGGGCCCTGGGGAGATGGTGACCGTTGACGGTCTTCCTCCTGGCGATCAGCGCCGCATGCTGTCTCGGGCTCGGGTTCGTGCTCCAGCAGCACGCGGCGCAGCGCGCCCCGCGCGACGACCTGCTGCACTGGCGCCTGCTGCTCGACCTGATGCGGATGCCGGACTGGCTGCTCGGCATCGGGTTCATGATCGGCGGACAGGTGCTGAGCGCGCTCGCGCTGGACCACGGCGAGGTCTCGCTGGTGGAGCCGCTGCTGGCGACCAGCCTGGTCTTCGCGATGCTGCTGGCCCGGGTGCTCACCGGGCAGTCCCTGGGCCGCTCGGGCTGGGGCGGGGTGGTGCTGATCGCCGTCGGGGTCACCCTGTTCATCGCCGCCGGCCGACCACAGGGCGGCGAGCCGCCGGACAGCCAGCTGCGCTACTGGCTGGTCTTCGGCATCGTCGCGGGGCTGGCCCTGTTGCTGGTCGCCGTGGCCCGGCGGCTGCCGCTGCTGGAGGAGGCCACCCTGCTGGCGCTCGCCGCGGGCCTGCTGTACGGGCTGCAGGACGCGCTGACCCGCTCGATCGCGGAGCAGCTGGACCACGACGGCCTGGGGGCCGTGCTCGCCACCTGGCAGCCGTACACGGTGGTGGCGATCGGCGTGGTCGGCCTGCTGCTGGTGCAGTCCGCCTTCGAGGCGGCGCCGCTGCGGATGTCGCTGCCCGCGCTGACCGCCGCCCAACCGCTGACCGGGATCGCCTGCGCGGTCGGCTTCCTGGGCGACGAGGTGCGGACCACCCCCGTGGCGATCGCCGGACAGGTGATCGGCCTGATCGCGATCGTGGCCGGGGTGGCCCTGCTGGGCCGGCACCCGGCGATGCCCGGCTCGTCCTGAGCCCCGTCCGCTGCGGGGCCTGTCCGCTGCGGGCCCGGCCCGGGGCGGCGGCCGGTCAGCGGCGCACGCCGACGGCGAAGACCCGGTGGAACGGGAAGACCGTGCCGTGCGGGCCGGTCGGGTACGCCTCGCGCAGCAGGGCGCCGTACTCGGCGAGGAAGGCCTCCCGTTCGGCCGGGTCGGTGAGGTGTCCGAGGACGGGCCGCAGGCCGGTGCCCTTCATCCACTCCAGCACCGGGTCGGTGCCCGGCAGCAGGCTGCGGTAGGTGGTCTCCCAGACGTCGGCGGTGCAGCCGGCGCCCAGCAGGGTGTGCAGGTAGTCGTCGGGTTCGGGCATGTCCGGGCGGAGCCGGAGGTCGCCGAGGCGCTCGCGCCAGCGCGGGCCGCGGCGCAGCTCGTCGAGCAGGATGTGGCTGGGCTGGTCGAAGTTGCTCGGCACCTGGAGGGCGATCGCGCCGCCGGGCCGGAGCGCCTCGGCCCAGCGGGGCAGCAGGTCCAGGTGTCCGTCGATCCACTGCAGGGTGGCGTTGGTGGCGATCAGGTCGGGCGCGGCCGGCGCCGGGTCGTAGGTCGTCGCGTCCGCCAGCAGGTACGCGGCGCTCGGCTCGCCCTCGGCCGAGCGGGCGGTGGCGAGCATCTCGGCCGAGCTGTCGATGCCGGTGATGTCGGCGTCGGGCCACCGCTCGCGCAGGACGGCGGTGGAGTTGCCCGGGCCGCAGCCGATGTCCAGCACGGTGGGGGCGGCCGGCAGGTGGGGCACCCGGGCGAGCAGCTCGCGCAGCGGCCTGGTGCGGTGGTCGGCGAAGCGCAGGTACTGGTCGGGATCCCAGGTGGGCATGGTGTCCTCGCAAAGTCTCTTGACATCAAGATATCTACTCAAGGCTGCCTTTTGTTATCTCTTGATGTCAAGAGACTTCACATCGACACAACCACCGATACACTGATCGTCATGGAGGACGAGGTCGACCGGCTGGTCGCAGCATGGCGCCGTGAGCGCCCCGACCTCGACGTGGAACCGCTCGAAGTGCTCAGCCGGGTCAGCCGGCTCGCCCGGCACCTGGACCGCGCCCGCCGGATCGCGTTCGCCGAGCACGGCCTGGAACCCTGGGAGTTCGACGTGCTGACGGCCCTGCGCCGGGCCGGCTCCCCCTACCAGCTCTCCCCCGGACAGTTGCTCACGCAGACCCTGGTCACCTCCGGCACCATGACCAACCGGATCGACCGCCTGACCGGCAAGGGCCTGGTCAAGCGGCTGCCCGACCCGGACGACCGACGCGGAGTGCTGGTCCGGCTGACCGGCGACGGCCGCGACAAGGCCGACCAGGCCCTCGCCGGGCTGCTCGCCCACGAACGCGAACTGCTCGCCCAGCTCAGCTCCGGCCAGCAGGGCGAACTCGCCGCCCTCCTGCGGCAGCTCACCGCCCCCTTCGACCAGGCCGGCTGAACCACCACCGCCACCGGCTCTGCTGATCCACCACCGCCACCGGGCCTGCCGAGCCGCCACCACTCCCGGGGCGCCGGGCGGTCCCGACACCCCGGGCGACTCCCGGGCCGCTCAGAAACCGTCCGGGTACGGCGTGCTCAGCGCCGGCACCGCCTCCACCTCGGGGGTGCGGTACCCCGGCAACAGCTCGGCCAGCCGGCGGCGCACCTCGATGTCGGAGTTGTCCGCCGCCGCCTCGTACAGACCGGTCAGACCGCCGGCCAGGTCCTCCGGCACCGCCGAGTGCTCGGCCACCGTGGCGTAGATCCGCCCGTGCGCCGTGGGCAGCCGCTCCTCGCGCTCGGAGAACAGCGCCTCGTTCAGCTTCTCCCCCGCCCGCAGGCCGGTGTAGCGGATCTCCACCTCGTCCGCGCCCATCTGCACCTGCCGGGCGAAGTTGTGCACCAGGTCGACGATCCGCACCGGCTCGCCCATGTCCAGGACGAACACCTCGCCGCCCTCCGCCATCCGGCCGGCCTCCAGGACCAGCCCGACCGCCTCCTCGATGGTCATGAAGAACCGGGTGACGTCCGGGTGGGTCACCGTGACCGGGCCGCCGCTGCGGAACTGCTCGGCCAGCACGGACAGCAGCGAACCGCGGGAGCCGAGCACGTTGCCGAACCGGACGGCGGCGAACACCCCCGTCCCCAGGTTGCGCGCGTCCCGGGCGTTGGCCTGCACGATCAGCTCGGCCAGCCGCTTGCTGGCGCCCAGCACGGAGGTCGGGTCGGCGGCCTTGTCGGTGGAGATCAGGACGAACCGCTCCACGCCGGTGGCCAGCGCCGCCTCGACCAGGTTGTCGGTACCGAGCACATTGGACTTGACCGCCTCGGAGGGATGGCGCTCCAGCAGCGGCAGGTGCTTGTGGGCCGCGGCGTGGAACACCACCTCGGGCTTGAGGTCGCGGAATATCTGCTGGATCCGCGGCCGGTCCCGGATGTCCGCGATCACCAGCGAGTCGTCGGTGAGCAGGGCCTCGCCCCAGATCTCCAGCTGTAGGCGGTGCAGGTTCGACTCGTCGTGGTCCAGCATGTAGAGCTCGGCCGGCCCGAAGGCGTTGACCTGGCGGCAGAGTTCACTGCCGATGGAACCACCGGCACCGGTCACCAGCACCCGGCGGCCCTCGATCACGGCCCGGACGTCCGGTGACGCCACGTGCAGCTCGGCCCGGCCGATCAGCTTGTTCACGTCCAGGCTCCGCAGGTCCGAGCCGACCACCTCCCGGCGCAGCGCGGCCAGGAAGGACGGCAGGTAGCGGACCGCGACCCCGGCCGCCGCCGCCGCGGTGGCCAGCGCCCGGACCTTGCGGTGCGGCAGGCCCGGGATGGCCAGCACCACCACCTGCGCCCGGTGCTTGACGGCCAGTTCGGTCAGGTCGGCCAGCCCGCCGAGGACCGGCACGCCGTCGATCTCCAGACCGGCCTTGGCCGGGTCGTCGTCCAGCACGCCGACCGGGGCGAGCCCGAACTCCGGGGTCCGGCCCAGGTCGCGGACCAGCGCCGAGCCGGCCGCGCCGGCTCCGATCACCAGGGTCCGCAGACCCGTGGAGCTGTCAACTTGCCGAGGAATGCGCATGGTGAATGGATCCAGGCGTGCGGCATTGCTGTGCGGCGACATCTGTCCTCCGGTTTCCCTGACCTGACGGAGTCGGTATCTGGGCGTGGCGGGGGCTGGTCAGCCGGCGCCGGGGCCTGTGGTCGAGGCGACGGTGTGAGCGGGTAGCGACGGGGGCGGCGGCTCGGCCGGCGAGATCCCGGCCCGCCGCGCCACCGCGACGGCCGCGAGGGTGGAGTGCACCCCCAGCTTGCCGAGGACGTTCTGCATGTGGGTCCGGACGGTGTGCGGCGAGAGGTAGAGCCGCTCGGCGACGGCCTGGCGGCCGAGGCCGGCCACCATGCAGCGCAGCACCTCCTCCTCCCGCGGGGTGAGCGCCGCGACCAGCTGCTCGCTCTCCGAGCGGTCCCGCCGGGCCGAGGTCAACTCCCGGACCACACCGGTGAGCAGGGCGGGCGGCAGGAACGTCTCGTCCCGCAGCACGCCCCGGACCACCGTCATCAGGGTGCCGAGCGAACTCTCCTTCGCCACCCAGCCGCTGGCCCCGGCGTGCAGGGCCCGGACGGCCCGGCGGGGGTCGTCCTGCGCGGCCAGCACGACGGCGCGCAGCTCGGGGTGGCTGCGGCAGA
Organism: Kitasatospora sp. NPDC088346; assembly: GCF_044740765.1. Lineage (NCBI taxonomy): Bacteria > Bacillati > Actinomycetota > Actinomycetes > Kitasatosporales > Streptomycetaceae > Kitasatospora > Kitasatospora sp. NPDC088346. The sequence continues at coordinate 57,491 of NZ_JBIURH010000004.1, forward strand.
CCCGGGCCAGCAGCGCGATCCCGTCCCCGGTGCCCCGCGCGGGCGCGGCCGGTGTGGGCTCCCGCTGGAACTGCGGCACCGGGCGGACCGCCGCCGGCCCCACGTGCCCGGCGGGCTGCTGCGGACCGGCCCCCGGCTGCGACCTGGCGGCCGGCAGCAGGCTCGGCCGCCGCGGCACCGGCACGGTGTACGGCCCCCGCCGCGGCTCCGACTGCTCGGTCTCGGACGAGGTCTGACGGTGCGCCACCGGCGGTGCGGTGGACTGCGGGGCCGGTCCGAGATCGGCGTCGATCAGCACCACGTCGTAGGCGCGGTGCTCGGTGACCGCCCGGTCCAGCGCGCGTTCGGCCGCCGCCGCGGTGCCGGCGGCACCGACGTCCACGTCGGGCTCGCCGGCGAGCGCCGCGGCCAGTGCCTCGGCGAAGATCCGGTGGCTGTCGACCACCAGGACGCGAATCCGCCCCATCGTCCCTTCCCCCCTGCTCCGGCCCGGCCCCCACCGGCACCGGACTCAGCGTACGGGGGACGGGGACGGACGGGTGGGGGTTTGGTGAAGTTTCGCCACGCTGTGGGGATTTGGTCCGCTCAAGCGGCGGATGGGGCTCCGCACCGCCGTCGCCCGGCGGACCACCGCTGACCAGCGGGTTCGCCCTCCATCGCGGATCGGGCGCCGCCGGGCGGGCCACCGGGCGCGACCGGGCCGGGCGGCCTCCCGGCGGCCCGGGGCGGGGCCGGTGCGCCGGCGAACCAACCGCAGGCAAGGGGGAGTTGGACGACCGCGCCGCCGCACTCGGGCAGCGAGTACGGCGGCGCGGTCCGCCGGTGCGGGCCGCCGACGAGGGCGGCCGACGAGGGCGGCCGGTGGGTGACCGGTACGGGTGACGGGCCGGGCTCAGGCCAGCCGGCGGGCCCCCGCGGAGGGGAGCGCGGTGAACAGCTCCGGCTCGCCGTACCCCGCCGCCGCGAAGGCCGCGGTGACGGCCTCGGCCACCGGCTGCCGCGCCTCCTCGGCGACCAGCGCGACGACCGAGCCGCCGAAGCCGCCGCCGGTCATCCGGGCACCGAGCGCCCCGGCCGCGACCGCGGCGGACACCGCCAGGTCGGTCTCCGGGCAGGAGACCCGGAAGTCGTCCCGCAGCGAGGCGTGCCCGGCGGTCAGGATCGGCCCGAGCCCGGCCGGGTCGCCCGCGTCGAGCAGCGCCACGGCCTGCTCCACCCGGGCGTTCTCGGTGACCACGTGCCGGACCAGCGGCCGCAGTTCGGCGGGCAGCCGGGCCGACTCACCGTCCAGGGCGGCGAGCGGCAGGTCGCGCAGCGCGGGCAGACCCAGCAGCGCGGCGGCCCGCTCGCAGCCGGCCCGCAGCCCGGCGTAGGCGCCGTCGCCGAGGTCGTGCTTGACCCGGGTGTCGACCACCAGCAGCCGCAGGCCCCGCGCCGCCAGGTCCAGCGGCACCTGGCGCTGCGACAGGTCGCGGGTGTCCAGGAACAGCGCGCCGCCCTCCGCGCAGCAGAGCGAGGCCATCTGGTCCATCACCCCGCACGGCACCCCGACGAACGCGTTCTCCGCCCGCTGGGCGATCAGCGCCAGCTCGGCCGGGGCGAGCCCGAGCCCGTACAGCCCGTCGGCGGCCGCGGCGAGCACGCACTCCAGCGCCGCCGAGGAGGACAGCCCGGCCCCGGTGGGCACGTCGCTGTCGATGTGGACGTCCAGTCCGCCGACCGGGTGACCGGCCTCCCGCAGTGCCCAGACCACGGCCGCCGGGTAGGCGGCCCAGCCGGCGACCGCGCCGGGCGTCGGCCCGCCGGGCCCGACCTCGGTCACCCTGCCGTCGCCCTGCTCGCTGTACAGCCGCAGCAGGTCGTCGTCGCGGCGCCGGACGGTGGCCTTCGCCGTGTGCGGGAGGGCGATCGGCAGCACGAAACCGTCGTTGTAGTCGGTGTGCTCACCGATCAGGTTCACCCGGCCCGGTGCCGCCCAGACCCCGTCGGGGTCGGCACCGAAGACGGACCGGAAGTCGGTCATGCGCGGTTCTCCAAGGTGAAGTTCCAGGCGTCGGCGACGATGTCGTCGAGCTCGGGACGGCGGGGCTGCCAGCCGAGCGCCTGGTGGGCGCGGGTGGCGGAGGCGACCAGGACGGCCGGATCGCCGGGGCGGCGCTCGCTGACGACCACCGGGATCTCACGGCCCGTCACCCGGCGCACCGACTCGATCACCTCGCGGACCGAGAAGCCCGCTCCGTTGCCGAGGTTGCAGATCAGGTGCTCGCCGGCCCTGGCCGCGTCCAGCGCCAGCAGGTGCGCGTCCGCGAGGTCGGCGACGTGGATGTAGTCGCGGATGCAGGTGCCGTCCGGGGTCGGGTAGTCCTCGCCGTAGACGGCGATGTGCGGACGCTGGCCGAGCGCGGCCTGGAAGACCAGCGGGATCAGGTGCGACTCCGGCTCGTGCCGCTCGCCGTACGCGCCGTACGCCCCGGCCACGTTGAAGTAGCGCAGCGAGACGGCGGCCAGGCCGTGCGCGGCGCACTCGCTGGTGATCAGGTGGTCGACGGCCAGCTTGGTGGCGCCGTAGGTGTTGGTCGGCGCGGTGCGGGCGGTCTCGGAGATCGGCACCGACTCCGGCTCGCCGTAGACGGCGGCGGTGGAGGAGAAGACCAGCTTGCGCACGCCCGCCTTGCGCATGGCGCTGACCAGTTCGAGCGAGCCGGCCACGTTGTTGCGCCAGTACTTCTCCGGGTCCGCGACCGACTCGCCGACCTGGGAGGAGGCGGCGAAGTGCAGCACCGCGTCGAAGCCGGGGTCCAGCACGTCCGCGGCGTCCTGGATCCGGCCCCGGACGAACTCCGCGCCCTCGGGCACGCCGGCGGCGAAACCGGTGGAGAGGTCGTCGAGCACCGTGACCTGGTGCCCGGCCTCCAGCAGGTGCGCGGCGACGACCCCGCCGACGTAACCGGCTCCACCGGTGACCAGGTACTTACTCATGACGAGACCTCCCGCAGGCGCTGTGCCGCCGCCTCGGGCGACACATCGTTGATGAACGCGTCCATGCCGGACTCGGTGCCGGCGAGGAACTTGAGCTTGCCCACCGTACGCCGGATCGTGAACAGCTCCAGGTGCAGGGCGAGCTCCTCCCCCCGGAGCGCGGGCGCCTGGTGCCAGGCCGCGACGTACGGCGCCGGTACGGCCGCACCGTTCTCCCCCGGCCCGGCGAACAGCCGGTCGAAGCGGCGCAGCAGCTCCAGGTAGAGCGCGGGGAACTCGGCGCGCTCGGCCTCGTCTAGGGCGGTCAGGTCGGGCACCCGGCGGTTCGGGTACAGGTGCACCTCGTACGGCCAGCGGGCGGCGAACGGGACGAACGCCGTCCAGTGCTCCCCCGCCAGAACCACCCGGACGGGGTCGGCGCGCTCGGCCGCGAGCAGGTCCTCGAAGAGGTTGCCGCCGGTCTCGGCGCGGTGCAGCGCGGCGGAGGCGATCATGCGCTCGGTGCGGGCGGTGGTGAACGGGAAGCCGTAGACCTGGCCGTGCGGGTGGGCCAGCGTCACCCCGATCTCGGCGCCGCGGTTCTCGAAGCAGTAGACCTGCTGGACGCCGGGGGCGGCGGACAGTTCGGCGGTCCGGTCGGTCCACACGTCCAGCACCAGGCGGGCCTTGGCGGGCGACAGGTCGGCGAAGGAGGCGTCGTGGTCGGCGGTGAAGCAGACCACCTCGCAGCGGCCCACGCCCGGGCCGCCGGTGCGGACCGGGTCGGTGCGCACCGGGACGTGGGCGGCGGCGTCGGCCGCGAGGGAGGGGAAGCGGTTCTCGAAGACCACGACGTCGTAGTCGGCCCCGGGGATCTCGCTCGGGCGACCCGGCCGGGAGGGGCACAGCGGGCACTGGTCGGCCGGCGGGTGGTAGGTGCGGGCCTGGCGGTGGGCGGCGACGGTCACCCAGTCACCGGTGGCCGGGTCCCGGCGCACCTCGGAGAGGCTGGTCGGGGCTTCCAGCGGGCGCTGGTCCGCGGTGTCCCGCAGGACGTTCGGGTCCCTGTCGTAGTAGATGAGTTCGCGGCCGTCCGCGAGTTTTGTCGTGGTCTTCTTCACGGCCTCCGCCTTCCGGGATCCTGCTCAAACATTTTCAAACACAAACAACCATCAGTCAACAGTTACCCGCAACTCATCAACGGAGAATGCCCCGAAGAGCGGGGGAACACCGGGCGACACCACGGCGACACGACGGCGAAACCCCGGAGCGGGGACACGGAGAAGGAGACGGGCCGGAGGACGTCACGGCCCGCCACGGCCCGCCGGGGGCGGCCCGGGCGCAGGCGGGGAGCGGGTCGGCGGTACGGCTACGGCAGGCGGCGGAGCCGTTCGAGCAGGCCGGAACGGGCCGCGACCGCCGCCGCCTCCAGCCGGGTCCTGGCGCCGAGCTTCATCAGCACCCGCTGCACGTGGGTCCGCGCGGTGCTGGAGGCGATCCCCATCCCGGCCGCGATCGCGGCCGTGTCCTGGCCCTCCGCGATCCGCGCCAGCACCTGGGTCTCCCGGCGGGTCAGCTCCCGCAGCAGCCGCAGCGCCTCGTCGTCCGGCTCGGCCGCCGGCCACAGCAGCTGTTCGAAGGCCCCGCGCAGCACCTCGACCGCGACCGCCGCCTCGCCGGCCCGGACCCGGGTGATCGCCCGCTCCACCACCTCGATCCGCTCGTCCCCCCGGACGTAGCCCGCCGCGCCGGCGGCGAAGGCCGCCGCGACCCTCGCCGGCTCGCCGACCGGACCGAGCACCACCACGCAGATCTCCGGACGCTCCCGCCGCAACCGCCGCAGCGGCTCGAACGCGTCCCGCGAGGGCGCCCCGGAACGGGTGCCCGGCGCGATGGCCGCGGTCATCCCCAGCAGGCACACCTCGGGACGGCAGCCCGCCACCAGGTCGGCGGCGGAGGCGGCCGGCGCGCCGACCGCGAGCACCCGGTGGCCGCGCTGGTGCAGGGCCGCCGCGAGCGCCTCGGCCAGCAGCCGGTGGTCGTCAGCCACCACGAGCCGAACGCCCATGGGCGCCCTCCCAGTCCCCGTCCGGCGGTCCACGACCGGCCCACGTCTCCCGTACCGGCACCGCGGACCGCGTCGCAGGCCACCGTTGACGCCCCATCACAGCGCATCCGGCACCACCACCGCTAGGGCGCGTACACCGGTGTCACCCCGACGGGTGGGCGCCCGGCGCGGGGAGCGGAGCCCGCACCGGCGGCGGAGAGCGCACCCGGAAACGGCGAAGGCCCCCGCCTTTCGGCGAGGGCCTTCGTACTCCTTGCGGAGCCCCCATGCGGAATCGAACCGCAGACCTTCTCCTTACCATGGAGACGCTCTACCGACTGAGCTATAGGGGCCGGTGCAACGAGGAAGACATTACATGGTCGTCGGCCGGAACGTGAAATCGATCCCGTGACCGCCCCTCCCCGCCGCCGGCGGCCCCGCACCGGCCCCGGGTCAGCTCCGCTGGACCGCCCCCGGGCCGGCCGGCGCCGGGATCGCGGCCGGCCGCCCGGTCAGCACCCGGCCGCGGGTCTCGGGCAGGGCGAGCAGGCAGAGCAGCGAGAGCGCGCCGAGCCCGGCGAGGTACCAGCCGACCGGCTGCGCGGTCCCGTACGCGGCGGTGAGCCGGGTCGCCACCAGCGGCGCCGTGGCACCGCCGACCACCCCGCCCAGGTTGTAGGTCAGCGCCGCCCCGGTGTACCGGACCCGGGTGGGGAAGAGCTCCGGCAGGTACGCGGCCGTCGGGCCGAGCATCGCCCCGAGCAGGCCCATCGCGGTGACCAGCGCGAGCGCCACCAGCACCGTCCGGCCGGTCTCCAGCAGCGGGAAGAGCGCCACCGACCACAGCGAGCCGAGCAGGGTGGCCGCCAGCAGCACCCGGCGCCGTCCCCAGCGGTCCCCGGCGTTCGCGCTCCACCACACCGAGGCGGCCTTGACCACCGTGCCGGCCAGCAGCAGCGCCAGCACCAGCGTCCGGGCCAGCCCCAACTCCCCGGTGGCGTACGCCAGGGCGTACGTGGTGGTCAGGTAGAACAGCCCGTACCCGACCACCAGGGCGCCGCCGCCGAGCAGGACCGCCCGGCCGTGCTCCCGCAGGACCTCCAGCACCGGCACCCGCGCCCGGTCGTGCTGCGCACGGAAGACCGGCGTCTCGGCGATCCGCAGCCGGACGAACAGCCCGACCCCCACCAGCAGGACCGACGCCAGGAACGGCAGCCGCCAGCCCCAGGCCAGGAACGCCCGCTCCGGCAGCCACTCGGCCAGCGCCAGGAACGCCGCGGTGGCCAGGAAGAAGCCCGCGCACGGCCCGAGTTGGAGGTACCCGCCGTACCGGCCGCGCCGGCCCGGCGGCGCGTACTCGGCCAGCAGCAGCGCCGCCCCGCCCCACTCGCCGCCCAGCCCGATGCCCTGGCACAGCCTCAGGAGGGTGAGCAGCACCGGCGCCCAGACGCCCCACCGCCCGTACCCGGGGAGCAGGCCGACGGCCGCCGTCGAGACGCCCATCAGCAGCAGCGACACCACCAGGGTGGTCTTGCGGCCCAGGCGGTCCCCGAAGTGGCCGAACAGCACCGCGCCCAGCGGCCGGGCCAGGAAGGCCGCCGCGTACACCGAGAAGGCCGCCAGCAGCGCGCCGGTGGCGCCGAGCCCGGGGAAGAACACCCGGCCGAACACCAGGGCCGCCGCGGTGCCGTAGATGAAGAAGTCGTAGAACTCGATCGCCGTGCCGACCAGTGCGGCGCAGGCGACCCGGCGAAGGCCCGCGGGGGCGCTGCCCGAGGCGGTGTCAGATGTCATAGCGCCCACCCTGAGGGCGTCATGACCTGCGAGGACAGCAGGCACAAGGGTGATTCGGGAGCGTACGGACCGTCGCCCGCCGGGGGTGGTGCGAAGGGCCGCACACGGCGGTATGGTGTGCGCTCCCGGTGCGGAAGGGTACGGCCATGGGAGATCTGTTCGAGGACCAGGGTGTGGTCGAGCGGCTGCTCGCGGTCGTGGGTCTCGGGGTGAGCCTGCTGCTGCTCGACCTCGGGATCACCCAGCACCGCCACGGCGGTTCGATCGCCTGGGTGGTGATAGCCGCCGTGATGGTGCTGGCCTCCTGCTGCGAGACGGCCCGCCGGTTCCGCTCGCGCCGCTGAGCCGCCGGCTCGCCCCGGCGGCCGCGGCGGCCCCGGCCGGGCCGGCCGGGGCCATACGTGGCGAGCGGGCCGTCAGACCTCCTCGGCCAGCTCCAGCCAGGCCAGCTCCAGCTCCTCCTTCTCCTCCTTGACCTTGCGCAGCTGGGCGTCCAGCTCCGCGACCTTGGAGAAGTCGGCGGCGTTCTCGGCGAGTTGGGCGTGCAGCTTGGACTCCTGCTGGTCCAGCTTGGCGATCTGCCGCTCCAGCTTCTGCATCTCCTTCTTCTGCGCCCGGGTGTCGCCGACCGGCTTGGCCGCCGCCGCCGCGGGAACGGCCGGCGCCGCCTGCTCCGCCATCCGGGCCCGCCGCTCCAGGTACTCGTCGACGCCGTTCGGGAGCATCCGCAGCCGCCTGTCACCGAGCAGCGCGTGCACGGTGTCGGTGGTGCGCTCGATGAAGAAGCGGTCGTGGCTGATCACCACCATCGAGCCCGGCCAGCCGTCGAGCAGGTCCTCCAGCTGGTTGAGGGTCTCGATGTCGAGGTCGTTGGTGGGCTCGTCGAGGAAGAGCACGTTCGGCTCGTCCATCAGCAGCCGCAGCAGCTGGAGCCGGCGGCGCTCGCCGCCGGACAGGTCGCCCACCGGCGTCCACTGCTTGTCCTTGCCGAAGCCGAACTGCTCGCAGAGCTGCCCGGCGCTCATCTCCCGGCCCTTGCCGAGGTCCACCCGGCCGCGGATCTGCTCCACCGCCTGCAGCACCCGGGTCGCCGGGTCCAGCTCGGCGATCTCCTGCGAGAGGTACGCCAGCCGGACGGTCTTGCCGACCTTGATCACACCGGAGGCCGGCTGCACGTCGCCGTCGGTCGCGTACGCGGCCTGCATGGCCCGCAGCAGCGAGGTCTTGCCCGCGCCGTTGACGCCGAGCAGACCGATCCGGTCCCCCGGGCCGAGGTTGAAGGTGAGGTTCTCCAGCAGCAGCTTGGGGCCGGCCTTGACGGTGACGCCCTCCAGCTCGAAGACCGTGCGGCCCAGGCGCGCGTTGGCGAACTTCATCAGCTCGCTCTTGTCGCGCGGCTCCGGGACGTCCGCGATCAGCGCGTTGGCCGCCTCGATCCGGTAGCGCGGCTTGGAGGTCCGGGCCGGGGCGCCGCGGCGCAGCCAGGCCAGCTCCTTGCGGGCGAGGTTCTGCCGCTTCTGCTCCTCGGTGGCCTCGATCCGGGAGCGCTCGGCGCGGGCGAAGACGTAGTCGGAGTAGCCGCCCTCGTACTCGCGCACCTCGCCGCGCTGGACGTCCCACATCCGGGTGCAGACCTGGTCCAGGAACCACCGGTCGTGGGTCACGCAGACCAGCCCGGAGCGGCGGTTGCGCAGGTGCTGGGCGAGCCAGGCGATGCCCTCGACGTCCAGGTGGTTGGTGGGCTCGTCCAGCACGATCAGGTCGTGCTCGCCGAGCAGCAGCTTGGCCAGCGCGATCCGGCGGCGCTCGCCACCGGACAGCGGCGCGATCACGGTGTCCAGGCCGAGCTCGAAGCCGGGCAGGTCCAGGCCGCCGAACAGGCCCTGGACGATGTCCCGGATCCGGGCGTCGCCCAGCCACTCGTGGTCGGCCCGGCCGGCGATCACCTCCTGCCGGATGGTCGCCTTCGGGTCCAGCGAGTCGTGCTGGGTGAGCACGGCCATCTGCAGCCCGCCGGAGTGCGTGATCCGCCCGGTGTCGGGCTCCTCCAGCTTCGCCAGCATCCGGATCAGCGTGGTCTTCCCGTCGCCGTTGCGCCCCACGACGCCGATCCGGTCGCCCTCGCTGACGCCCAGGCTGACCCCGTCCAGCAGGGCACGGGTGCCGTAGACCTTGGTGACGGACTCGATGGTGGCGAGGTTGACGGCCACTGCTGCTGCGCTCCTGGGATCGACTGCACGCGGGGAGTGCCCCGACCTCCCCAGCCTAGTGGGCGCCCAACCTGGCCCGGCCCGGTGCGCCGGCGCGGTACCGTGCGAGGGTCACACGGCGAACCCGCCGGCGGAGGTGTGCGGTGACCGCGATCGAGGACCGACCCCGGATGCTGGCCGAGGAGTTCGAGCGGATCGCCCTGGCGGCCGAGCGCGAGGGCATCCGGATGGAGTTCATCCACGGGCGGATCGGAGTCAAGGCGGCGCCCGACGGCGACCACGACGAGATCATCCGCTGGGTGATGAAGCGGTGCCTGCAGCAGCGCCCGGACCTGTGGCTGTACCCGGAGCGCGGGCTGCGGGTGGAGACCCACCGCAAGGGCCACGCCAGGCCGGACGGGGTCCTGGCGCCGGAGGGCAGCTTCGCCGGCCAGGGCGAGTGGGCCTCCGCCGAGCGCGCCCTGATGGTGGTCGAGGTGACCTCGTACGACACCGACACCGACACCGACCGCCGCGACCGGGACGAGGAGCCCCGCGCCTACGCGGAGACCGGCATCCCGGTCCACCTGCTGGCCGACCGGGACGGCTGCGAGGTCCTGGTGTTCGGCGAACCCGAGGACGGCACGTACGTCAGCCTGGTGCGCCGCCCGTTCGGCAGGGCCGTCGCGCTGCCGGACCCGGTCGGGATCACCCTGGACACCGAGCCGTTCAAGGCCTGGGTGCGCTGACCTCGGCCCCCGGGACCGGGCCGTACGTCGGGTGGGCGGCGCGACAGGTGCCGGAGGCCAGCAGGGCGGCGGCGACGGCGGCGGCCGCCTCGGCGTCCTTGGCGAGGAAGGCGCAGGTCGGGCCGGATCCGGAGACCAGGGCGGCCAGGGCGCCGGCCTCGGTGCCGGCGCGCAGGGTGTCCGCGAGCGAGGGCCGCAGGGAGAGGGCGGCGGCCTGGAGGTCGTTGCTCAGCGCCTCGGCGAGGGCGACCGGGTCACCGTCGGCGAGGGCCGCGAGCAGCGCCGGGTCGGCGTCCGGGGTGGGCACCTCCGCCTCGGTGGAGCCGGTGCCGGCCTCGTCCCGCAGGCGGTCGCACTCGCGGAAGACGGCCGGGGTGGACAGGCCGCCGTCGGCGACCGCGAACACCCAGTGGAAGGTGCCGCTGACCGGCAGGCGCTCCAGCAGCTCGCCCCGGCCGCGCCCCAGCGCGACCCCGCCGACCAGCGCGAACGGCACGTCGGAGCCCAGCTCCGCGGCCAGGTCGAGCAGCGTGTCGAACGGGGTGTCCAGGGCCCAGAGCGCGTCGCAGGCGACCAGGGCGGCCGCGCCGTCCGCGCTGCCGCCGGCCATGCCGCCGGCCACCGGGATGGCCTTGGCGATGTGCAGGCCGACGTTGGCCTCGATGCCGTGGTGGGCGGCCAGCAGCCGGGCCGCGCGGGCGGCCAGGTTGCTGTCGTCCAGCGGCACCTGGGCGGCGTCGGGCCCGGAGCAGGTCAGGGTGACCCCCTCGCCGGGGGCGGCCGTCACCTCGTCGCCGAGGGCGACCGCGAAGAAGACGTTGGCCAGGTCGTGGAACCCGTCGGCGCGCAGGCCGCCGACGCCCAGCTGGACGTTGACCTTGGCGGGGACCCTGACGTTGATCACTGTGCGTCGGCCTTCGGCTTGTGTTCGGCGATGGCGGCGAACTGCTCGACCGTCAGCATCTCGCCGCGCAGCTTGTGGTCGATCCCGGCCCCGGCGAGCGCCTGCTCGGCGGCGGCGGGCGAGCCGGCCCAGCCGGCCAGTGCGGCGCGCAGCGTCTTGCGGCGCTGGGCGAAGGCCGCGTCGACCACCGCGAAGACCTCCTGGCGGGTGGCCGTGGTCCGCGGCGGCTGCCGGCGGACCAGCGAGACCAGGCCGGAGTCGACGTTCGGCGCGGGCCAGAAGACGTTGCGGCCGATCGCGCCGGAGCGCTTCACGTCGGCGTACCAGTTGGCCTTGACCGACGGCACCCCGTACACCTTGTTGCCGGGCTTGGCGGCGAGCCGGTCGGCGACCTCGCTCTGCACCATCACCAGCGTGCGTTCGATGGTGGGGAAGGTGGCCAGCATGTGCAGCAGCACCGGGACGGCCACGTTGTACGGCAGGTTGGCGACCAGCGCGGTCGGCGCGGGGCCCGGCAGCTCGGTGACCTCCATCGCGTCGCTGAGGACGAGGTCGAAGTGCTCGGCGCGGGCGGGCATCCGGGACTCGATGGTGGTCGGCAGGTGCCGGGCCAGCAGCGGGTCGATCTCCACCGCCGTGACGTGCGCCGCGACCTCCAGCAGGGCCAGGGTGAGCGAACCGAGCCCGGGCCCGACCTCCACCACCGCGTCCTCGGCCGTCACCTCGGCGGCCCGGACGATGCGCCGGACGGTGTTGCCGTCGATGACGAAGTTCTGCCCGCGCTGCTTGGTCGGCTTCACGCCCAGCGTGGCGGCCAGCTCCCGGATGTCGGAGGCGCCCAGGAGGTGGCTGTCGGGGGTGGGGTCGGTGGTGCTCACCCGCCAAGGATACGGGCGGGTGAGCCCCTCACAGTTCGACGACCTGCTTCAGGTCGATCTCGACGGGGAAGGGCAGCTCGGTCCGGAGCACGCCCTCGTGCTGGGCGACCGGGAGGTAGACCCCCTTCTCCTCGTCGCGGTGGAACTCGTGGACGACCGGGAGGCCGGCGTCACTGCGCTCCACCCGCCAGTAGCAGGGGATGCCGCCCTCGGCGTAGATCCCGGGCTTGCGGAACCGGTCGTCGCCCCGCGAACCGTGCGAGACGACCTCGACGGCGAGCGCCACGCTCTCGATCGGCAGGCATTCGAGTTCGAAGACATCGAGCCCGGTCTTGTCGAAGACCGAGACGTCCGGCTTCACCGGGTTGTAGTCGTCGACGAGTACACACCGCTCGACGAGCACCTCGTACGGCACCGCGAGAGCGGCGAGCAGCGCCCGCTCCAGCCTGGCACGCACAAGGTCGTGCCAGAGATTCGTCTGTCCCCGGACCACGATGACTCCGTCCACCAGATCCCATTCGAACGGCAGGTCGAGGTCCTTGACCTGCTCGTACGTCCAGCCCTGGGACGGCGGATGCATCCAGTCGATCGGCTCGGCGGTCATCGCCACCTCCCTCACTGCACTCATGCTAACCAGCGTGGCAGTTCCGCAGGAGTGCCGAATCGATCCTGCGGAGGGGGACTTCCGTTCGATCGGCTCAGTACCCGAAGGCCCGCGCGGTGTTGGCCGCGATCGCGGTGGCGAGCTCGTCCTCGTGCAGCGCCAGCGTGTCGGCCATCGAGCGCAGGGTGACCGGGATCAGGTACGGCGCGTTGGGGCGGCCCCGGTACGGGTGCGGGGTCAGATACGGCGCGTCGGTCTCGATCAGCACCCGGTCGAGCGGGGTGACGGCCAGGGCGTCGCGCAGTTCCTGGTTGGCCTTGAAGGTGACCGGCCCGGCGAAGGACAGGTACCAGCCCTGCTCGGCGCAGACCTTGGCCATCGCGGCGTCGCCGGAGTAGCAGTGGAAGACGGTCCGCTCGGGCGCGCCCTCGGCCAGCAGCAGCTCGATGACGTCCTCGTGCGCGTCCCGGTCGTGGATGACCAGCGCCTTGCCGTGCCGCTTGGCGATCTCGATGTGCCGGCGGAAGGACTCCTTCTGGATGTCCACCCCCTCCGGCCCGGTCCGGAAGTAGTCCAGCCCGGTCTCGCCGACGGCCTTGACCTGCGGCAGGGCCGCCAGCCGGTCGATCTCGGCGAGCGCCTCCTGCAGCGCCGCGTCGCCGCCCGCGCCGCGGTGCTGCCGGGACCAGCCGTCCCCGTCGCCGAGGACCAGCCGGGGAGCCTCGTTGGGGTGCAGCGCCACGGCGGCGTGCACCTGCTCGAACTCCCCGGCGAGGTCGGCGGCCCATCGCGAACCGGCCACGTCGCAGCCGACCTGGACGACGGCGGTCACCCCGACCGAGGCGGCCTTCGCCAGGCCCTCGGCCGGCGTGCCGGACTGCATGTCCAGGTGGGTGTGCGAGTCGGCCACCGCCACCGCCAGCGGCTCGGGCAGCGGCGGCGGGGTGGACCGGTCTGCGTCCTTCTTCGCCATGTCAGGCCGCGGGCTTCTCTTCGAGGCGCGGGAACAGGATGTCGCCCTTGACGACCCGCGACCCGGCGGGCAGCCGGCCCCAGTCCGCGACGGTGCCGATGCGCTGCTCGGCGAGGGTGCCCAGCGAGGCCTCGGCGCCGAGCGACTCCCAGAGCTTCTCGGAGGTCCGCGGCATCAGCGGGTTGAGCAGCACCGCGGTCGCCCGCAGCGCCTCGGCCGCCGTGTAGAGGATGGTGGCCAGCCGGGCCTGTCCCTCGGCGGAGGTGTCCTTGGCGACCTTCCAGGGCTCCTGCTCGGTCAGGTAGCCGTTGACCTGCTTGACGAACTCGAAGATCGCCGCGATGCCGCCGGCGAAGTCCAGGTCCTCGCCGATCTTCTGGTCGGCGGTCTTCACGGCGGCGGCCAGGCCCTCGACGACGGCCTGCTCGGCGGCGCCGGCGGCGGTGGCCGCGGGCAGTTCCCCGTCGAAGTACTTGCCGACCATCGCGGCGACCCGGGAGGCCAGGTTGCCGTAGTCGTTGGCCAGCTCGGACGTGTACCGGGCGGTGAAGTCCTCCCAGGAGAACGAGCCGTCGGTGCCGAACGGGATGGCCCGCAGGAAGTAGTACCGGTAGGCGTCCACGCCGAAGTGCGAGGTGAGGTCCTGCGGCGCGATGCCGGTGAGGTTGGACTTGCTCATCTTCTCGCCGCCGACCATCAGCCAGCCGTTGGCGACCACGCGCTTGGGCAGCGGCAGCCCGGCGGCCATCAGCATGGCGGGCCAGATCACCGCGTGGAAGCGCAGGATGTCCTTGCCGACCAGGTGCACCGAGGCCGGCCACAGCTCGGCGAAGCGCTCCGGGTCGCTGCCGTAGCCGGCGGCGGTGATGTAGTTCTGCAGGGCGTCCACCCACACGTACAGGACGTGCTTCTCGTCCCAGGGCAGCGGGACGCCCCAGTTGAAGGTGGAGCGGGAGATCGAGAGGTCCTGCAGACCCTGCTCGACGAAGCGCAGCACCTCGTTGCGGGCCGAGGCCGGTGCGATGAAGTCGGGGTTCTGGGCGTAGAACTCCAGCAGCCGCGGGCCGTACGCGGAGAGGCGGAAGAAGTAGTTCTCCTCCTCCAGCCACTCGACCGGCTTCTTGTGGATCGGGCAGAGCTTCTCGTCCTCGGTGGCACCGGGCAGCAGCTCGCCGGGGAGCTTGTACTCCTCGCAGCCGACGCAGTACGGGCCGGAGTAACCGCCCTTGTAGATCTCGCCCTTGTCGTGCAGGTCCTGGACGAACTCCTGCACGCGGTCGGTGTGCCGCTGCTGCGTGGTGCGCAGGAAGTCGTCGTTGGCGATGTCGAGGTGCTGCCAGAGCGGCTTCCAGGCCTCCTCGACCAGCCGGTCGCACCACTCCTGCGGGGAGACGCCGTTGGCCTCCGCGGTGCGCAGGATCTTCTGCCCGTGCTCGTCGGTTCCGGTCAGGTACCACGTCCGCTCGCCGCGCTGGCGGTGCCAGCGGGTGAGGACGTCGCCCGCCACCGTGGTGTACGCGTGGCCCAGGTGCGGGCGGTCGTTCACGTAGTAGATCGGGGTCGTGACGTAGTACGCCGAGCGCCGGGCCTCGGTGGTGGTGTCGTCTGCAGTGGCCGCCATGGTCAGAAATCTTAGCCGCGCGAAGGAACCACCCTCGACCGGTCGCCCGGTGGGCGGTTCCCCCGCTGACGGCGTGGGTCAGGACCCGTGGTCGGTGCGGCGGGGGAAGAGCCCGAACCAGCGGCGGCGCGGCGCGGCGTCGACCGGGCGGGCGGCCGGCGCGGGGGCGGCCGGCACGGTGGCCGGTCCGGCGTGCGTGGAGTAGCCGGGCGCGGTGTGCACCTGGTGGTCGGCGCTGGCCACCCGGCCCTCGCGCATGATCCGGACGGTGTGCCCGCCGCAGCCCGGGCAGCTGGGCTGCCGCAGCGGCGACGGGACCCGCACCCCGTTGGCGCGGTACTCGAAGACGATGTGCCCGTCCTGGGCCAGGTGGTGCTCGATGTCGTACGCCTGCTCCCAGCCGTAGCCGCAGCTCAGGCACGCGAAGGAGTAGGCCTCCCGGACCGTCTCGACCGGGGTGTGCGGCCGGGTGGTCAGTCCGAGGCCGCTCGGTGCGTTCCCACTCAGAGGGCTACCGATCGTGTCGCTCATAGCCGTCTCCCAGTGCCCGCCGGGCGAGGCGCCCGGCTCGGGTCTTTCCATCTCAGGAAATGCCCGGACGGCCCCGCTCGCTACCCGGCTTGCCAAGTCTTGGGTCCAAATTGGCGAGCGTTGTACCAAGTCGCGGCCAAAGCTTCGCGTGTCGGGCGTTTACGAGGTGCTTCCCTCCAACGTACGCGCCGATCCCGGGCCGGTCACCTGCATCGAGCTGGTGTTTTCCGGCACGGACCGCGCCGGTGCCGCGCCCCTTCAGCGCCCGCGCAGCGCCGGTGCGAGGTCCCTCGACCGCCCGCGCGAACCCCGTCCGGGCGGGCCGGATCAGCCGCTGTTCTTCGCCGCGACCACGGCGTCGAAGACCTCCCGCTTGGGCAGTCCGAGTTCCACTGCGACGGCCGCGATCGCCTCCTTGCGGCGTTCCCCGGCCTCTTCCCGAACGGCCACCCGGCGGGCCAGTTCTTCGGGGCCGAACTGTTCCGGGGCGGCCGGCGGGGCCCCCGCCACCACGACGGTGATCTCGCCGCGGACGCCGTCCGCGGCCCAGGCGGCCAGCTCGGCGATCGGGCCGCGCTTGACCTCCTCGTAGGTCTTGGTGAGCTCGCGGCACACGGCCGCGGGGCGCTCGGGGCCGAAGGCCAGCGCCATCGCGTCGAGCGTCTCGGCGATCCGGTGCGGGGCCTCGAAGAACACCATGGTGCGGGGCTCGGCCGCGACCTCGGCCAGCTGGCGGGAGCGGTCCCCGGCCTTGCGCGGCAGGAAGCCCTCGAAGGTGAAGCGGTCCACCGGCAGGCCGGACAGCGCCAGCGCGGTGAGCACCGCGGACGGCCCGGGGACGGCGGTGACCTTGATGCCGGCGGCGACCGCCGCGTCCACCAGGCGGTAGCCGGGGTCGGAGACCGAGGGCATCCCGGCGTCCGTCACCAGCAGCACCCGGGCACCGCCGAGCAGCGCCTCGACCAGCTCCGGGGTGCGCGCCACCTCGTTGCCCTCGAAGTAGGAGACCACCCGCCCGGTGGGCGTCACCCCGAGCGCCTGGGTCAGCCGGCGCAGCCGCCGGGTGTCCTCGGCCGCGATCACGTCGGCCGAGGCGAGCTCGGTGAGCAGCCGGGGCGGCGCGTCCGCGACGTCGCCGATGGGAGTGCCCGCAAGTACCAGTACGCCTGTCACCCCGCCATCCTCCCAGGCCGCGGCCGGCCGGCGGACCGCGGCGGGGCTCCCGGCGGGCCGCGGCCCGGGCTCCCGGCGCGGCTCCCGGCGCGGCGGGAGGCCAATTCCTGACGAACCGGGCAACTGCGGAGGGAGGGGTACCGCTCTCACCCGCCGCCCCTACGATGTGGCGCGTGAGCGGCGACATCGCACCCCGGACGCCCATGGGCGTAGACCACCCCGAGCAGACCGGCGTGGCCCTGCTCGACGCGGCCACGGTCCCGGCCCCGCGGGCGGCGGCCGGCTCCGGCTGGGCGCGGCGACTGGCCGGGTACGGCTACCGCGCCCCGGAGCTCCCGGATCCGGCCGAGCGGCTGGTCCCGCCGATGCCGGACGGCCCGGGGGTGACCCCGCGCCCGGTGGCGCCCTCACCGGTCCTGCTGCGGCTGGGGATCCGGCTGCCGGACGCCCTGTGGTCCTGGCTGTGCCGCTGGGCGGGGTGGCTCGGGCCGCTGGCGGTGGCGCTGTTCGCGGGGGTGCTGCGGTTCGCCGGGCTGGGCACGCCGCACGCGTTGATCTTCGACGAGACGTACTACGCCAAGGACGCGTACGCGCTCTGGCAGGGCGGCTACGAGACCAGCTGGGCCGACGACGCCAACTCCCAGATCATGGCGCCGCACCAGACCATCCCGTACCGGACCGACCCGGCGTACATCGTGCACCCGCCGGTCGGGAAGTGGATCATCGGCCTGGGCGAGCAGCTGTTCGGCATGAACCCGTTCGGCTGGCGGTTCATGATGGCCGTGCTCGGCACGCTGTCGATCCTGATGATCGCCCGGATCGGCCGGCGGCTGTTCCGCTCGACCCTGCTGGGCTGCGTCGCCGGGCTGCTGCTGTCGGTGGACGGCCTGCACTTCGTGCTCAGCCGCTCCGCCCTGCTGGACCTGGTGGTGATGTTCTGGGGCCTGGCGGCCTTCGGCTTCCTGCTGCTGGACCGGGACCGCACCCGCACCCTGATCGCCCGCCGGCTCGCCGAGCGGCCGAACGGCACCTGGCTCGTCACCGGCTGGCGCCCCTACCGGCTGGCCGCCGCGGTCAGCCTGGGCCTGATGACCGCGACCAAGTGGAGCGGCCTGTACGTCCTGGTCGCCTTCTGCCTGCTGAGCGTGGCCTGGGACATGGGCGCCCGCCGGCTCGCCGGCCACCGCAACTGGGCGGCGTACGGCCTGTGGGACGCCGTGGTCGCGGGCCCGCTGATGCTGGTGATCACGGTCGGGGTGTACCTGGCCTCGTGGACCGGCTGGTTCCTGAGCAGCACCGAGCCCGGCAAGGGCGGGTACGGCCGGGACTGGGCGGCCCACCAGCGGCACGTCCTGCCGGACCACCTGCTCGGCCTGCCGATGCCGCAGTTCGAGGCGCTGCGCAGCCTGTGGCACTACCACGCCACCATGTACGACTTCCACGTCGGCCTGACCAGCCCGCACACCTACCAGTCGAACCCGTGGAGCTGGCTGCTGGTCGGCCGCCCGGTGTCGTTCTTCTACGAGTCGCCCAAGTTCGGCGAGTCCGGCTGCACGGCCAACGAGTGCGCCCGCGAGGTCCTGGCCATCGGGACCCCGCTGCTGTGGTGGACCGGTGTGGTGGCCCTGGCGTACTGCCTGTACCGCTGGCTGGCGCGGCGCGACTGGCGGGCCGGGGCGGTGCTCTGCGGGCTGGCCGCGAGCTACCTGCCGTGGATGGGCTACCAGCAGCGGACGATCTTCCTCTTCTACGCGGTGGCCTTCGCGCCGTTCGTGGTGCTGGCCGTCACGATGATGATCGGCGCGATGCTCGGGCCGGCGACGGCCTCGCGCGACCGGCGGCTGGTCGGCGCCGCTGCGGCCGGTCTGCTGATTCTCGCGGTGATGTGGAACTTTCTGTACTTCTACCCGCTGTATACGGGAGAGACGATTCCGATGGACGACTGGCGCGGCCGCATGTGGTTCACCAGTTGGATCTGACGCCGGGTACGTAGCAGGTGTGTCACAAGTGACGATTGTGTCGCGAGTGCACGCACGGCCGCCGCGTACCGTGTCAGGGCCGAGCCATCGGCCTGACCACACGGGGGACGCACACCATGAACAAGGGCGCCAAGATCGGGATCAGTGCGGTCGCCGCCGTCATGCTAGCGGGGGCGAGCTACGGGGCCTACAACATCGCGACCGCGGTGACCGGCGGCGACTCCGGTACGTCGAAGAAGCCGCGCACGGTGGTCGCCGAGGCGCCCGCGGCCGACCAGGCCGCCGCCGGCGCCAAGGCCTTCCTGGAGGCCTGGGCCAAGGGCGACCTGGAGGCGGCCGGCGCGCTGACCGACACCCCGGAGACGGCGGTCGCCACCCTGACGGCGTTCCGGCAGAAGGTGAACCCCAGCGCGGTCACCCTCACCCCCGGCGGCCCGGCGGCGGCCGCCCCCGCCGCCTCCGGCGCGCCCGCCGCCGGCGCGAGCCCGAGCGCCGCGGCGACCCCGCCGCCCGCCAACCAGGTGCCGCTGACCTTCAAGGCCAAGGTGGAGTTCACCCAGACCGGTACCCCCTGGACGTACGACGGCGTGCTCGGCATGGTGAAGATGAGCGACGGCAAGGCCGCCGTGCACTGGACCCCGTCGGTGATCCACCCCAAGCTCGGCCCGGGCGAGTCGATCGCGGTCAAGCCGGTCACCGCCACCACCAGCTCGGTGGCCGACCGCAAGGGCCGGCCGCTGATCTCCGCCTCGATCACCCCGCTGCTGGCCCAGATCAAGGCGCCCGCTCCCGAGGGCTCGGCCGAGTCCGGCACCGCCGTGGTGATCAGTGACGACGCGGGCAAGGCGAAGCCGGAGACGGTCTTCACCCTCGTCGAACCCAAGCCCGCTCCCCCGCTGCGGCTGACCATCGACGCCGACCTCCAGAAGGCCGCCGAGGCCGCCGTGCAGGAGGCCTCGAAGGGCGGCACCCTGAAGGCCTCGCTCGTGGCCGTGGAGCCCAGCACCGGCAACATCCTGGCCGTCGCCAACGCTCCGGCCACCGGTCAGAACCGGGCCTTCCTGGGGGCGATCGCCCCCGGCTCCACCATGAAGATCCTCACCTCGGCGGCGCTGATGGAGGCCGGGGTCACCCCGGACACCCCGGTGGCCTGCCCGGACGGCACCACCGTGGGCGGCCGCGCGTTCGCCAACGACTTCAAGGAACCGCACCTCGACTTCAAGTTCCGCCAGGACTTCGCGCAGTCCTGCAACACGGCCTTCATCAACGAGGGCAACACCCGACTGAAGGACGACACCCTGCCGAGCATGGCCAAGGACGTCTTCGGCCTCGGGCTGGTCTGGCAGACCGGCCTGTCCAACTTCGACACCGTCGTCCCGGCGCCGAACGGCGCGACCGACAAGGTGTCGGAGTTCATCGGCCAGGGCCGGATCCAGACCAACTCGCTGGCGATGGCCTCGGTCGCGGCCACCGTGCAGAACGGGACGTTCCGCCAGCCGATCCTGGTCGCCGGTCTCCCCCAGGCCCCGGCCAAGCGCCAGCTCTCCGGCGAGGTGCTGTCCGGGCTGCGGACGGTGATGAACGAGACCGTGCGCACCGGCACCGCCGCGAAGCTGATGTCCGGCATGGCCTCGGGCGCCGGCGCCAAGACCGGCACCGCGGAGGTCGGCAACCAGGCCGCCAGCAACAGCTGGTTCACCGCCTTCCGGGGCAACCTCGCGGTCGCCGCCGAGGTCGAGAGCGGCGGGCACGGTGCGGACGCCGCCGGACCGGCCGCCGTCAAGCTGCTCCAGCTCGGGAACGGCTGACCGCCCCGCCGCGGCCGGGGCGCGCGCCTCAGGCCGCGGCGAGGACCGCCGGGGCCGGCTCCCGGCCGTCCTGGATCCGCCGGCTCCAGCTGCCGGCGGCGAGCCGGGGCCACAGCACCAGGACGGCCGGCAGCGCCAGGTACCCGAAGCGGCCGGCCGGGGCCAGCATGAACGCCACCGCGAGACCCGCCGCCAGCAGGTCGCAGGCGGCCACCGCCGAGGTCGGCGGGTAGGCCAGCAGCCAGAGCGCGACGGCCAGGCCGGCCAGGCAGAGCAGGGTGAGCGAGATGGTGTGCCCGGTCGGGCCGAGCCCGGCGAGGATCTTGCCGGGCAGCGGGCTGCCGGCCGGGGTGTGCACGGCCGTCAGCCCGAGCGGGAAGCGGACCACCTGTTCGCGCAGCGCCGTCGCCGAGGTCAGCGCGACCGGGAGGATCACGGCGACGCTGACCGAGAGGGAGACCGCGGCGGCCCGGGCCGCGGGCCGGCGGCCGTGCAGCCGCCAGATCAGCAGCAGGGCCACCGGCAGGGCGGGCCAGGCGGTCCACTTGAGGGTGCAGGCCAGCGCGAGCACCAGCCCCGCGGGGACGGGGCGCCCGCGGGCCGCCAGGGCCATCGCCAGGCAGCAGACGCCGATCAGCGGCAGGTCGACCCCGCCGACGGCGAGGGCCAGGGCGATCAGCGGTGAGGCGGTCAGCGCGGCGAGCGGCAGCAGGGCGGCGCGGCCCGGTGTCGCCGGGCGCAGCAGCCGCCAGCAGGCCAGCAGGCAGACCAGCAGGGTGAGCGCGAACCAGATCCGGGCGTCGCCGAGCACCTGGGTGAAGGCGTTGGCGTTGCCCAGGGCCGCCCGGGGCAGTCCGAACAGGGCCATCGCCGGCAGGTAGGGGTTGTAGTCGGAGACCACGACGGGGTCGGCCAGGTACGGGCTGCCGGTGTGCAGCAGCAGCCGGGCGGAGCGCTCGACCACCATCACCTCGGACTGGTGCCGGCCCTTGAGCGCGAGCAGGATCAGCGGCGTGAGCACGGCGCCGACCAGCGCGACCAGGGCGGCGGCCCGGGGGCCGTACCGGGGTGGGAGGGTGAGGCACAGCACCGCGGCGAGGGCGTAGGTCGGGGCGGCGACGGTGCCCCAGAACACCTGGTTCGGCAGGTCGGAGACGAGCGGGAAGGCTCCGGCCCAGCCCGCGGCGACCGCGCAGCCCAGGGCCTGGACGCCTTGGCGCCGGGCCCATCCGCCGGGCCCGCGGCCGTCGCGGCCGCGCTGCCGGGGCACCCGGCCGTCGCCGCCCCGCCCGGGCGGGCCGTGCACGGCGCAGCTGGCCTTCTCTGCCGAGAACGGCGGACGTGTGCTCACCATGTCAGGAAGATTAGGGCGTCGAGTGTGCGGTGTCCCCGCACTCGGCGCGGTTGTTCTGTGGATCTTCCGCCGGAACCGGGGCGGCCGGCTCGCACCGGCCGCCCCGGACCTGGTCAGTTGTCCCCGGTCGGGGCCTGGTCAAAGGCGGCCCCGGCGAGCCGCGAGTGCTTGACGCTGTAGCCGAAGTAGACGACCGCGGCGAGCGCCAGCGCGACGCCGAAGGCGGCGAAGGTGGTGCCGTGCAGGCCCTTGATCAGGTAGATGCAGAAGCCCAGGCTGGCCAGCGGGACGACCGGGAACAGCGGGACCTTGAAGCCGCGCGGCAGGTCGGGCTGGGTGCGGCGCAGGACCATGACGCCGATCGAGACCACCGAGAAGGCCACCAGGGTGCCCAGGCTGGTGAGGTCGGTCAGCACGTCCAGCGGGACGAAGGCGGCCAGCAGGGCGACGCCCGCGCCGACCACCAGGGTGTTCCAGACCGGGGTTCCGGTGCGCGGCGAGACCGAGGCGAAGCGCTGGGGCAGCATGCCGTCGCGGCCCATCGAGTAGAGGATCCGGGTCTGGCCGTAGATCACCACCAGGGTGATGCTGAAGATCGAGACGATCGCACCGAGCGCGAACACGGTGGCGGGCCAGGTCTGCCCGGTGACGTCCTGGAGGATCTGCGCCAGACCGGCCTTCTGCCCCTCGAAGTCCTGCCAGGGCTGGGCGCCGACCGCGGTGATCGCGACCGCGACGTACAGCAGGGTGACCACCAGCAGGGCGATGATGATCGCCATCGGGAGGGTCCGGCGCGGGTTCTTGACCTCCTCGCCGGCGGTGGAGACGGCGTCCAGGCCGATGAACGAGAAGAAGATGCTGGAGGCCGCCGCACTGACGCCGCCCCACCCGTGCGGGGCGAAGTTGCTGAGGTTGTCGGCCTGGAAGCCGGTCAGGCCGATCGCCACGAAGAGCACCAGGATCGCGATCTTGATCGCCACCATGACGGTGTTGACCTTGACCGACTCGCTGACCCCGCGGATCAGCAGGGTCACCACCATGGCGACCAGGATCACGGCCGGCAGGTTGAAGTACCCGCCGCCGCCGGGCGGGTCCGCCAGCGCGGCCGGGATCCGGACGCCGAGGACCAGGTCGGCGAACTTGTTGAGGTACTCGCCCCAGCTGACCGCGATCGCCGAGGCGGACACGCCGTACTCCAGCAGCAGGCAGACGCCGACGCCGAACGCGACCACCTCGCCCATGGTCGCGTACGCGTAGGAGTACGAGGAGCCCGAGACCGGGATGGCGGAGGCCATCTCGGCGTAGCACAGGGCGGTCAGCCCGGCCGTGACGGCGGCCAGCAGGAACGAGACGATGACGGCCGGACCGGCCTGCGGCACCGCGTCGCTGAGCACGAAGAAGATGCCGGTGCCGACGGTCGCGCCGATGCCGATCGCGGACAGTTGCCAGAGGCCGATCGAGCGGCGCAGGTGTATGCCGGAGCGGCCGCCGCCCTCCGGCGCCCCGGTGGGGAGCGGTTCGCGGCCCTCGCTCTCGGCGAGCAGGGCGGCGACGGGCTTGCGTCTGAGGACTTGCCGGCCGAGGTCGGTGGTGCTGGCCAAAGCGCGGCCTTTCTGGGCGGGGGTCGAGGGTGGTCGTTCGACTGGTCACCGGCCGCCCGTGGGTGCCATTCGGGACCAACCGAACAAAGATGGGACAGTACCCCGCGAATGCACCAGTGGCGCAAACGGTACGCGGCGGGGTCCGCCTTGTACGGATCGTCACATCCGACCCGACAATTCGGACATCTCGCGCAGCGAGTCCCGGTCAGTGGCCGTTCAGCACGGCCTGCATGACCGACTTGGCGATCGGTGCCGCCAGTCTGCCGCCGGTCACGTCGGTGGCGTCGCTGTCGGCGACCACCACGGCCACCGCGACCGGCGGCACCGCGTCAGAGCCGCTCGGCCGGGCCCAGGAGATGAACCAGGCGAACGGCGTCCCGGCGTTGCCGACCCCGTGCTGGGCGGTGCCGGTCTTGCCGCCGACGGTGGCCCCGGGGATCCGGGCGTTGCGGCCCGTGCCGTCCTCCACCACGTCGATCATCAGCCGCTGCACCTGTCCGGCCACCGCGGCGCTCATCGCCTCCCGGTAGACGACCGGCTCCATGACCTGGACGGAGCTGCCGTCGCTCTTCGTCAGCTTGTCCACAAGCTGTGGATGCATCACCCGCCCGCCGTTGGCGACCCCCGCCGCGACCATCGCCATCACCAGCGGGGTCGCCGCGGTGTCGTACTGGCCGATCGAGGAGAGCGCGAGCTGGGACTCGTTCATCGCGGTGTCGAAGTTGCTGCGCGCGGCCCGCACCGGGACGTCCAGCTCGGCGTCGTTGAAGCCGAACTTCTCGGCCATCGACACCATCCCCTCCAACCCCACCTGCACCCCCAGGTAGCCCAGCACGCTGTTGCAGGAGAGCACCATCGCGGTGTTCAGCGACAGGTTCGGCCGGTCGCACGCCGAGGTGTCGTTGACCAGCGTGGTGGTGGTGCCCGGCAGCACGTACGGGGAGGGCGCGCCGGTCGGCGCGTCGATGTCCTCGACCACCCCGTTCGCCAGCGCGGCCGCCGCGGTGACCACCTTGAAGGTGGAGCCGGGCGGGTAGATCTGCCGCAACGCCCGGTTCAGCATGGGCTGGTCGGTGTCGGCCTGCAGCCGGTCCCAGGCCTGCTGGTCGGCGGCGCCCGACCCGGCGAAGCTGCCCGGGTCGTACGAGGGCGTGCTGGCCAGCGCCAGGATCCGGCCGGTGGCCGGTTCGAGCGCGACGACCGCGCCCTGCTGGCGGCCGAGCCCGGTGAGCGCCGCCTGCTGGGCCGCCGGGTCGATCGTGGTGTGGA
Source organism: Kitasatospora sp. NPDC088346 (assembly GCF_044740765.1). Classification (NCBI taxonomy): domain Bacteria; kingdom Bacillati; phylum Actinomycetota; class Actinomycetes; order Kitasatosporales; family Streptomycetaceae; genus Kitasatospora; species Kitasatospora sp. NPDC088346. The sequence continues at coordinate 81,923 of NZ_JBIURH010000004.1, forward strand.
CGTCGCCGCCCGGGTTCTGCCGGCGGGCGACCGCGTCCCAGAGCGCCCAGCTCGCGAGCCGGCTGTCGGTGCCGGAGAGCAGGTCGTCGTAGACCCCTTCGAGCTGGGTGTTGCCGTAGGTCTGGGAGGAGAAGCCGGTGACGGCGGCGTACCGGGAGCCGTGGGGGTAGGTGCGCCGGTAGTCGTAGCGGCCGCCGGTCGGCTCGGAGCCGGTCACCGGCTCGCCCGCCACCAGGATGTTGCCGCGGGGCTGGTCGTAACGCTGGATGGTGAGCCGCTGGTTGGCCGCGTTGTGGTCCAGCTCGTGCTTCTGGAAGACCTGCACCCGGGTCGCCTGCGCGGCCAGGGCCACGATGAGCAGCACGCAGAAGGTGCCGGCCCGCCGGCCGGTGGTGGAGATCCCCGGCAGGCCCTGCGGCCCGCCCGCGGAGTCGCCCGTCGCCCGCTCCCGACGGCGCATCAGACCTCCTCGGCCGGCGGCGGGCGGCGGGCCACGTCGCTCATCCGCACCAGCAGCGCGACGATGATCCAGTTGGTCACCACGGACGAGCCGCCCTGCGCGATGAAGGGCAGGGTCATCCCGGTCAGCGGGATCAGGTCGAGCACCCCGCCGGCCACCACGAAGACCTGCAGGCCGACGATGGCGGCCAGGCCGATCGCCAGCAGCCGGCCGAACGGATCCCGCAGCGCGATGCCGGTCCTGAAACCCCGCGAGATCAGCAGCGCGTAGAGCAGCAGCAGCGCCATCAGGCCGGCCAGCCCCAGCTCCTCCCCGACGGTGGCCAGGATGAAGTCCGACTTGGCCGCGAAGCCGATCAGGATCGACCGGCCGAGGCCGAGGCCGGTGCCGAGCAGTCCGCCCCAGGCGAAGGCGAACAGCGACTGGGCGATCTGGTTGGCCCCCCGGCCGGCCGCGATCGAGCCGAGCGGGTCCAGCCAGTCGGTCACCCGGCCGTGCACGTGCGGGGAGAGCCAGCCCACCCCGACCGCGCCGACCGCCGCCAGGAAGAGCCCGATGGCGATCCAGCCGGTACGGGCGGTGGCCACGTACAGCATCACCACGAACAGGCCGAAGAACAGCAGCGAGGTGCCGAGGTCGGTCTCCAGCACCAGGACTCCGACGAACGCCGCCCAGATCAGCAGCACCGGGCCCAGCACCCGCCCGCGCGGCAGCTGGAACCACAGCACCCTGCGGCCGGTCAGGGCGAGCGCGTCCCGGTGCACGGCGAGGTAGGCGGCGAAGAAGACCGCCAGCAGGATCTTCGCGAACTCCCCCGGCTGGAAGGACAGCGGCCCGATGGTGATCCAGATCCGCGAGCCGTACACCGGCGGGAAGGCGATCGGCAGCACCAGCAGCACCAGCGCGACCAGGGCGCCGACGTAGGCGTAGCGCTGCAGGATCCGGTGGTCGCGCAGGAACAGCACCACCGCGATGAACAGGGCCACCCCGAGGGCGGACCAGAGCAGCTGGGTGGGGGCCGCCGAGCTCCGCGGGGTGGCCCGGTCGAGCCGGTAGATGACGACCAGTCCGATGCCGTTGAGCAGGATCGCGATCGGCAGCAGCAGCGGGTCCGCGTACGGCGTCCGCCAACGCACCACGGCGTGCGCCAGCAGCGCGAGCACCCCCAGCGCGATCCCGTAGCCGGCCACGTCCGCGGGCGCGCTGCCGTCGATGTTCACCCCGACCTCGACGTAGCCGAAGACGGAGATCAGCACCGCCGCGACCAGCAGCGCGAGTTCGGTGTTGCGGCGGGTCCGGACCGGCCGCCCCGAGGGGGCGCCGGCCCGGGCGGTCGCTGAGGGTGTGGCCACGGGCGTCCTGTCCTGCGGCGGGGATCCTGCGGCGGGGATGCGGTGCGGGCGATCGGGCACCGGACCGTCCGCCCCGGACGATGACCTCGGGTCAGACCGTGGAGCCCTGCGCCGCCCTGACGGCCTCGCGCAGGTGCTCCTCCTCCTCACCGGTCAGCGAGGTCTGCAGGATCCGGCCGCCGAAACGGGCCAGCGCCGGGACGACCTTGTCCGCGGTGGCCCTGCGGACCAGCAGGAACACCGCGGCGCTGCCCGGCGCCAGGTTCTCGCCGACCTGCCGCATGAAGGTGTCGTCGACGCCGACGTCCGTCGCGGCGCCGACCGCCGCCCCGGTGGCGCCGCCGATCGCCGCCCCCAGGAACGGCATGAAGAACAGCAGTCCGATCACCCCGCCCCACAGCGCGCCGGAGGCGGCGCCCGCGCCGGTGGTGGAGACCGCCTGGTGCAGCTTGATCCGGCCGTCCTCGCGGCGTTCCACCACGACGATGTCCTCCAGCTCGATCAACCGCTGCTTCTGCAGGCCGATCGCCTCCTCGCGGACCTGCTGGGCGGTGGCGAGGTCCGGATAGGCGATCGCGAAGAGGTTGCTCACGGGTGGTCCTTCCCACTGGTGCACGAGGGGCTCGGCTCTGCGAGCACCCTAACGAGGATTAGCCATATTTATAGGGGTTCCTACCGGTGTGTCCGCGATTGCCCGCACGGCCCCGCCGGGCCACCACGCGGCGCGCCGGCCCGCCACCGGCGCCGCGCCGGCCGTACCGCTCGCCGACCCCGCCCGGCCTCACCGGCTCCCCCTCGCCCGCGTTCCCCGCACGGTGGTTCGCGGAACGGTCCGCATTGGGCGTTCCCAACTGATGATCCATAGGATTCGAGCCGTGACCAACACCCGATCCCGACGGCCGGCCCGGCCGGCAGGCCTGCTGGCCGCACTGGCGATAGCCGCCGGTGCGGTACTCAGCGGTCTGCCGGCACACGCCGACGAACCCAGCGGCGGCGCTGCCGCCACCCGCGAGGCACCCAAGGTCGACCTCGTCCTCGACGTCAGCGGCTCCATGCGGGCCGAGGACATCCAGGGCAAGAGCCGGATCTCGGTCGCCCAGAAGTCCCTGAGCGAGGTCATCGACGCGCTCCCGGCCGAGACCGACTTCGGCATCCGCACCCTGGGCGCCACCTACCCCGGCGGCGACAAGGCCGAGGGCTGCAAGGACACCAAGCAGCTCTTCCCGGTCGGGAAGACCAACAAGGTCGAGGCGAAGACCGCGGTGGCCACCCTGCGCCCCACCGGCTGGACCCCGATCGGGCTCGCCCTGCGCGGCGCCGCCCAGGACCTCGGTGACGGCCCGACCACCCGCCGGGTGGTGCTGATCACCGACGGCGAGGACTCCTGCGCCCCGCCGGACCCGTGCGACGTGGCGCGCGAACTCGCCGCCCGGGGCATCCCGTTGGTGGTCGACACCCTCGGCCTGGCGCACGACGACAAGACCCGCCAGCAGCTGCTGTGCATCGCCAACGCGACCGGCGGCACCTACACCGACGTCCGCACCCAGGAGCAGCTGACCCAGAAGGTGACGCAGCTGGTCGGCCGGGCCGCCGAGACCCACAACGTGACGCCGGCCAAGACCACCGGCACCGACAAGTGCGAGACCGCGCCGGTGCTCACCCCGGGCGTCTACGCGGACCGTGAGAAGTTCTCCGAGCACCGCGTGTACCGGGTGCCCGTCAAGCCCGGCCAGGAGCTGCGCGCCTCGGTCAGCGTCACCCCCGACCGGGCGGTCGCCCGGGACTACGGGGTGCTGCTCCAGGCCACCGACGCGGCCGGCCAGGAGCTCGTCCGCGGCACCGACGCCGGCAGCGGACGCACCGACGTCGCCTCCACCGGCGTGCGCTGGTCCGCCCCCGGCACCACGGACGGCTCCCGGAGCGCCTCCCCGTCCGCGACCGGCAAGCCCGGCGCCGACGGCACGGTCTGCCTGATCGTCAGCAACTCCTTCGCCGCCCAGGCGGGCGTGCAGGCCGAACCCGGACTGCCGCTGGAGCTGACCGTGGACGTGGCAGCCGCCTCGCCCGCCCCCGACGGTCCGGCCATGGGCCTCGGCCGCGGCTGGATCCTGCTGCTCACGCTGACCCTGGCCGGGCTGCTCACCGGGCTGGTCTTCGGCTGGGTGGCACGCTGGCGAATCGCCGTCTGGCGGGAGAACTGACGATGCGTACGACACCCACCGCCCTGCGCGCCCCGGCCCTCGCGGCCTCCGCGCTCGCCCTGGGCCTGACCGCCCTGGCCGCACCGGCGGCCTCGGCCGCCTCGCCCTCCGCCTCCCCCTCGCCGTCCGCGTCGACGTCGGCCGGTCCGGTGACCACCGCGGGCACCACCTTCCTGACCGCGGCCACCCTGGCCCCCGGGCAGGACGCCAAGGTGGCCGCCTCCACCGGCGACTACCTGTACTGGGCGTTCGCCGCCTCCGAGGGCCAGACCGACACCGTGCAGGTCACCGTCACCCTGCCGCCCTCGGCCGACCGCACCGGGCCGCAGACCTGGTCGGTGGAGCTGTTCGACGGCCTGCGCCGCCGCCAGTCCTGCACCGCCGGGCCACAGGACGCCACCGCCCAGCAGAGCGCCGCCACGGTGGCGCTGAGCTGCACGCTGCGGCAGATCCGGTCCTGGGCCGAGCCGTGGTCCGGTGACCCGCTGCCGGGCACGTACTACGTCCGGCTGTCGGTCGCCGACGTCCCGCAGCAGGACCTGGGCCTGGCCGCCCAGGTGCAGCTGCACGTCACCGCCAAGGGCGGGGCGGACGACGCCCAGCCGGAGGGCGGCTCGCTGAAGGCTCCGCTGGTGCCGCCGGTCAACGCCGGCGCCACCGCCGCCGCCGGGGCCACCGCCGCCCCGTCCGCCTCCACCACCCGGGCCGCCGCGCCGGTCGAGCCCGAGTCCCACTGGTACTCGGACATCTTCTCCGGCTGGAACACCCGCTGGTTCTGGACGCTGGCGGGCGGCGCCCTGGCCGCCCTGGCCGGGGTCGCGGGCTACACCCTGACCCGCCACCCGCGCGGGCGGCGCCCGGCCGGCCCGGCGCCGGTGCCCCGCCAGACGCAGGCGCCCCAGCACGACCCGTACCGGTCGTGACACCGCAGGGCCCGGGGTCGCAGCCCTGACGACCGGCGGTCCACCGCACACCGAAGGCCCGGCCGGATCCACTCCGGCCGGGCCTTCGGCATGCGCTCCGTGGTCGCCGTCCCCGGCGGTCGTCCTCCGCGGCCGTCCTCCGCAGTCGTGCCCCGTCGGCCGTTCAGCCGACCGGCGCGGGCCGGCGCGGTGCCGGTCCCGGTACGTCCAGGGCGCGGACGGCGGCGACCAGCGGCGCCAGCTCGGCCCGCTGTTCGGCGGCGGCCAGGGCCTCCCGCAGCGCCGCGTCGTTGACCGGGCGGGCCTGCTCCAGCAGGGCGAGCCCGGTCGAGGTCACGTCGGTGTAGATGCCCCGGCGGTCGGTGGCGCACAGGTAACGGGTGAGCAGGCCGCGCTCCTCCAGCCGGGAGACCAGGCGGGTGGTCGCGCTCTGGCTCAGCACCACGGCGTCGGCCAGCTCGTGCATCCGGAAGTGGCCGCCCTCGCCCTCGTGCTGCGCGCTGAGCACCTCCAGCAGCGAGAACTCGCGGACGCTCAGCTCGTGCGAGGCCTGCAGCGCCCGCTCCACGTGCGTCTCGATCCGGCCGTGCAGGGCGGACAGGGCGCACCAGCCCTGGGCCAGACCGGGCTGCGGTCGTGTCATCGGGACCACCAGCTCCCTTCGGGGTCGTACCGCCAGGGTAGTCGACGTCCGCAAGAGACGGCGGACGCGCACATACGGCGTAAGCAATAGACAGCGCTTGCAAGTATCGGCGTCTGCAATTACTGTCGGAGCCCGTCAACCCCGCCCGCGACAACACCGAGAGGCCTCGCCATGCCACTCGCCCTCCTGGCGCTCACCATCGGCGCCTTCGGCATCGGCACCACCGAATTCGTGATCATGGGACTGCTGCCGGACGTCGCCGCGTCCTACGGCGTCTCCATCCCCACCGCCGGACTGCTCACCACCGGCTACGCCCTCGGCGTGGTGGTCGGCGCCCCCCTGCTCGCCGTGATCGGCACCCGGATCAGCCGCAAGCGGATGCTGACGGCCCTGATGGGCCTGTTCATCGCCGGCAACCTGGTCTCCGCCGTCGCCCCCACCATCGGGGTGATGCTCACCGGCCGGGTGATCGCCTCGCTCGCCCACGGCACGTTCTTCGGCATCGGCTCGATCGTCGCCGCCCGGCTCGTCGCGCCGCACAAGCAGGCCGGCGCCATCGCCCTGATGTTCACCGGCCTGACCGTGGCCAACGTGGTCGGCGTCCCGCTCGGCACCCTGATCGGCCAGCAGCTCGGCTGGCGCTTCACCTTCGCCCTGGTGGCCGGACTCGGCGTGCTCGGGCTGCTCGGCGTCGCCGCGCTCATCCCGCAGGACGAGCCGCCCCGCCGCGGCGAGGCCCGGATCCGGCGCGAACTGGCCGCGTTCCGCAACGTCCAGGTGGTGCTGGCGATGGCGATGACCGTGCTCGGCTTCGGCGGCGTGTTCGCCGCCATCACCTACATCGCGCCGATGATGACCGGGGCCGCCGGGTACGCGGACGGCTCGGTGACCTGGCTGCTGGTGCTCTTCGGGCTCGGCATGGTGGCCGGGAACCTGGTCGGCGGCCGCTACGCCGACCGCCGGCTGATGCCGATGCTCTTCGTGGCCCTCGGCTCGCTCGCGGTGGTCCTCGCCCTGTTCACCGTCACCGCGCACAGCAAGCCGCTCGCCGCGATCACCATCCCGCTGATCGGCGCCTTCGGCTTCGCCACCGTCCCGCCGCTGCAGAAGCGCGTCCTGGACCAGACGGCCGACGCCCCCACCCTCGCCTCGGCCGTCAACATCGGCGCCTTCAACCTGGGCAACGCCCTCGCCGCCTGGCTCGGCGGTCTGGTCCTCACGGCCGGGCTCGGCGCCACCGCCCCCAACTGGGTCGGCGCCCTGCTGGCGGCGTCCGCCCTGGTCCTCGCCGTCGTCTCGGTCCTCCTGGAGCGCCGGACCCGGGCCGCGGCACCGACCGCCGGCCGTCCAGAGCCCGCACCGGTCGGCTGAGGCCGGCCTGCCGCCCGCACCGCGGCGGCTGGGGCGGGGGCGGGGGCGGCAGGGGCCCGGGGCTCAGCGGCCGGTGCCGAGCAGTTCGAGGATGCGGACGGCCGAGGTGCCGAGCCCGCTCGGGGCGAACCGGTCCGCCCCGCCCGGGGCCGCCGCCGGCCTGACCCGGCCGGGGAACTCGGGGGCGAAGTGCCGGACCAGGTCCGCCTCGCCGTACCGGCGGCAGTCCTGGTGCCACTTGAGGATGCCGGAGAGCCAGTTCTCCAGCTCCTTCACGTAGCCGTCGAGGATCTCCCGCGCCCGCGGGCCCAGTTCGTACCCCTCGTACAGCAGGGGCAGCTCCGTCCCGGCGACGTGCTGGAACTGCTCCATCCGCGAGGTCATCAGCGCGTGGACCATGCCCAGCCCGGTCGGGTAGTCGCAGTCGAAGAAGTTCTGCACCACCAGGACGGCGTTGTGGAACTCGCCCTCGTACTCGACCTCCTTCTGGTACGAGAAGACGTCGTTGACCAGGCAGGCGTAGTCGGCGGCCGCGTTCTCCAGCGAACGCATCGGCCCGCTCCGGTAGATCTCCGGCGGGACCTCGTCCCCGTGCGCGAGGCGGCACAGGCTCATGGTGAGGTCGGAGCCGAAGGTCGCCCGGCGCATCTCCAGGTAGTCCACCGGATCGGGGATACGGTTCTGCGCCTGGTTGGCCAGCTCCCACAGCCAGCTGGCGGTCATGTCCTCGACGGTCCGGCGGAACCTGCGGCGGTGCCCGACCGGCATCGGGGCCGCCGTCCGCTCCCAGAGGTCGGCCAGGCCCCGCTCCATCGCGGTCAGCGGCACCGGGACGGGCTCGCCCCCGACCGGCATGAAGGCCGCCAGCCGCTCGGTGGCGGCCCTCGCGCCGGCCAGGTCCCGGGTGCGGCCGAAGACCACCGGGTAGTAGTCGTCCGCGTAGGTGCCCCAGGCCAGCCAGCCCGAGGTGAGGTCCAGCTCCTCCGGCGAGGCGTCCGGGTGGATGCCCGCGGCGCACAGCGGGAGGTCGTAGTCGAGCAGCTTCGCCTCGGTCCACACGTGCGAGCCCGGGTCCCCCGGCTGGATCTCCAGCAGGCGCATCCGGTGGCACCAGTCGACCAGGTTCCGCCGGGCCCGGTCCAGGTGCGGGCTGAGGGTGAGCGGGAACGGCATGGAGAAGTCCGGCAGTTGCGAGGGCCCGGTCCTCTGGAACGGCACGTGGCCGTGGCTGCGCCGGCGGCTGCCCGCGTCCAGCAGCCCGGTGGCCCGGGCGAGGTCCGCGGCCGTGGTGCCGATGCCGCCGATCCGGTACGGCTCCCACCGGGTGGCCGCCGCCGCGCCCTGCGCGCTGCCGTTCATGTACCGGCTGGAGCGCATGTGCCACTCGTGACCGCCGGCCTGCCAGTCCTGCATGCCCTTGACGTACGCCAGCACCCGGGCGGCGCCCGGCGGATCGAGCGCCTTCTCGGCGAACAGCGGGCCGAGCTCGGTGAGCGCGGTGTTCTCGAACTGCTGGAGGCGCGAGGTGAGCAGCTCGTTGACGGCGTCCGCGGCCTCCTGGGTGGTGCAGTCCAGGAAGGTCTCCAGGACCAGGACGCCGTTGCTCAGCTCGCCCTCGTCCAGGATCTCCCGCTCGTAGGAGAACAGGTCGTTGCGCAGGTGGACGCCGTCGGAGAAGGCGTCCCTGAGCACCCGCAGCGGACGGGAGTGGGCCACCGAGGCCGGCACCTCGGCCTGCGCCGCGTACTCGATCAGACCGGCGGACCAGGGCGCGCCGCCGACTTTGCGGCGCATCTCGATGTACTCGACCGGGTTGGCGATCCGGTGGATGTCGATGTTGGCGAGCTCCCAGTCAGACTCGTCCAGCAGGTTCCTGGTGCTCTCGGCGAAGCGCTCGCGCCAGGCCAGCGACATGGCCGGCACCGTGCGGGCCCACAGGTCGGCGAGGCCCGCCTCGACCGGGTTGGTCGGCTCGGGGAAGCCGTCCGCCAGGTCCATCGGCATGAAGGCCGGCAGCCGGTCGAGGTACTCCCTGCCGGCCTTGCGGTCCTGCGGGCGCTTGAAGACCTCCAGGAAGTGGTCGTCGAAGAAGAAGACCCACACGTACCAGTCCGTCACCAGCGAGAGCGTCGGCCCGTCGCAGTCGGGGTGGGTGTAGGCACAGAGCAGGGCGTAGTCGTGCGAGTCGAGATCGTGCTCGTCCCAGACGCCCGAGCCCTCCAGCATCCCCATCCCGCGGGCCCACCCCTTGGTGTGCTCCCGGGCCTCCTCCAGATGCGGGTTGAGCCGGGCCGGGTACGGCAGGTAGAAGTCCGGCAGTTCAAACGGCTGCGACACGTGCGTCGGCCCTTCGTCGACGATGGCGGGCAACGGCTCCGGCCGCGCGCCTGATGATCCGTCACGAGGTTAGGCGGCCACACCGCCCCCTCCCGGACGGCCACCGAAAACTCGCCCGATCGGGTGAAGCTCCCCGCTCCCGCCCCCACCGGGCCGCCCCCACGCCCCCTCTGACCCGCCGTCCGACCCGATCCCTCGCCCACGTCGACCGCACAACGCAGAAGTCCCGCCCGATCAGAACGATCGGGCGGGACTTCCGTTGGGTGGAGCTGAGGGGATTCGAACCCCTGACCCCCTCGATGCGAACTACCGGCGGGGCGGTCGCTGAGGTCTCACGTCCTGATCGCCCAGCCTATGGCGTCCGCCGACAGTCAGCCACGACCGCCACGGTTGCTGTACTTCGCTGCTGTACCGCCACTGCCCAGCAACAGCGCCACAAGCGCTGCCAACCCCGGAAGCAGTGGCGGCAACTCAGAGGCAGGTGCCTTGAGGACCACCACGACAACGATCACTGCCACGGTCCAGGGGCGAGGCTCCCGGATTGACAGAGAGCATGGGACAGGAGTCAGACTCATCTTGGGTGTCTCCATCCAGAACATCCAGTGCCCGCCTGTGCCGCGCATGGTGTCCAGCCGATGCGGCCGGCGGGCATGTTCATTTCGGGCCAGTCGGCCTCGGTCGCCACGAAGCTACAGGTCCATCTGCCATCCGAGCACGGCAACCACCTTGAACAGGACGCATGTTGTTCGCGGCCCCGGCGTCTCCGGTTCTTCCACTGACACGGGAACAACTGGGCCAAGTGGCTCACGCTGATCAGCACGGATGACACAAGCTGGCGCTCGCTCGTTCCCCTGACAGGAGAACTCCGATTCAGGGCCATCCGCTCTGACGTAGCAAGTAAGCGCAGAACGATGCAGATAAGCGCTGCCAAATCACAACGAGTTGGCGAGATTTCGCCCACTGGGCCACACGGACGCACTGGCTCGGCGGAGCTTTGCACCTGCCGGCCACCGGACATCCGCCTCTGGAGGGCGGTGCGGCCGGACTTGCGTAGTCCTGATCCCGCGTGCGTGCAGCCCAGTCGTCCACCCCTGCTTGCCGGTTGCCCTTGATAGCCGCCACTGACCGCCCAACTGGCACGCATCTGGCGCGCAGCCCCCAGCCCGCAGGGGGAGGACCGCGCTATCGGGGAGGACGTCCTCCCGGCGGCCAGCGGAGGACTAGCTGGCTAGTCGCCCCAGGGCGTCATGCCAGCAGGAAGTATTCAGGAGACTCGGACGCAGGACATGATCGATCCATCTCCGACATTCCCGCGATCGGGCAGGATAAATGGATGCTGTGGCGATATATCCCAATGCGGATGGGTGGGTATAAGCGCCAGATCAAATTTAAGTGACATGGCACCCCCTATGCCGATGTTGGCGATATGAATCATGACTCGATCAATAGACGATTTATTTCGGACTACGGCGAGAAGTCTGTTCAAATCGCCAGCATCAGGCATCCCTACTGACGTAATCGATAGACATTTCAATCCCGGAAGGAGGGTAAGTATCTCGACGGCGGAGCTTGATCCGAGCCATGCATCAAAACCCAAAGACTTCAGCCTGGAGCGGCTTTCCTTTGGCCATTTCGAAATCTCCATAGACAGACGCTTCCATGCGCCATCATCCAGGCTTTTGGACACACCCCCCTGCGTGGAATGAACGAGAGAGATACAGGGGTATTCTTCCAGAGGAGCTTCCCGGCCAATGTTAAGACTTCGGCCAACGAAAAGAGATTCTAGCCTTGGAAGATCCAGTTGAGAAATGGCCGCCTCGAAGCCGGAGCCGGATATAAACAACCGCTCAATCGATGCATGGCCGGACATTCCAGTCAAGTCAGAGAGCGGGCCTTTCACGGCCAGTTGGCGTAGCTTCTTCAGTGCCATCAAGTTTCGATATGACGCCTGAGCCTCTAAAACGACAAGTGACTCTAGATTCCGAAAAAATCCTACATGCCGAAAGTCTTGCGAAGTCGCCTCTAGGCGACTATGCCAGGGAAGCTCCGAAAGAACTAGGCGCCCATATGCCTCCCGATCGAAGTCAGCCCATGCCTTAATCAGATCTCGCTCGATCTGGGGGGTCGCACTAGTTGCGAATCGTGCCATTATTGGCATTGATGAAGGAGTCCCCACAAGAATGCATGTCCTCAGTGTGGCTGTCGCCTCTTCAGGGGTGAGGCCGCTAGGCCCCGGCAGCTGGTCCAACACTACCTCACCAAGAGTCGCCAAGGCCGATGCTTGCACAAGGTTGCTTGGTGGAACCAGTTCAGCCGCCCTCAGACGCGCCTCTTGTCTAATGTCGGGATCGAGTGCTGGAGAATTTCCAACACTATCAACCGCGAGCACGAGTAGGCGAGCTCTATTCTTCTTGTCGCGAGAGGCTCGTTTTAGCAGTCCGCGAATTAGCTTGTTTCGCTCGCTCTCGCGCGCGTGCCCAGCGGCCATAACCGTAACATCCTGCCAGTTGTCTTCATGTGCATGCTTAATGAGAAACGGCAGGTCGTCCTCATCGAGCAATTGGCGGGCTGCAAGGTACTCTTGGAATGATCGATGAACGAAATCGACGCGGCCTGGCGCGGGCACCCGGAGTAGGCCAGTGCGTATCAGGAGGTGGCTGAAGACGCGCTTGGGATCTTGCAGGGAATCGGTCATTCCAGGTAGGTACTTAGTGATTCGTTCAATGGCCTGGGCGTGGTCGACTTCGGCAAGATCATTTCTGATCATCCAGTAGGCAATGCGCTGGAGTAGGCTCTCCTGTACCCGGACGGCTATCTCGACGCCTTCCACGCCTACAATATTTCGGTGAACATCCCGCCGAGCTAGCAACATGTCAAGCGCAGCTTCCAGGAGCTTCATGCGATCGTCGGGAAGGTGCATATCCCGATCCCAGTGAAGGGCACAGATGAGGGCGCAGAGCAAGGGGTTGTTGCCAATCCTACGAAGCTCTCGGCGCTGAGAGATCTTTTCCATTAGCGCTTGTTTATGGTTCGCCAGACTAAGTCTAGTTTCTGCATCTGAAGATCCAGAGATCATGGCACTGTGCCAATGATGAATGAAGGACGCTTGATCGGCGAGTCCCATGGGAAGAAGCTCTAGCGGGACGAAGTTTGATTCTTTCAGCCAGTCGTGCTGAATTGCCGCCTGCCTTGATGTGACAATGAATCTGGCGCCTTCGTAAACGACGTTGAGTTGCTCTAGCCAGTTGCGGACCTCATCACGGCGATGGTTTGATACTTCATCGATCCCGTCGATAAGGACTACGGCCTTTCCAGACTTCAGGAGCTTCGTCGACAAGCCGGGTGGAGTCGAATCCTTCAGAATCGGTGCCGCATACTCAAAGAATTCATTTGGGCTCGGGAGGCTCCGGTCGGCATAATGGCGGAGGGGGATATAGAACGGAATTAGGCCATTCCATCCTGCCATTTTGTCGGAGAAATCAGATGCGGACGAGCCAACTGCCACTCTTTTTAGAAGCGTAGTCTTCCCCGATCCGGCGTCTCCCCGAATGAGGATTTTCCTCAAGGGGCCCATGGCCTCCTCGACGCGAAGCTCGGAGCCCATCTTCGAGTCTGCCAAAATCTCTAGATTGGAGCTCGAAACGGAAAGGCTAATGTAGGCCGTGCTCAACGGGTAATGGAAATCAGGCCGGCTTAGGGTTACGCCGAATATCTCAAGCCGGTTTAGTGACCTGGCAATAATTCTCTTATAGTCCTCTAGGAACGAGAATTCCTCACCGGTGAGGAATTCCTTGGGATCCTTGGGTACCTGCTCGCGATTATCATCGAGGTCGTACCCTGGCATTCTTTGCAGCGAAATCTGGTAGCGGGCATCCTGCCATCTACTGCGGCATTCATCCCGAATGGCTGTCATGCTCATGAGGCGGCCACCCTCATGGTGTACAAGTGCCCGTGCAATCAGAACTGAATTGTCCAGGCTAGGGAGCCGGCGCCCATCGAAGGCTTTGTGGATGGTTGAGACGGGGATGGCCCTGCCGTCCGAGACTTGTGCGCTGCATGCGGAAATTTCAGCAAACGTTGGTTGTCCGGCGCGCGCCCTGATTCGGCGCATCCATTCCCCGAATTTCGCTTCCGGAGACGTTCCGTCTGCTTGCACATGTGCTCCCTAGCGCGCAAGGCTTGCACGTCTTTCCATAGTCTTCCACCATTGTCCACAGAGCTGGCATCTCTGTCTGGCGGTTGCATCTACTGAGGGTCCGGCCCTAGGGCATCTAGCAACCACTAAGTGGAGCGACAGTGGAGCAGTTGACTATTGATCATCTTCTGGAGCTTGCGACCGTGACGCTCGGTCTCATGCGGGACCTGGTCCGCGTTTGGGAGCTCAGGCGTACCGCTCGCCACACGACGGCGAAGAACGAGCGCGTCAGCGAGTAAGGGGCTGCAACGGGCGGCGGAGCGGTTTTGGCCGGTGTCCTGTCTGGTCTGGGGCCGGGCATGATCGGGGGGCCGTAAGCTGGCCCGCGATCTCGGGCAGGTCTTGGACCTGGCCGCAATGTGGCCGAGTGGCCCCCCGGTCTTGCCCGGCGCGGGTCCCGGGCCTGGCAGGTGGGTAAAACCGCGGAGCCGCCGGCCCCAGCCACCCTGCTGCCCCGTTCTGACGGTCGCGCCGGGACCGGGCGCCAGCCCGCACGCCCGGCGTCGGCCGCCGCGGACGGGGCAGCGGCGCGCTTGCGCGCCCTTGACCTGGTACAGCTGAATTCGGCAGTGACCCCGGAGAGGTTTCGGGGGTTTGCGGTTACAGCGTGACGCGGACGACTGCGGTGTCGTCGTGGGTTTTGCCGCGGGGCCAGCGCCGGCCTTCGGTGTCGCTCAGCTCGGCGGTCCGGACCTCGCGGATCAGCGCAGCGGGGCCCTGCTCGCGGATCAGCCGCAGGGCCTCGGCCCAGTCGGCGAGTTCGAAGCGGTCGACCAGGCGGGACGCGCCGTCGCTCAGCAGGGTCACCCCGGTGAGGTCGGCCCGGGGCACGCTGCCGGTGAGTGAGGCGTACGCGGCTGCGGGGTCGGCGGCTGCGACCCAGAAGCCCTCGGGCTGGTTGCGGTGGGCCCGCATGGCTTCGACGTAGGCGCGCAGGGCGGTGGCGTGTTCGGCAGTGCCGGCGGTCTCGGCGTCCATGGCTCCGCGCAGGGCCGCACCGACCAGTGCCTCGCGGTCATCGGTGACGGCCACCGGGCCCCGCTCGTCGGTGTGTTCCAGGACGAGGGTGGAGTCGGCCAGGACCAGGTACTCGACGACCTCGTCCGCCAGCCGCACCGCGACGACCGTGGCCGAGGGCGTGCCCGGGTGGCTGAGGTCGCAGGTGTCGACGTGCAGCTCGGCGGTCTGCGCGATCGCGTCGGCGAGGCAGTCGGTCAGCGCCCGGTCCGGCTGGTTGGTCACGGCTGCCAGCAGGCTGACGCCCAGTCGGGAGACGTACCAGGCGACGCCGTGGGTGCAGCCGCAGTCGGATCCGGCCGGGGTGCCGGCACCGTCGAGCAGGACGACGGCGCTCGGGCTGGCGGCGGTGAAGTCCTCGTTGGGACGCTGCGGGTGGGCGGGCTCGGTGGCGATCTCCAGATGCACGGTCTCAGTCTGCCTGGTGACGGTAGAACGGCGACAGCAGACGAACGTTGACGGGCTCGTTGTTCGCCGGGTCGTAGTCCACGTTCACCAGGACGGAGAACCTCTCGGTCCCGACCTGGCGGTAGAGGTCCGCGAGATCATTGACGATCAGGTGGACGACGCCAAGGCTGCCCTGCGGGTGGATCCCGGTAAGGACCATGATCAGGCCCTGGCCGTCCGGGCGAGGGAGCCGGCCGAAATAGGCGACGTCCGAGTTGGTCTTCGGGGTCGAGTCCATGCCAGCGCGGTAGGAGATACCGGACTCGTGGTCGCGGAGCGTCCACGGGCCGTCCTCGGCGCGCTCGAAGCTGATCGACGGGTCCTGGGCGAGGACGTCGGCGACGTGGCTGGAGAGCCGGGGGCCGCAGATGACGATCATGTCCTCGCGGTTGAGGTCGATCTCCCCGCCGATGGGCACGTGCTCGAAGCTCGGGTCCAGCTTGTAGGAGCGGGCGAGGTCGCCGAGGCGCTGGGCCGCGGAGAAGTCCTCGGCGGCCAGGACCGGACGGGAGTTGCCGGCCTCCTGCTTGAGCGGAGTGGCGATGATGAGCCGGGCGTTCCCGAGGAACGCGCCCTCGGGTGCCGGTGCGGACTGCTTGAGCTGGTGGATCCGGCCGCGGGTCAGTCCGGCCTCGGCGGCGATCTGCGCGTACGACATGCCCTGGTCGTGCAGCTCGGAGATCACCCGCTGCCGGAGCCGCGACAGCTCGGTGACCTCCTGCTGAGCCTCGGCCAGCCGCACCGTGGCCGCCCGCAACAGCGCGAACGGATCCCTGATGGCGGCGATCCGCTGCGTCTCTCCCGCCACGTCTCCTCCTGTGTCCGGCCCTGTCAGCGCAGAGTCTAGGGGGATAGACAAGATCAGCAAACGCAGGTGCAGCCCGGCGTGCTGGGGGTGGTCGGTCATCGCGGTTCTCCTGGCGGCTGGTCGGCAGCCGTCACTGTCTAGGGGGCTATACACCCCGTGAAGAGGACTTCTTCGTGCGGATGTGAGGCGTCGCCTCTGTCGGGGATGCTAGCTCGGCCCAAACCGTTCGGGAGTCATCGACCTCGCTGCTGGCTCCCCAGTTGTCGGCGAGCTCGGTCACGATCTTCAGCCCGCGCCCGAAGTCGTCGACCTCCTCGGCGTTGCGGTAGGCCAGCTTCGATCCGGCCGAGCCCTCGTCCGTGACGGCGATCCGGACGAACCCGCGACGCCGCCGGATCTCCACCCAGAACACACCGCCGGCCCCGGACCTGCTGTGCAGGATGGCGTTGGTGACCAGCTCGGAGACGATCAGCTCGGCGTCGTCGACCTGCGGGAGGAAGTCGAGCGCGTCGCGGATCAGCTTTCGCGCACCCCCGACCGACTCCGGTACTCCTGGGAACTGGGCGATCCAAGTCATGGCTGTATCCCCTTCACCTCGCGACGCGTTCGGTCAACTACATTGAGTCAAGCTCGAATCCGAGCTTGAAAGCTCGGGCCTGAGGTTGTCAAGCTGTTGTGACGAAACGTGAGAAGAGGTCCGCGATGGGGGAGTTGGGTCGGCCGGCTTACCTGCGGCTTGCTGATGCACTGCGCGCCGAGATCCTCTCGGGTGCGCGTGAGCCCGGATCGCGGATGCCGAGCATCGCGGACCTGTGCCGTGACCACGGCCTGTCCGAACAGCCGGTCCGCCAGGCACTCCGCGTCCTGGCCGCGGAAGGTCTGGCCGAGGGGCGACCGGGCTCCGGTACCTACGTCCGCCCTCGGCCGGTGCCGGCCCGGATCGCGCGAGGCCGCTACCAGGCCGCCGGGAGCCCGTTCGCAGCCGAGAGCCGGGAACGGGGCGTCGAGCCGTCCTGGACCAACGACTCGCAGAAGACCTACGCGACGACCACGCTGGCCGTCCGACTGGGCATCGCCGAGGGCGCACCCGTGATCCAGTCGCAGTACGTGTTCCTGGCGGACGGCGCACCCGTCCAGCTGTCCACCAGCTGGGAGCCGCTGGCGATGACCGAGGGCAGCGTCGTCGTCCTGCCGGAACTCGGGCCGCTCGCCGGCCGCGGCGTGGTCGAGCGGATGGCGCACATCGGCATCACGGTCACCCGCGTGACCGAGGACGTGACGGCCCGGCCGGTCCTGGAAGCCGAGTCCGGCCCGCTCGGAATCCCGCTCGGGGCAACCGTGCTCGCGATCGAACGCACCCACTGGGCCGGTGAACTCGCGGTCGAAACGGCCGACATCGTGCTCGCAGCCGACAGTTCCCGACTGGCTTACGAGATCGAACTGCCCTGACGCGGCGGCCTTACAGAGTGCCGAAGCCGTCCCAGTAGTCGTCGTGCTCGACCTTGAAGCCCTCCGGGCGCTCGCTGCGGAGGGCCTCGTAGCGCCCCCTGAGAAGGTCGACCCCGTCGTGGAGGCCCACGCCGAACGCCTCCCGGATCTGCATCACGGCTTGGAGCCGCCGACCCTCGAAGATGAGCGGATCCACCTTCGACCAGGGCTGTTCCGTCTGCTGGGGCCGCGCCGTCTCGTCGTGCATGGAGGCACCCTGGCACATCGATGGCTGGGGCGCCGCCGGATATCGACGCGGGCCGGCCTGACGCACCGTCAAGATCTTTGTATATACCCCTAGACACTCGCCACCTCTGCGGCCTACCGTCTTGTCTACCCCCCTCGACAGCTGTCTCGAGGCGGTCGATCCTCGACTGTCTAGGGGGGTGTACAAGGAGTGCTCACATGGCCATCCGTGGCGCGATCCCCGTCCGCTTCGAGGACGTCTTTCCCGCTGGCGCCTTCGCCGTCTCCGTCGAACCGGTCGCCGACTTCGAGGCGAGCAAGAGCGGCGCCAAGGTGCAGGCGCGCGACAAGACGACCGGTCACCCGCTCTGGGTGGTCTCCGTCGTAGACCCCGACCCCGAGGCGCGGGACACCTCGGCCCGGGTGAAGGTCGCCGCCCCGGTGCTGCCGGTCCTGCCGGATGCGGCTCCCGGACTGCCCTTCCGCCCGGTCGAGTTCGACGGCCTGACCGTCACGGCCTACGTGAACAACGGCGGCCGGGTCGCCTACTCGTTCCGGGCCTCCGGCCTCCGCGCACCCGCAGCTGCCCGCTCGGCGGCGAAGTCGGCGGCCTGACCCACCCCGTCCGGGCCCGGCGTCCGACCGCCACCACGGCCGTGCGCCGGGCCGGTGCCCACTCCCTCCGCAACGAGAAAGAGGTGAACCACCCCCATGTCCAAGCCGATCCACCCTCGCTTCAAGGCAGCAGTCCTCCTGCTGGCCGCTGCCTGGCTCGCCTACTCCACCGCCGTCGCCCACCTGGGCCCCCTCGGCGGCGCCTTGGTCCTGACCCTCTGCGCGGCCGGCCCGGTCGTCGCGCTGGTGTACCGGGCGAAGTCGCTGCGCTCGCGGATCCGGCGCGGCTGGCCGGACCTGACCTACGCCCTCGGGCTGTGGCAGCAGGCACCCCTGCCGCGCTTCGACGCCCCGTACGAGTACGTCTGGCCGCGGATAGCGCGCATCCGCCGCCACCCGGGCGGGCTGGACGTCCTGATCGGCCTGCTGCCCGGCCAGGTGCCGGACCAGGTCGCGCAGCACGCGCAGGGCATCGCCCACGCCTGGCGCGTCCACAGGGTCGAGATCACCAGTCCGCGCCGCGGCGTCGTGGTGCTCCGGGCCTGGACGGTCGACCCGCTCGCCGAACCCTTCACCACCGGCCGCACGACACCGACCACCACCCGTCCACCCTTCGCGAAGCGGCTCCGCACCTGGTGGGACCAGCTCGCGACGCTCGCCCGCCGGGCCCGATTTCACCTCCGGACGCTTGCTCGCCGCACTCGCACCGCAGCCGCGTCGGCCTGGGCGGCTTCGGCACTGGAGCTTCCGGGCTCTGGTCGCCGCCTTTCGGCTCTCGCGTCGAGTAGCGCTCCTGGCGGCCGAGTTGGCCGAGGAGATGGCGCTCCGTCCGAACCGGTGGGCCCGTCGGCCGGGTGGGCGTCGGTAGAGATCGGCACCCGCGAGGACGGCTCCCCGTGGCGGCTGCGGCTGCACGGCACGCACGTCCTGGTGGCCGGGGTCACCGGGGCTGGCAAGGGCTCGATCCTCTGGGGCATCGTCCGGGGCCTGCTGCCCGCCGTCGCCGGCGGGCTGGTGCAGATCTGGGCGCTGGACCCCAAGCGGATGGAACTGTCCTTCGGGGTCGGCCTCTTCGCCAAGTACGCCTGCGACCCGGAGCGCATGGTCGACCTCCTGGAGGACGCCGTCGAGCGGATGCAGGAACGGGCCCGGTCCTTCGCCGGCCTCGTCCGCTCACACATCCCGACCCCGGACTCACCGTTCGTCGTGCTCCTGGTCGACGAACTCGCCTTCCTCACCGCCTACCAGTCCGACCGCGACCTGCGGCGCCGCGCCGAGGCGGCCATCGCCACCCTCACCAGCCAGGGCCGCTCGGTCGGATTCTGCCTCGTCGGCGCCCTCCAGGACCCGCGCAAGGAGGTGATGAACCTGCGCAACCTGTTCCCCGACCGCATCGCCCTGCGGATGGACGAAGCAGCGCAGGTCGACATGGTCCTCGGCTCCGGCGCCCGCGACCGCGGCGCGTACGCCGATCTGATCTCGCCCGACCCGCACACCGGGGCCGGTGTCGGCTACGTCCGCAACGAAGGTCAGCCCGAACCGGTCCGCGTCCGCGCCGCCTACGTCCCCGACTCCGAGATCAGCGCGCTCGCCGCGCAGTACGACCCCGACCGCTCCATCTACGTGGTGTCTAGCCCCCTCGACAGCAACCCGGAAGGTGGTGACCGGCCGTGATCCTCTCCGGCTCCCTCGTCCTGCTCCTCGGCGCCCTGATCGTCGTCCTGCTCCGGCACAAGGCCCTCAAGGCAACCGACCTGCTCCTCTGCGGCGCCTTCGGATTCCTCCTCGCCGACACCGGCGCCGCCGCCCTGATCCGCGCCCTGCTCGGCTGGCTGGCCAAGTCCTTCGCCGCCGTCCACCCCTGACCCAACGCGCGACACCCACGACCGGAGGTACCCGCCATGCCCGACGACCGCCTCCCCAGCGCGGCCAACTACCCCGTCCCCGAGCCGGAGACCGGCGACGACCCGCGCTTCACCCGCGGCCTGATCTTCGACATCGCCCGCCGGATCGAGGACGCCGGATACCCGCCCATCAGCGCCGGCCGCGACCTCGTCCGCCTCATGGAGACCCTGTACGCCTTCTGCTACACCGGCGAGAGCCGATGACCGGCACCACCCGCGCCGAACGGGCCAGGATGCCACTGGCCCGGGACGTGCTCCGCACCGTCGCCGAGGAACACGGCGTCTGCGTCCGCCCGGTGGCCGTCCGCCGCACTGACGTCCTCACCGGCCAGACCGAGATCGTCGACATCCCCTGCGGCTCCACCCGCGCCAGCCAGTGCCCGACCTGCGCCGAACGCAAGCGCCGCCTGCGCGCCGTCCAGTGCCGCGAGGGCTGGCACCTCACCGAGGAACCGGCCCTCGACGCCGACCCGGCCACCGACGAACAGCTCTTCCTCACCGAGCTCCGCGCCGACCTGACCAAGGCCCACACCGAGGCCGGCGACCCGGATGCCGAGGACCTGGCCGCCGTCCTCGTCGAGGTCGATGAACAGCTCGCCGACTCCGGCGTCCGCGGCACCCTCGAACCGGCCACCACCGCCCGGCGCGTCCGCTCCACCCGCCGCCGCCAGGACACCCCCGACCTCCCGCGCCGCCCGGTCGAGGCCCGAACCCTCGGCAAGGCTTACGCCGCCCCGGACGGCAAGACCTTCCGGCCCTCCCTCTTCCTCACCCTCACCCTGCCCTCGTACGGCAAGGTCCGCGCCGACGGCACCCCGGTCGACCCGGCGAGCTACGACTACCGCCGCGCCGCCCGGGACGCGCTCCACTTCCCCAAGCTGATCGACCGGTTCGTCCAGAACCTCCGCCGCTTCGTCGGCTTCGACGTCCAGTACTTCGCCGTCGTCGAACCGCAACGCCGCCTCGCCCCGCACCTGCACCTCGCCCTGCGCGGCACCATCTCCCGCGCCGAACTGCGCCAAGTCGTCGCCGCCACCTACCACCAGGTCTGGTGGCCGCCTGCGGACCGGCCCCGCTACACCCCCGACCGGGCTCCCATGTGGGCACCGGAACTCGGCGCCTTCACCGACCCGGCCACCGGCACACCGCTCCCGACCTGGGAGGAAGCCCTCGACGACCTCGACCAGGACCCGGACGCCGAACCGCTGCACGTCGTCCGCTTCGGCCCCCAACTCGACGCGCAAGGCGTCCTCGTCGGCTCCGACCAGGCCGGCCGCTGCATCCGCTACCTCACCAAATACCTGACCAAATCCGTCGCCGAGTGCCACAGCGCCACCACCGCCACCGAGGCCGACCACATCGACCGCCTCACCGCCGAACTCCGCTGGGAACCCTGCTCGCCGACCTGCGCCAACTGGCTCCTCTACGGCATCCAGCCACGCGGCGCCCACCCCGGCCTGCACGCCGGCAACTGCCGCGCCCGCGCCCACAAGCGCGAACACCTCGGCTACGGCGGCCGCCGCGTCCTCGTCTCCCGCAAGTGGTCCGGCAAGACCCTCACCGACCACCGCGCCGAACGCCGAGCCTGGGTCCTCGACGTCCTCGGCGACACCACCACCCGCCCCGACCCCACCCGCTACCTCTGGGCCCTCGTCCGCCCCGGCGACCCCGACGCCACACCCCTCGCCACCCGCCTCCTACGCGCCGTCGCCGAACGCGTCCGCTGGCGCCAAGCCCTCGACCAGGCCCTCGCCAACGCCAAAGGCACTCCCCCGGCTCCCCCAACAGCGCCCGAAAGGAAGGCAGCATGACCACGAGCAGCACCATCATCCAGCGCAAGTGGCACACGACGGCCGAGGTTGCGGCCATGCTCGGCTTCGGCCTCTCGAAGACCAAGATGCTGGTCCTCACCGGCCAGATCCGCTCCGTGAAGATCGGCCGGGACCGGCGCATCCTCCCGGCCTGGGTGGACGAGTACGTCACCCGCTGCACCACCGGCACTGAGGAGTGGGCGGCATGAGCGGCAAGCGCGGCAACGGCGAGGGGTCGATCTACCCCCGGAAGCAGGGCGGCTTCGCGGCGTACGTCTGGGTGACCAAGCCCGACGGCACCCGCGACCGGAAGTACGTCTACGGCAAGACCCGGACCGAGACCCACGAGAAGTGGCTGAAGCTGCACGCCGCAGCCAAGGCCGGCCCGGTGGCCACCAGCGCGCCCACGCTCGGCGGCTACCTCGACTACTGGCTCCGGCAGGTGGTCGACCCGCACCTCAAGCCCAAGACCGCCGAGACGTACGAGATGCACGTTCGCCTGTACATCGCCCCGGGCCTCGGCTCGAAGCGGCTGGACAAGCTGACCGTCCGCGACGTGCGCGAGTGGACGAACAGGATGCTCGACGCCTGCCAGTGCTGCGCCCAGGGCAAGGACGCCGCCCGGCCGGCGGCTCACCACGACCCGAAGCGGCGTCAGAGGTGCTGTGCGGTCGGCCGGTGCTGCGATCAGCGGCTCTCGCACCGCACCGTCCGGGATGCTCGCAACACGCTCCGCTCGGCGCTGACCACGGCCATCTCCGAGGAACTGATCACGAAGAACCTCGCCGCCCTGGTCAAGCTCCGAACGCCCAGGAGGGCCCCTCGCAAGCCCTGGTCCGTCGAGGAGGCCAAGACCTTCCTTGAGTCCGCGCGACGCGACGGAGACCCGTTCTACGCCGCGTACGTGCTGATCCTGGTGCTCGGCCTGCGGCGCGGTGAGGTGCTGGGCCTGACGTGGGGTTCGGTGGACCTGGATGCCGAGCTGCTGACGGTGGAGGCCCAGCTGCAGCGGATCCGGCGTCAGCTCGTCCACGACGAGACCAAGACCGACGCCTCGACCGCGGTCCTCCCCCTGCCGGACATCTGCACCGCGGCGCTGCGCTACCGCCGTCAGGTGCAGGCTTCCGCCAAGCGCGCCGCCGGCGACCTGTGGTCGGGGCTGAGCTTCGTCCTCACCACCCGTACCGGCTCGCCGATCGAACCGCGCAACTTCAACCGGTCGTTCAAGCGGCGGTGCGAGCTGGCCGGCGTCCGCGTGATCCGGCTGCACGACACTCGGCACACCTGCGGGTCGCTCCTCGCCGCGCTGGACGTGCACCCGCGGATCGCTATGCAGATCCTCCGGCACAGCAAGATCGCGGTCACCATGGAGATCTACACCCACGTACCGTCAGAGGCGACCCGTCGCGCGCTCAAGAAGCTCGGGAAGCACATCACCACGCCCGAAGCCCCGGAGCGCCCCGCGTAGTTGCTGTACTTCACTGCTGTACAGACGCTCAAAGGCCCTCCCGGATGATCCCGGAAGGGCCTTTGACATTGGGTGGAGCTGAGGGGATTCGAACCCCTGACCCCCTCGATGCGAACGAGGTGCGCTACCGGACTGCGCCACAGCCCCAACGAGAAAGAACTCTATCACCTCTGCGGGGGCACTCATGACCGCCCCCGAACGGCGACCGCCCCGTCGCGATGGCGGTGGCCTGCGGCGGGGCGGTGGCGGTCATTCGTTGGCTGCCCGGAGGCGGGGCCGGCTCTCGGCCTCGGCCGGTGGCGGGGCGTGCTCGGCGTACTGGTCGAAGAGCGGTGTGTCGCGGGATTCCGCCGCCGTGCGGCCGGAGTCCCAGGTGCCGGGCGAGCCCAGGTCGAGGCTGCGGGTGACCCGGGGCGCGACCGGGGCGGTCACGTAGGTCGGCAGCGGGACGGGGACGGGCTCCCAGGAGTCGGGGCCGGCCGCGCCGCGCTCCCGCATGCCGTCCACCCACTCCTCGTGCTCGGTGGCCTCGGCGACGGCGGTGGTCGCGGACTCCGGCCGGGCACCGTGCGGGCTCCGCTCGGGGTGGGGTTCGTGCCCGCCGGGCTCGGTGGCCAGCCGCAGGTGCGGGCGTCCGGGGTCGGCGGCGTGCGCGGCGTCGTGCCGGTCGGCCCGCTCCGGCTCCTGCGCCGTGCGCTCGCGCTCGCGGGCCCGCAGGCGTTCGGCGGCCTGGGCGGCCCGCGCCCGGTCCAGCTTCACCTCGAAGCGCTGGCGCTCCAGCCGGCGGAGATGGCCGATGTACAGGGTGAGCAGGAGGGCGGGCACCATCGGCACCCAGATGAACGCCACGCCCGCCACGGCCGCCACGACGGCGCCCAGCGCGAAGGCGAGGAAGAGCGCGGTGACCATGCGGCGCCGCCGTGCGAGCAGCCGTGCCCGGCGTTCGGTAGAGGCCGTCCCGTGGGAGCCGGGTCCGTGTCCCTGCCCGTGCCCCGGCGGCACCTCGCGGCGCGCCTCGCCGGACTCCGGGGGCCCGGACTCCGGGGGCGCGGACTCGCCGTGCCCGGACTCGCCACGCCCCGATTCGGTGCGCGCCGAATCGCCGCGCACCGATTCGTCGGACGCGGATTCGCCGCGCGCCGGGCCGGGCGCGGGCTCGGGATCCGACTCGCGCACCCGCCCGGTTTCGGGGTCGGTCTCGGACTCGGCGGACGGGGGCTCGCTCGCCCCGTCGTCCCCGGTCCCGGTCTGGTCACCCAGGGTCCTGGCCGCTCGCCGCTCCAGGGCCGATCGTCCGGCCAGCAGGCGGATCGCGGTGCTGAAGCGTTCCGTCGGACGCGACTCGTTGAGCTCGTCCTGCCTGCGGAGCCACATCGGCACCAGATAGGCAGCCCAGGCCCCTACGATGACCGCGTAGATAAGGCCGCTACTGCTCACGTTTCACACGGTACGGGCGTTGGGGAAGGCCTGGCAGCAATTTGGCGCGGCGTGTCGTGCCGCCAAGCTGATTCTCCGACTATTTTGCTGGTATTTGTGCCGGCTCGGGCCGGGCGCGATGCCATATCGATATCTATTTCGAACATACATTCAATTACCGGGACGGTGGCCACTTCTGAGTGACCGCCAGCGGGTCAGCATCCCTTCCGGGACCTCCTCCACCGTCAGTGCGTACACGAGGTGGTCACGCCAGTCGCCGTCGATGTGGAGGTAGCGCGGCCGGGTGCCCTCCTCCCGGAAACCGAGCTTCTCGACCACGCGCCGGCTCGGCCGGTTCTCGGGCCGGATGCAGACCTCGATGCGGTGCAGACCGAGGGTCCGGAAGCAGTGGTCGACGGCGAGCGCCACGGCGGTCGGCATGATGCCCCGCCCGGCGGCCGTCTCGTCGATCCAGTAGCCGACGTTGGCCGAGCACATCGAGCCCCAGGTGATCCCGCCGACCGTGAGCTGCCCCACCAGCTGGTCCCGGTACAGCACCACGAACGGGAGCATCCGGCCGGCGGCCGCCTCGTTGCGCAGGTAGCGGACCATCTGCCGGTAGGTCGGCCGCGTCCCGGCCGGGGTGCCCGCCGGCGCGGGCGGGACGGTGGCCTCCCAGCGCCGCAGCCAGTCCCGGTTGCGGCGGCTGACCTCCTGCCAGGCGCGCTGGTCCCGGACCCGGATGGGGCGCAGCGTGATGTCGCCCTCCCGCAGTTCGACCGGCCAGCCCGCGTTCAGCTCGTACTCCCCTCGGACGGCCGGGGCCCGGCGGTGGGGGCGGTCCCGGTGGGCCCCGCGGCGGGGGCGGTGTCGGGTCGGGGGTGGTCCCCGCCGGCCAGCTGGTCCACGGCGTGCGGGAGCAGCGGTGCGAGCACGGCCAGGCCGTCCTTGACCCCGCCGGTGGAGCCCGGCAGGTTGACGATCAGGGTACGTCCGGCCAGGCCGGCCAGCCCGCGGGACAGGGCGGAGGTCGGCACCTTCTCGCGCCCGTACGCCCGGACGGCCTCGGGGATGCCGGGAATCGGGCGGTCGATCACCCGGGCGGTCATCTCGGGGGTGAGGTCCATCGGCGAGATGCCGGTGCCGCCGGTGGTGAGCACCACGTCGTAGCCTGCGGCGACGGCGGCGCGCAGTGCGGCCTCGACCGGTTCGCCGTCCGGCACGACCTGCGGACCGTCGGTGGCGAAGCCCATCCGTTCCAGGCCGGCCACCAGCAGCGGGCCGCCGCGGTCCTCGTAGACGCCGGCCGAGGCGCGGTTGGAGACGGTGACGGCGAGGGCCCTCACCGGGCGTCCTGACGGGCCCAGTCGCCGCTCTTGCCGCCGGTCTTGGTGAGGACGCGGACGTCCTCGACGGCGGCGGCCTTGTCGACGGCCTTGACCATGTCGATCACGGTCAGGCCGGCGACCGCGACGGCGGTGAGGGCCTCCATCTCGACGCCGGTGCGGTCGGCGGTGCGCACGGTGGCGGTGATCTCGACGGCCTCGTCGGTGACGGTCAGGTCGACGGTGACACCGGAGATGGCGATCGGGTGGCAGAGCGGGATCAGGTCGGGGGTCCGCTTGGCGCCCATGATCCCGGCGATCCGCGCCACGGCCAGGGCGTCGCCCTTGGGGACGCCCTCGCCTCGCAGCAGTTCGATCACCCGGGCGGAGACCCGGACCCGTCCGGCGGCCACCGCGGTGCGGACGGTGGTGGCCTTCTCCGAGACGTCGACCATCCGGGCTGCGCCGGTGTCGTCGACGTGGGTGAGGCGGTCGCCGCTTGGGTTGTCGGTCACGGGTCACTCCAGGAGCGCGGGTCGAATACCGCGCTACCGTACAACCACATCCGGGCTCGGCCCGCCTCCGGGCGCGTCGGCCCGGTCCGCCGTCCGCCCCGGGGGCGCGGGGCGGCGGGGGCGGCGGGTGTCAGTCGGTCAGGAGGACGACGTCGAGGGTGGTGCCGGCCGGGACGGCGGTGGTGTCCTCCGGGACGGTGATCAGGCAGTTCGCCCGGGCCAGGGCGCCGACCAGGTGCGATCCCTCGCCGCCGACCGGGCTCACCCGGCCGTCGGCGTACCACCCGCGCAGGAACTGCCGGCGGCCGGCCGGGGAGCGCAGGTCGGCGCTGCAGGGCGCGGGCACGACCGGGCGGTGGACGTCGGGGGCGCCGAGCATGGTGCGGATCACCGGGCGGACGAAGAGCTCGAACGAGATGTACGCGCTGACCGGGTTGCCGGGTAGGGCGAGCAGGGGGACGCCGCCGCCGGGGCCGATCCGGCCGAAGCCCTGCGGCTTGCCGGGCTGCATCCGCAGCCGGCGGAAGTCCATCCCGCCGTAGCTCTCGAAGACCTCCTTGACCACGTCGTACGCGCCGACGCTGACGCCGCCGCTGGTGACGATCAGGTCGGCCCGGCCGAGCTGGTCCTCCAGGACGGAGCGCAGCACGGCCGCGTCGTCGGGGACCCCGCCGACCCGGTACGCGATGGCGCCGGCGTCCCGGGCGGCCGCGGTGAGGGTGAAACTGTTGGAGTCGGAGATCCGGCCGGGGCCGACCGGTTCGCCGGGCTGGACGAGCTCGCTGCCGGTGGAGAGCACCACCACGCGCGGCCGGGGGCGGACCCGGACGGTGCCGCGGCCGATCGCGGCGAGCAGGCCGAGCTGGGTCGGGCCGAGCACGGTGCCGGCGTCGAGGACCCGGTCGCCGGTGGCCAGGTCGCTGCCGCGGCGGCGGACGTGGGCCCCCTCGCCGACCGGGCGCAGCACCCGGACCGCCTCGTCCGTGACGGCGGCGGTCATCGCGTCGGCGGCCCGCCCGGTGCCGGTGCCGCCGTCGGTCCATTCGACGGGCGCGACGGCCTCCGCGCCGGGCGGCAGCGGGGCGCCGGTCATGATCCGGGCGGCCTGGCCGGGGCCGACCGCGGGCAGCTCGCCCGCACCGGCGGCGATGTCGCCGACCACGGCGAGCACCGAGGGGTACTCGCCGGTGGCACGGACGGTGTCGGCGGTGCGGACGGCGTACCCGTCCATCGAGCTGTTGTCGAAGGGCGGCAGGTCGACGCCGGAGACGACGTCCTCGGCCAGCCGGCAGCCCTGGGCGTCGAGCAGCTGGAGCTCGATGGCGGGCAGCGGGGCGATGCCGGAGAGCACGTCGGCCAGGTGCTCGTCGACGCTCCAGGTGCGGGGCGCCGCCGGGGCCGGGGGCTCCCCGCAACAGGGGTCGTGCTCGGTCCCGGTCATCGCCTCACGCTCTCTCTCGTACGGTTCAGCCCTGCATCTCGGTGGCGACGAACTCCTTGAGCCAGGAGCGGAACTCCGGGCCGAGGTCCTCCCGCTCGGACGCCAGTCGGACGATAGCGCGCAGGTAGTCGGCGCGGTCGCCGGTGTCGTAGCGGCGGCCCTTGAAGAGCACGCCGTGGACGGGGCCGCCGGTGGAGTCGTCGCGGGCGGCGAGCTCGCGCAGCGCGTCGGTGAGCTGGATCTCGCCGCCGCGGCCGGGCGGCGTGTTGCGCAGCACGTCGAACACGGCCGGGTCCAGGACGTAGCGGCCGATCACGGCGTAGTTGGACGGCGCGTCGTCGGTGTCGGGCTTCTCGACCAGGTCGGTGATCCGGAAGACGTCCTCGCCGAAGCCGTTCGGCTTGACGGCGGCGCAGCCGTAGAGGTGGATCTGGGAGGGGTCGACCTCCATCAACGCGACCACGGATCCGCCGAGTTCCTGCTGGACCTCGATCATGCGGGAGAGCAGCGGGTCGCGCGGGTCGATCAGGTCGTCGCCCAGCAGGACGGCGAACGGCTGGCCCGCCACGTGCTGTTCGGCGACCAGGACGGCGTGGCCGAGGCCCTTGGGGTCGCCCTGGCGGACGTAGTGCATGTTGGCGAGCTGCACGGACTCCTGGACGCGGCGCAGCCGGTCGTGGTCGCCCTTGCGGGTGAGGAGCTCCTCCAGCTCGTACGCGCGGTCGAAGTGGTCCTCCAGCGCACGCTTGTTGCGGCCGGTGACCATCAGTATGTCGGACAGGCCCGCGGCGGAGGCCTCCTCGACGACGTACTGGATCGCGGGCTTGTCAACGACCGGCAGCATCTCCTTGGGAGTCGCCTTGGTCGCCGGCAGGAACCGGGTTCCCAGCCCGGCCGCGGGCACGACGGCCTTGGTGACGGGGGTGCGGGCGTTCGTCTTCGTCATGCGTTGACCTTACTAAGGCGTGCGTGCGCCCAACTGAGAGTGACGTGAACCGACTATGAAACCGTATCCCGGGCCGGCCCCTCGGCGGTGGCGAGGGATGTGCCGGCAGAGGTGCGCGGGGCCCTGCCTGCGCAGGTGGACACACTACCGGGCGCGACGGCCGCCTCCGGAACGGTCAGGTGATGGCTGCGCGGCGGTTGTGCGACCGCGGTGTCGACGGCCGGTGTCCCCCCGTCGTCGGCGGGCGCCGGGGGCCCGCCCGCGGCCTGTTCGGCACCGGGAGCTTCGTGCGCGACCTCCCCGTCCGGGCCGTCGGAGCCGTCGCTTCTGCCGGTTCTGTCGGGGCTGCCGGTCCGGGCGGGGCTGTCGGTCCGGTCGGGGCGGCCGCCGGCGGTCGGGGCCGGCTCGGCGGGCCGCGCGCACTCGACGGCCGGGCGCGGCACGCCGTCGCGCCAGCAGTCGCCGCCGGCATGGCGGGCCTCGCCCAGGGCCCGGTCCGCGGCACGCAGCAGCAGGGCGGCGTGGCCGCCGTCCCGGGGCAGGACGGCGATGCCGATCGCGGCGCTGAGGCCGTTGCCGCCGGCCGGGCGGCGGGGGGCCGGGCCCGCGGGCGACCAGTCGAGCAGCTGGTGGCGGCGGACGGCCCAGCAGAGCCGCTCGGCCACCTGGACGGCGCCCCCGGCCCCGGTGTCGGGGAGGAGGATCAGGAACTCCTCGCCGCCGTACCGGCCCAGGGTGTCGGAGCGGCGGATCTCGATGCTGAGCCGCTGGACGAGGTCCCGCAGGATGGCGTTGCCCCGGCCCCGGCCGTGCTCGGCCACGACCGTCTCGAATCCGGCGATCTCCAGCATCAGCAGCGCCAGCGGGCGGCGGTGGCCCTCGGTCTGCTCGGCCCGGCGGGAGCGCTCGATCTCCTTGTCCAGGGTGAGCTGGAGGTGGCGGTAGTTCCACACCCCGGTGAGGGGGTCGCAGGCCGCGGTGCGCTGGAGCTCGGCGCACTCCTGTTCCAGTTCGGCGACCCGCTGCCGCAGCCCGTCCTCCCGGGCGGCGGTCTCGGTGGTGGTCCGGCGCAGCTTCACCGCGCACCAGCCGGCGGTGGCCAGCGCGGCCGCGCCGATCGGAGCCAGGGCCTGCACCAGGAGCGGGGTGGACATCGGCGGCCTTCCGCGTGTCAGGCTCTGCACACCGAGCCGGTGCCGAGCTGTGGAGATCCCATGACTGCCAATCCTTTGTCCAACGACAAGGCCCCACTGAGGTCACGGCTGCTGGAGCGCAGGCGGGCGCTGACCCCCGCCGAACGGGCCGCCGCGGCCGCGGCGCTGGGGGAGCGCGCCGGCGGGTTGGCGGCCCCGGACTCGACGGTGGCGGCGTACGTGTCGGTGGGCGCGGAGCCGGGCACCGGGCCGCTGCTGGAGGCGCTGCGGGCGCGCCGGGTGCGGGTGCTGCTGCCGGTCCTGCTGCCGGACAACGACCTGGACTGGGCCGAGTACCGGGGCGTCGGGGGCCTGGCCCCGGCCTCGCGCGGCCTGCTGGAACCGACCGGGGAACGGCTCGGCCCGGCCGCGGTGTGCACGGCCGGGCTGGTGCTGCTGCCGGGGCTGGCCGTCGACCGCCGGGGCATCCGGCTCGGGCGCGGCGGCGGGTCGTACGACCGGGTGCTGGCCCGGCTGGCGGCCGCCGGGGCGCGCCCGTACCTGGCCACCCTGCTGTACGACCCGGAGCTGCTGGACGAGGTCCCGGCCGAGCCGCACGACCTGCCGGTGGACGCGGCGGTCACCCCGTCCGGGGTGACCCGCTTCGACCGCTGAGCCGGCCCCGGCAGAGGGGCGGCTCAGCGGGGGGCGGCCGGCGGCTCAGCCCGCGATCAGCGTCATGGTGTGCTTGGTGGACTTGCCGACCGCGTCCGCGGAGAAGGCCCAGGGCAGCAGCTTGCCGTCCACCCAGAGCTGGGTCTGGTCGTTGTAGTTGTCGTGGAAGGCGTGGCCGGAGGCGCCGCCGACGGTGATCCAGCGCGAGGCGTCGAAGTCGCTCAGGTCGACCACCATCCGCATCGACGGGATCCAGTCCACCTGGTACCCGGCGGCCGCGTTCCAGCCGGCCGCGTCGACCGCGGCGGTGCCGCCGGAGATCCGGTACGGACCGCGGTTGAGCAGCCGGTGGACCACGCCCGAGGCGATCGAGGAGTCGTCGCTGCCGAGCGTCTGCTCCTTGAGGGTCAGCGTGTGCAGCCGGCCCCAGCTCCAGGTCTTGATGTCCTTGCCCAGCTGGGCGGTGAGGTCCTGGCGGGCGTCCTTCATGGCCTCGGCGAGCAGGCTCTCCAGGCCGTGCTGGGAACGGTGGTTGGAGTCGATGTAGTCCCACCAGCCGTTGTCGGGCTGGGTGAGCAGCTGGCGGACCACCTCGGTCCACCGGTCGCCGCCGTCCGGCTGGGCGTTGTGGGCCTCGCGGGTGCCGCACTCGGTGACGGCCTGGGTGGTGTTGCCGACGGCGCCCTCGGGCAGCGTGGCGTCGCGCTTCTGCCGGACCAGCAGGCAGTCGCCCTCGGCCCGCAGGCCGGCCGGGAACTTCTGGCCGAAGGCGAGGGTGAGCAGCTGGCGCCAGACGCCGTTGTAGTAGGCGGCGGCGGCCGAGTCGGCGTCCTGGTGGAAGTTCCAGTCCTTGAGCAGGTCCTGGGCCTCGCGGACGTACGGGTCGTCGATCTGCACCTTGAGCAGCAGCGGGACCAGCGTCTGCGCCATCACGCTGGTGTTGTCCAGCTGGATGGACTGCATGTCGTCCGGGGAGATCTTGCCGCCGTTCTTCAGGCGGGAGTCGATCTGGTCGGTGATCTCCTTGGCCCGGGTGCCGTACTCCCAGTCCTTGGTGAGCAGGTACCGGTAGCCGGGGTCGACCACGGCCTGGTTGGCGGTGACGATGTAGCCGGCGGTGGGGTTGAAGCTGTAGGGCAGCGACTTGAAGGGGACGTACTCCTTCTTCCAGCCGTAGGAGGAGTCCCAGCCGGGGACGGGGTAGGTGCCGTCG
Organism: Kitasatospora sp. NPDC088346; assembly: GCF_044740765.1. Lineage (NCBI taxonomy): Bacteria > Bacillati > Actinomycetota > Actinomycetes > Kitasatosporales > Streptomycetaceae > Kitasatospora > Kitasatospora sp. NPDC088346. Next base: position 113,813 of record NZ_JBIURH010000004.1, read on the forward strand.
CCCTTGGTGCGCTGCGGGACCATGCCGGGCGCCTGGTAGCCGATGTTGCCCTTGGTGTCGGCGTAGATCAGGTTCTGCGCGGGGACGGCGAAGTCCTCGGCGGCGCTGCGGAAGTCCGTCCAGCCGGTGGCCCGGTCGAGCTTGAAGACCGCGTCCATGGTGTTGGCGGGGGTCAGGGCAGTCCACTGCAGGGCGACGCCGTAGCCGGCCGCGCGGTCCGGGGCGGCGTTGCCGACCGGGGCGTTCTGGCCGACGTGCTGCTGCTCGGTGCTCTGGTCGGAGATCAGCGGCAGGCCGTCCTGGGTGGTGCGGACGGTGATCGTGCGGTCCTCGCCGCCGGCGACCTTGATGGTCTCCTTGCGGGACTTGAACTTGGCCTCCTTGCCGTCGACCAGATAGGTGTCCGGGCCGGTGACCCGCTCCAGGTAGAGGTCGGTGACGTCGGCGCCGAGGTTGGTGAAGCCCCAGGAGATGTCCTTGTTGTGGCCGATGACCACCCCGGGCATGCCGGCGAACGTGAAGCCCGCCGTGTCGTAGCTGCAGCCCGCGCCGACCGTCCGGCAGTGCAGCCCCATCTGGTACCAGACCGAGGGCATCCCGGGGCCGAGGTGGGGGTCGTTGGCGAGCAGCGGCAGCCCGGTGGTGGTGTGCTTGCCGTCGACGACCCAGGAGTTGGAGCCGATGCCCTGGCCCGGCCGGCCGAGCAGCTGCGGCATCCCGGCGATCTTGGCCGAGACGTCGCCGAGCAGCGCGTCGGTGGCGGCCCGGCTCTGCGCGGTGGCGCCGGCCGGCGAGGCCGGGGCTGCGGTGGAGCCGTCGGCCGGCTTGAAGACGCCGTCGGCGCCGACGGCACCGCCGCCCTTCACGATGGTGCCGTTGCGGGCGTAGGGGTAGTCCGGGTAGAGCTGGGCGATCTTGTCCTGGCCGAAGTCCTGCGCGAGCAGGGCGCGGTCCACCTCCTCCTGGAGGTTGCCGGAGAGGTTCCAGGCCATCGCCTTCAGCCAGGCCACCGAGTCGACCGGGTCCCACTTCTCGGGCTGGTAGTCGCCGTTGACGGCCCCGAGCAGGGAGTACTCCAGCGAGGCGCTCGACCCGCCCCGGTGCTCGTCCAGCCAGGCGTTCACGCCGTCCGTGTAGGCCTGCAGGTTCTTCTTGGTGTCCTCGGAGAGCTTAGTGTCGTACTCCTGCTGCGCGACCTGGCGCCAGCCCATGGTGCGCAGGAAACCGTCGGTCTCGATCTGACTCGAACCGAACATTTCGGACAGTCGGCCGGCGGTGATGTGCCGTCGGACGTCCATCTCCCAGAAGCGGTCCTGGGCCTGGACGTAGCCCTGGGCCCGGAACAGGTCGGCATTGGTGTCGGCGTACAGCTGCGGAATGCCGTTGGCGTCCCGCTTCACGTCGACCGGCGCGGTCATCCCGGCCACCTTCACGGTGCCCTCGACCACGGGGAACGAGGCGTGGACGGTGCGCACCCCCCAGTAGCCGGCACCGGCCACGGCGGCGACCAGCAGCACGGCCAGCACGATCACGATCAGGCGAGCGCGCCGGAACTTCTTCGAGCGGGACATCCGGATCCTTGGCTGGGAGATGACGGCCGTGACAGGTCACCACATTAGGGCGACTCAGGTGGCGGACGAACACGGGGGACGCCCACGGTGGATCAGGGGGACGATACCTGGCGGGGGTGGCCGCGGGACCCGGGCAGGGTGGCTGGTGGGCGACATCAAAGATCAAGTAAAATGTTAGACTGAGTAACGATTCATCGATTCATCAGCTGCCCCCTCACGACACCGAGGTGCTCCTGCGTGACCGTCGACCAGTTGAACCAGTTCCTGCTCGAGTTCTCCGTGATCCTTCTGGTCGCGGTGGTCGCCGTGCGCTTCTCCACCCGTTCCGGCCTTCCCAGCCTGCTGATCTACCTCGGCATCGGTGTCGCCCTCGGCCAGAACGGCCTCGGCATCACCTTCAACAACGCCGAGCTCACCCAGGTCCTCGGCTACGCCGCCCTGGTCGTGATCCTCGCCGAGGGCGGCCTCAAGACCAGCTGGAAGGCGATAAAGCCGGTCATGCCGGCCGCCACCGTGCTCGCCACCTTCGGCGTCGCCGTCAGCGTCTTCGTCACCGCCGCCGGCGCCCACCTGCTGGTCGGCCTGGACTGGCGCAGCTCCATGCTGCTCGGCGCCGTCGTCTCCTCCACCGACGCCGCCGCGGTCTTCTCGGTGCTCCGGATGGTGCCGCTGCCCGAGCGGCTGACCGGCCTGCTGGAGGCCGAGTCCGGCTTCAACGACGCCCCCGTGGTGATCCTGGTCGTCGCCTTCGCCACCGCCGGCGAACCCGACCCCTGGTACGTGATGGTCGGCGTCATCATCGCCGAACTGGCCATCGGCGCGGCCGTCGGCTACGCGGTCGGCCGACTCGGCGCGTACGGCGTCAAGCGCGTCGCGCTGCCCTCCTCCGGCCTCTACCCGATCGCCGTGCTGGCGCTGGTGGTGCTCGCCTACGCGGGCGGCGCGCTGCTGCACGGTTCCGGCTTCCTGGCCGTGTACATCGCCTCGGTGGTGCTCGGGAACAGCAAACTGCCGCACGGCCCGGCCGTCCGCGGCTTCGCCGACGGGCTCGCCTGGATCGGACAGATCGGCATGTTCGTGGTCCTCGGCCTGCTGTGCACCCCCGCCTCGATGAAGTCCGCCGTCGTCCCGGCCCTGGTCATCGGCGCCGTGCTGGTCTTCGTCGCGCGACCGGCCTCGGTGCTGGCCACCATGACCCCGTTCCGGCTCCCCTGGCGCGAGCAGGCCCTGCTCAGCTGGGCCGGACTGCGCGGCGCGGTGCCCATCGTGCTCGCCACCATCCCCCTGGTCGCCGGCGTGCCCCGGGCGCAGGAACTGTTCAACGTCGTCTTCATCCTGGTCGTGGTCTTCACCCTGCTCCAGGGCCCCACCCTGCCGCTGGTGGCCAGGTGGCTGCGGATCGGCGAGGGCTCGCTCGGCCAGGACCTCGGGATCGAGTCCGCGCCGCTGGAGAAGCTCCACGGCCACCTGCTGTCGGTCTCCCTGTCGGCGGAGTCCCGGATCTCCGGCGTCGAGGTCAGCGAGCTCCGGCTGCCCACCGGCGCCGCGGTCACCCTGGTGGTCCGCGACGGCGCGAGCTTCGTGCCCGACCGGGCCACCGTGCTGCGGGCCGGCGACGAACTCCTGGTGGTCACCACCGACGCCGTCAGCGAGGCGGCGGAGCGGCGGCTGCGCGCGGTGGACAAGGGCGGCAAGCTCGCGAACTGGCTGCAGGGCGGTGGCGGGCGGCGGTAGCCGAGGACGGTGTTCCCGCGGGTTCCAGGGGGCCGGGGCGGGCCGGGGCGGGCCGTCGGAATGTGCCGCTGTTCACCTTCCGGGGTCGGGGCCGGGGCGCCGGCACCCGCTACCATGAAGGCTGATACGCATCGAACTGACTGAATCACCCGCAACATCTGCCTGAAGCAGAGTTGGCGCGACCGCTCGGCGGCCGCGGTCCGCAGTGAACTGTGATCTCTGGCCCCGCTTCCACGCCCCGGCCAGCCGGACCCGGTATCTACCCCGGTCGACGCGCGAGAGGACGACTCTCGGCGCCGTCGGGGCTCTCCCTGCCCTGTGTGCGCTACCAGGCAGCAGGAAGGACGACCGTGACGGCCCGCCGAACGGTCGAAAGCCCCACCGCCCCCGCCCGCGCCGGCTACGGAGCGCTGCTGCGCACCCCCGGCGCCTGGACGTTCCTGGCCCCGGCCTTCGCGGCCCGGCTCCCCTACGCGATGCTCAGCCTGGGCATCGTCCTGCTGGTCCTGCAGACCCACGGCTCGTACGGCACCGCCGGCACCGTCGCGGCGATCTCCGCGGTCGCCCAGGCCCTCGTCGGCCCGCAGACCGGACGGCTGGCCGACCGCTACGGCCAGGCCGCCGTCCTGCTGCCCAGCGTCGCCGTGCACGCGCTGTCGGTCGCCGCCCTGATCGCGCTCGCCCTCGGGCACGCACCGGCCTGGGCACTGTTCCTGGCGGCCGCGCCGGCCGGGGCCAGCGTGCCGCAGATCGGTGCGATGGTCCGGGCCCGCTGGGTCGGCCGGCTGTCCGACCAACCCGCCATGCTCAACACCGCCTTCGCGTTCGAGTCGGTGACCGACGAGTTCACCTTCGTCGTCGGCCCGGTCCTGGCCACCACCATCGCGACCCAGGTCAGCCCGGCCGCCGGACTGATCGCCGAAGCCGCCCTCACGGTGGTCGGCGGCCTCGCGTTCGCCGCGCAGCGCCGCACCGCTCCCGTCCGCCACCCGCGGGTCGAGGGCGCGCAGCGGGTCTCCGCCCTCGCCTCCCCCGGCGTCCGGCTGCTGGCCGCCTCGTTCCTGGGCGTCGGCACCGTCTTCGGCGCCATGCAGGTCTCGGTCACCGCCTTCACCGAGTCGATCGGCCGGGCCGGCGCCAGCGGCACCGTCTACGGGATCTTCGCCGGCGGCTCGATGGTGGCCGGCGTGCTCTACGGCATGATCGGCTGGAAGCGCTCCGCCCGGCAGCGGATGCTGTTCTGCTACGCGCTGCTGGTGGTCGGCTGCTCCACGCTGTGGGCGATGCCCAACCTGGTCGCGCTGACGGTCGCCGGACTGTTCTGCGGTCTGGCCATCGCCCCCACGCTGATCACCGGGTACACCCTGGTCGAGACGCTGGTCGCCGACGGCGCCAAGACCGAGGCCTTCACCTGGCTGACCGGCGCGATCGGCCTCGGCCTGGCGATCGGCTCGACCGTCGCCGGCCAGCTGATCGACCGGAGCGGCCCGTCCGCCGGGTTCCTGGTGCCGGTCGCCGGCGCCGGGATCGGCCTGGTCGGACTGGTCGCGCTGCGCCGCCTGCTGGTGGCACCCGGCACCCGCAGCCGGACGGTCGCCCGCGGCTCCGGCCAGGTGCCCCGGGGCGCGAAGATCGCGGCCGCGGAGGGCTGAGCGGGCGCGGTACCGCGGCGGGGTGCGGTGGCGGGTCCGGTGGCGGCGTCACGGTCGCTGACACTCGGATCACACCCGGAGCGCTGGACTCAATCAACGGAATACCGCATCATTGAGGATCGTTAGCACTCATCAGGCCAGAGTGCCAGGGGGAAGTGCAGGAGGAAGAGCAAGTGCCCACGTACCAGTACCAGTGCACCGAGTGCGGGACCGGCCTGGAGGCGGTGCAGAAGTTCACCGACGAGGCGCTGACCACGTGCCCCGAGTGCCAGGGGAAGCTCCGCAAGGTCTTCTCGGCCGTGGGCGTCGTCTTCAAGGGGTCGGGTTTCTACCGGACCGACAGCCGCTCCTCGTCCAGCAGCTCGGTGACCTCGGGGACGTCGTCCTCGTCCTCCACCGGCTCCGCGGCCTCCACCGGTTCCTCGGGATCGTCCTCCGGCGGTTCCAGCAGCTCGTCCTCCACCTCGTCGTCCGCGCCGGCTTCGGCGCCCGCGGCCGGCTGAGGCAGCAGCACCGCAGCACCGCAGCACCGCAGAACTCACGACGGACGGCCCGGCACCCCGCAGCGATGCGGCGGAGCCGGGCCGTCCGCGTTCGCCGGCCGTCGGCGGTTCCGTGGGGTCGGCGCTTCCGGGCTCGTCGGCGTCAATGCGTTGCGACCACTCACTCGTGTGAGGGACATGCGTTGTCCACAGGGCGGGGTTGTCCACAGGAAAACGCCGGGGTATTCCGACGGCTCGGCCACCGGCGCACTCTGGGTTCCGGCGGGCCCGACGGGGCCCGTGACCCCAGCACCCGAAGGCGGTGTCCCACCATGACCACGGCCACCCACCTCGCTCCCCCGCCGCACGCCCCCACCGTGCCCCCGCGGCAGGAGGTCCCCCTCTTCCCGCCGATCCGGCCCGGTGGTCGTGCGCGGCACCGGCTCCGGCAGACCGTCCGCCACCGGCCCGGCGTGCTCTTGGCGGTCCTGCTGGTCGCTGCCGCGGCCCTGTCCGCCGGGCCGCTCCGGCTCGGCCCTCCGCCGCCCGCCACCGTGGTGCCCACCACCGGGCCCTCTTCCGGGGCCGACGCCGCCGCCCACTGCCCCGCCGGGCCTGCGTCGCCCGACTGAGCCCGTCCGGCAGGTCAACCCGATGACCTGCGGATTCACCCGTAACCGGCGGCGTTGATCGGCGTTCAGCGCAGCATGAAGGGCTTCAAGGAATTCCTGCTCCGCGGCAACGTCGTGGACCTCGCCGTCGCCGTGGTCATCGGCGCGGCGTTCACCACCGTCGTCAACGCCTTCGTCACGGGCGTCGTCAACCCGTTGGTCGGCGTCTTCGGCACGGAGGACCTCGCCGCCTACCGGTCCTGTCTCAAGGGCCCCTGCACGGTGGACGCCTCGGGTGCCGTGACCTCGGGCATCTACATCCTGTGGGGCTCCGTGCTGAGCGCCCTCCTGCAGTTCGTGATCGTCGCGGCGGTGGTCTACTTCGCGCTCATCCTCCCGATGAACCACTTCATGGCCAAGCGCAGGACGGTCGACGAGGTGGCGGCCGACGCCGAGGTCCGGGAGGTCGTACTGCTCACCGAGATCCGGGACGCCCTGGTCAACCAGCGCTGACCGGCGGCCCCGGGTCGCCGCTCCCGTTCCGCCCGCCCACACGCCCTCGTGCGCCCCCGCCCGTCTCCCGCTTCCCCTGCCCGCTTCCCCTGCCCGCTTCCTGCTTCCCGCCCCCTTGCCCGGCCGGTCCCGATCGGCCGGTCCCCCTGCCCGGTCGGCGTGCTCGCCGTCCTCGCCGTCCTCGCCGTCCTCGCCCGATGTCAGTCGCCGTGGTGGGGCGGGCGCTGGCTGAGGTACCAGTCGAGGCCTCGCCCGCCGCTGTCCCCACGGGCCGGGCGCTCGCCCCAGCCCTGGTCGGTGTCGTCACTGGTCTGCCGCTCCAGCGGGTCTCCGAAGACCAGCCGCGCCTTCGGTGCCGGGCGGCCCCGCTCCGGCTTCCGCGCGTCGCCCTCCCCGCCCTGATCCCCGCCCATGCCCTTGTCCCGCTCCGCGTCCTGCTCAGCCATCTCGTCCGCCTCCGTCGTCTCCGCCCTGCCCAGCCTAGGCCGGACAGGGGCCGGCCCCGGCACAGCCGCAGCCGTACCGGGGCCGTCGGCTCCCGTCCCACCACCACCGCCGTCCTGCACCACCGCTGCGCGGCGGAGGGCGCCGGTCAGGCGGCTTCGAAGCCCGCGTGGTCGGCGATCTTCTTCAGCTCGGCCAGGGCGTGCTTCTCGATCTGCCGGATGCGTTCCCGCGTCAGGCCGTGCTGCTTGCCCACCTCCGTGAGCGTCCGCTCACGGCCGTCCTCCATGCCGTAGCGGGAGCGGATGATCGACGCCGTCCGGTCGTCCAGCCGGTCGATCAGGGTGTCGAGCTCCTCGCGGCGGAGCATCACCATCACCGCGTCCTCGGGAGAGACCGCCCCGGTGTCCTCGACCAGGTCGCCGAACTGGGTCTCGCCCTCGTCGTCCACCGACATGTTCAGGCTGACCGGGTCCCGGGCCCAGTCCAGCACGTCCTTGACCCGCTGCTCACTGATGTCCAGCTCGGCGCCGACCTCGGCCGGCTCGGGCTCACGGCCCAGTTCCTTCGCCTTCTCGCGCTGCACGCGGCGGATCCGTCCCAGCTCCTCCACCAGGTGGACGGGCAGCCGGATCGTCCGCGACTGATCGGCGATCGACCGGGTGATCGCCTGCCGGATCCACCACGTCGCGTACGTGGAGAACTTGAATCCCTTGGAGTAGTCGAACTTCTCGACCGCACGGACGAGACCCGCGTTGCCCTCCTGGATGAGGTCCAGCAGGGGCAGGCCGCTTCGCGGGTAGCGCCGGGCCACCGCGACCACGAGTCGCAGATTGGAACGGATGAAGACGTCCTTGGCGCGCTCGGCGTCCTCCGCTATCACCTCCAGCTCCTCCCGGGTCATGCCCTTCGGGAGCGGCCCCTCATCCAACAGGTGCTGGGCGTAGACACCGGCCTCGATCCGAAGCGAGAGCTCGACCTCCTCGGCTGCATCGAGCAGGGGTGTCCTGGCGATCTCGTCGAGATACATGCCGACGAGGTCGCGGTCGGCCTCGAAGTTGGTCGGGCGGGCCGAGCGAGTCCGGTCGGCTCTGTCGCGAACGACGGCACGGGTGGCCATGCTTGCTCCCTTGCTGGTGTTGCCGGGTCTGCCTGCGTCTGCGCCGATCAGGCGGATCGGTACAGCGGGATCCGACGGGATCCCGCGGGGAGATCCACGGGCTCAAAGAGATGCGCGGGCCTCACCGAGGCTCACACGTAACGATCCAACGCACAGAAATCGGACAACATTCCCAACTCCCTCAGATTTTCCCCTGCGATGGAGTATCCTGCCCATTTTCACCCGGCCGGGTACCCAGCGTGACGGCTGACACACGCCTCGCGTTCACCTGGTGGGCGCCAACCCACCACAGAAGATGCCGAATTGCGACCCACCGACCGCCGGGAGGGCGCACCGCCCCGGGAAGAGGACAGTCATGCCGCAGCGACCGATCCGACACACCTCACCCACAACAACGACGACACCGCGCCCGTCGTGCCGCAACCGGGGAGAAATCCGGCCGGGCGGCGTTCCCGGCCGGGCGACCACCCCGCCCCCACACTCGGGCTCGCGCCTGCCACCAGCCGGAACGGCCCCGACCCGCCGGGGTTCCTGACGGACGGTGAGGAAGGTCACACCACTGTCGAGCGAACCGGAAGGACGGGTCAACCGTGTTCCACCAGCGGAATCAGCCTGCGATGCGGCGGGACAAAACCTCACGAATCACCCCAATCGATCGCAATCGGGGTCGTGTGATGCCCAACTCCGCAGGGTCGCCGCCGCCGTGGCGATCATCACCACCGTGCACCCGGCTCCCCAGGGAGTGCCGCGGTAAGGCAGACTTCTCCGGCTGGGGTGCAGCCCGCACCCGGCACGGGGACGCCGAGTCCGGCACGGACCTGGTCGGCCTTGTCCGACAGGCCGCCTCCGTACACCGACGTTTCGCCGGCCCGGTGTCGCGAGGTTTCCCGCGCCACCACCTCCCAGGCACCGAGTGACGGGGGTCTGATGACCACGCACACGACGGACGGGTCCTCCGACCCGAACGCGTACATCGACCCGCCCACCATGGCGCTGCGCATCCCGATGCAGGGCGCCCCCGGCTCCCCGCCGATGCCGGTCGCGCCGCCGACCGTCCCGCCCCAGGCGTCCGCGCCGGCCGCCGAGAAGCCCGCCGCCTCCCCCGGTCGCAACGGCATGATCATGGCGCTGGGCACCATGGCGTCGCGCGCCCTCGGCTTCGTCCGCAGCGCGATGATCGTCGCGGCCCTCGGCTCCGGCCCGCTCGGCGACACCTTCAACATCGCCAACTCGCTGCCCAACGTCGTCTACATGATGCTCATGGGCGGCGTCCTGGCCTCGGTCTTCGTCCCGGAGCTGGTCCACGCAGCGCAGACCCACAAGGACGGCGGCGTCGCCTACACCGACCGGCTGCTGACGATCTGCGGGGTGGCCCTGGTCCTCCTGACCGTCACCGCCTGGTTCGCCTCCCCCCTGATCGTGGACGCCTACTCGGGCTACCCGCCCGGTGTGAAGCGCGATCTGACCATCGCCTTCGCACGCTACTGCCTCCCGCAGATCTTCTTCTACGGGGTCTTCACCCTCTTCGGTCAGGTGCTCAACTCCCGGGACCGCTTCGGCGCCATGATGTGGACGCCGGTGCTCAACAACCTGGTGGCGATCGGCGTCTTCGGCCTCTACACCGTCGTCGGCAGCAACGCCCAGGGCGTGGAGCAGGTCACCTCCTCCGACACCATGCTGCTCGGCCTCGGCAGCACCCTGGGCATCGTGATCCAGGCGCTCGGTCTGCTGCCCTCGCTCCGCAGCTCGGGATTCCGCTGGCACCCCCGCTTCGACTGGCGCGGCGCCGGCCTCGGCAAGCCGCTGCGCGCCGCCGGCTGGGCCCTGCTGCTGGTCGTCGTCACCCAGCTGTCGTTCGCGGTGATCAGCCAGCTGACCGCGCGCGCCGGCGACCTCGCCGACGACGCCAACCTGCACCTGGGCCTCGGCAACCTCGCCTACACCAACGCCTACCAGCTGTTCATCGTCCCGCAGGGCGTCATCACCATCTCCCTGGTCACGGCGCTGCTTCCCGGGATGTCCCGGGCGGCCACCGCCGGCCGGTACAGCCGGATCGGCTCCGACCTCTCGGGGATGCTGCGCTCCTCGGCCGCCATGATCGTCCCGATCACGGTGCTGCTGGTCGCCCTCGCCGCGCAGATCACCACGATCGCCTACGGCCACGGCAAGACCACGCCGGGCGACACCTGGGTGGTCGCCCAGGTCCTGATCGCGTTCGCGATCGGCCTGCCCGCGTTCTGCGCCCAGTACGCGCTGGCCCGCGGCTTCTACGCGATGGGCGACGCCCGTACCCCGTTCTGGCTCACAGTGGTCAGCACCGGCACCAACGCCGGTCTCTCCTGCGTCGCGTTCTGGCTGCTGGAGCCGCGCTGGATCATCATCGGGATGGCCGTCGCGCAGACCGTGGCCTGTCTGGTCAGCGTCACCATCACCGGCTGGGCGCTCGGCCGCCGACTGCGGTCGGCGCCGCAGCCGGCCGAACCGGCCGCCGCACCGGACGCGACGCTCGTCCTGAACACCCGCCGGGGCAAGCCCACCAGCGGCCTGGAGGGCGGCCGGGTGGTCACCCTGCACCTGGCCATCCTGCTGGCCTGTGTGCCGGGCGCCGTGGCCGCCCACTGGATCGCCGCCTGGTGCGGCGCCGGGCTGCTCGGCAACCTGGCCGGTCTGGCGGCCGGTTCGGCGGCCGTCCTGGTCTCCCTGTTCGTGTTCGCCCGTCCGCTCGGCGCGGGCTCGGCCGTGGCCCCGCTGGCCCGCAAGCTGCGCATCCCGTACCCGGAGCCCGCGGCGGCCGCCGCGGGTACGGCCGGACGCCACCGCCGCTGACATCCGGTCCCCGGCGGCAGGCCCGAGGCCTGCCGCCGGCCGGACGGCGCTAGATGTTCTGACCCGAGACGCCGGTCAGCAGCGACGGCAGGGCGCGCATGTCGTCGAAGACCACCGTCCCGGGCCCGGCGAGCCGGGCCGCCGGAGTCACCCCGCCCGCGTAGCCGAACGACCGCATGCCCGCCGCCCGGGCGGCCTGCACGCCGGGCGCACTGTCCTCGACCACGGCGCACCGCACCGGGTCCACGCCGAGCCGCCGAGCGGCGTGCAGGAACAGGTCCGGCGCGGGCTTGCCCCGGTCGACCTCGGTGGCGCTGAAGATCCGCCCCGCGAACCGCTCGTACAGGCCGGTCCTGCCCAGGGTGTGCCGCATCTTCTCGTGGCTCCCGCTGGAGGCGACGCAGTACGGCAGCCCCAGCCCGTCCAGGGCGTCCAGCGCCTCCGCGATGCCGTCGACGGCCGGCAGCGCCGCGTCCACGGCCTCCCGGTGGAGCTCACGGAAGCGCTCGTCCCACTCCTCCGCCACGGCGGCGCCGAGCCGTCCACCGATCTTCTCCCCGATCGAGGCCGTGGAGCGTCCGACGAACTCCTCGATCACCTCGGCCTCGCTCAACGGCCAGCCGTAGGCGGCGCCCAGCGCGACGTGGGTGCGGACGGCGATCGGCTCGCTGTCGACGAGGACGCCGTCGCAGTCGAAGACGACCAGCGCCACCGCCTCCCGGACGGTCGGCTCCGGCGCCTGGGTCATGTGGGTGTCCATCCGTGCGTTCTCCCCCTGGTCGTGTCACGTCCACGCCAGGATGCCAGGCGACCCCGGTGCGCCCACCGCGGCCCCGGGCGCACCGGGCGCACCGGGCGCACCCGGTCAGCTCTGCTGGTACAGCACCGCTCCGGTGCGGCAGTCCAGGTCCACAAAGACGTACAGGCAGCCCTCGCCGTCCCACAGGTCGCTGCCGCAGTTCATCGAGACGAAGAGCATCGTCCGCCCGCACCGCGAACAGGCCGGCCGTTCCGGGTCCTGGATCCAGTCCGGCTGCCCGCCGAGGGTCGATCCGCCGTCGTTCCAGGCCGAACCGCTCGCCCCCGCCGGCCGGGCCGGGCCGAGCACCAGCCGGCTCGGGTAGGGGTCCCAGCCGTCGAGCACCGGGCCGTTCCACGACGGCCGGACGTTCGCGGCCGACCACGCGCAACCGCCCTCGCCGTCGTACTCGCTGAGCACGGTCCCGTAGTCCGCGCAGCGGGGGCAGACCAGCACCCGCACGTGGTCCTCCGTCGGCAGCGCGAGCGCCTTCGCGGCCGCCGATCCCGGCGGCAGGTCGAGGGCGTCGTGCAACTCCATGCCGCACCAGGGACAGTGCTCACCCGACGCCCCGCCGAACACCGCCTCCCCCGGACCGGCTTCCTCCCCGTCGACCGCCAGCAGCTCGAAGGCCCGACCCGTCACGAGGTCGCGCCGCCGCCCCTCCCGGTCCAACTCCCAACCGGCCGACCGCGTGTGATCGTCGACGTCCACGGACTCCCGCCACCGCAGGAACGCCGCCAGCGCGACCTCCGGATCACCGGCGGCCACACAGTCACGCAGCAGGTACGGCTCCGGGTCTCCGGCGTCGACCATCGCCACCAACGCTCCCGTGATGGCCGCGTCCGCACCCCGGTAGACCTCGCTCCGCCCGAACACCCGGGCGGCCGGCAACCGTACGTGGTGCGGCGCCACCCGCCCCGGCTCCCCGGCCGCGGCGTCCGCCAGCTCCCACACCGCTTCCTCGTCGTCGCCCTCGCAGCAGGCGGCGACCAGGCTCTCCAACTCCGCATCCGTCAGCACGCCCCGCACCCTACGCACCGGCGCGGACACCCGACCCCCGCCGCCCGCCGGCCGCATCGACGACAAAGGGCCGGCTCCCGAGGATCACCCTCGGGAGCCGGCCCTTGCTGCGTTCTGCGCCGCGAGCGGCGGTGTGCCCCAGGCAGGATTCGAACCTGCGACACCGGCTTTAGGAGAGCCGTGCTCTATCCCCTGAGCTACTGAGGCCGACGGACGGGTTGCCCGCGGAGCCACCTCGCCCGGCCTGAAGGGATTTCAGGGTGCGAGGTCACAGCCGAGGGGCCGACCGACCCCTGACAGACTAGCGGATGCAGCCTCCGAAGATCTCCTCTGCCGGACCATCGTCCGGAGCCGGTCGCTGCCGCCGTCGGGATGCGGGCCCGCGTCGTTCGACGGCCGCCCGGCCGTGCTGCGGTCGCGCGCCGCTCGTGCCGGCCGGAGCGTGCCCGGGAGGGCGGCCCGCTCGTTGTGCATCCCGACCGCCCTGCTGCGCCCGGCATCCGGTGCTGTGGCCGGTCGGGATGTCGAACGGTGCATGCCCCTTTGGGGCGATTCAAGTAGTTTGCTGGGTAGATGAGCGATTTGCCACGGATCATCAGGTCCACCGGCGTCTGGCTGTGTCCCGCGCTGGCGATGCTGGCCGCCGGGTTGTGGCGGATCGGTACTCCGGACCTCTGGCGGGACGAGCTGTCCAGCTGGACCGCCGCGACCCGCGGGCTGGGCGAGCTGTTCGCGATGCTCCACCAGGTGGATGCCAGCATCGGCGCCTACTACGTGGTCCTGCACTTCTGGACCGGGCTCTTCGGCGCCTCCGCCACCTCGCTGCGGCTCCCCTCGGTGCTGGCGATGGCCGGGGCGGCCGCGTTCACGGCGCTGATCGGGCGGCGGATGTTCCGCAGTTCCGCCGCCGGGCTCGCCGCCGGACTGCTGTTCGTCGCCGTACCGGCAGTCTCCCGCTACGCGCAGGAGGCCCGGGCGTACGCGCTGGTGGTCTGCGCGACGGCGGCGGCCACCTGGTTCCTGCTGCGGGCCCTGGAGCGGCCCGGCTTCGGCCGGTGGGCGGCGTACGCGGCGTGCACGGCGGTGGGCGGGGTGTTCCACCTGGTGTCGCTGAGCGCGCTGGTCGGGCAGACCGCCCTCGTGCTGCTGCGGGCCCGGCAGTCCGGCTCGCGCCGCCTGTTGTGGCAGTACCCGCTCGCGGCGCTGGTCGCGGTGGTGCCGGCGGTCCCGGTGATACTGCTGGGGGCCCGGCAGTCGGGGCGGCAGCTCAGCTGGCTGGCCCGGCCGGACCTGCGCCTGCTGCGGACCTTCTGGGACGGGCTGCTCGCGCCGTCCTCCGTGCTGTACGCCTTCCTCGCGCTGGCGGCCCTGGTGTTGGTGCGGCCGGGTGCCCGCCGTCCGGCGGTGGAGCTGCTGCTGCTCGCAGTGGTGCCGGTGGTGGCGGTGTGGCTGGTGTCGCAGGGTGGGACCTCGTACTTCCTGGACCGGTACCTGCTGTTCACCGTTCCGGCCTGCGCCGCGCTGGCGGGCGGCGGGGTCGGCGCCGTCTGGGCCACCCTTCGGGGGACGAAGCCGCTGCGCACGAACCCCGCGCCGGCCACCGCTCCCCCGTCGGCCGCTCCCCCGGCCACCGCTCGCCCGGGTCCCGCCGTCAGGGCCCGGGTCGTGGCCGCGCTCGCCGTGCCCGCCGTCGCGCTCGCGGTGCTCGTCCCCTCCGCCCTCGGCCTCCCCGTGCAGCGGACGCAGCGCGGTGCCCTCGCGCACAGCCCCACCGACTACCGGGCGGCCGCCGCCCTGGTGTCGGCCGGCTACCGGCGCGGGGACGGCCTGGTCACGGCGGCCGGCAGCCAGGCCTGGCGGATGATCGGCCCCGGAATCGCCTACCATCTGACCCCCGGGGTGCAGCCCACTCCGCTGTTCGTGCGACAGTCCGCGGCGCAGGCCGAGGACCTCTACCCGAAGGAGTGCTCGGTGCCCGCAAGCTGCATCGGAACCGAGCCACGGGTGTGGGTCGTTACCATCGGCACTGGTGATGACCCGTACCTGAGTCTCCCGGCCGACCAGGCCAGGGCGCTGCGGACGGAATTCGCCCCGACCGAGGTCCGATATGTCCGCGGACTCACGGTGTCGCTGCTGGTACGCAGCCGCCGGTAGCCGACGCGGAAGCCAGACAGGCCGACGCGCCACACCAGAGTGAAAGGCACAGACGTGACTGCCCCCCAGGAGAGCACCTTCGCCGATCTCGGCAAGGTGCTGGTGATCATCCCGACCTACAACGAGGCCGAGAACGTCGAACGGATCGTCTCCCGGGTCCGCGTTGCCGTCCCCGAGGTCCACGTCCTGGTGGCAGACGACAACAGCCCGGACGGCACCGGCGACCTCGCCGACAAGATCGCGGCGGAGGACGGCAACGTGCACGTCCTGCACCGCAAGGGCAAGGAGGGCCTCGGCGCCGCCTACCTCGCCGGCTTCCGCTGGGGCATCGACCAGGGCTACGACGTCCTGGTCGAGATGGACGCCGACGGCTCCCACCAGCCGGAGGAGCTGTCCCGCCTGCTGACCGCCCTGCGCGGTGCCGACCTGGTGCTCGGGTCCCGCTGGGTGCCCGGTGGCGCGGTGGTGAACTGGCCGAAGTCCCGGCTGCTGCTCTCCCGCGGCGGCTCGCTCTACTCCCGGGTCCTGCTGGACGTCCCGATCAAGGACGTCACCGGCGGCTACCGCGCCTTCCGCAAGGAGACCCTGCTCGGCCTCGGCATGGAGCAGGTCGCCTCCCAGGGCTACTGCTTCCAGGTCGACCTGGCATGGCGTGCCGTCAAGGCCGGCTTCAAGGTGGCGGAGGTGCCGATCACCTTCGTCGAGCGCGAGCACGGCGCGTCTAAGATGAGCCGCAACATCGTGGTCGAGGCACTCTGGCGGGTCACCGCCTGGGGTGTCGGCGCCCGGGTGGCGAAGATCACCGGCCGCAAGGCCTGACCTCGGCGGGACGGTTCCGCGGGTCCGGCCTCCGCGCCCGCGCCCGCGTCACCCGCCCGCCCCCACCGCGTACCGGCGCCGCCCGGGCACACCGCGCGTGCTGACCGTGCCGAGGACGGTACCGAGAACCGGCCCGGGCCGCCGCGAAGGCACCCGGGCCGGGCCGCACCGTCCTGTCGCCCCGCCCGTCCCGGCAACGGAGGGGCCGGCGGACCGGCCGGTACGGGAGTGTCCGGGTGCGCGCCCCGGGCCTGCGGGTGGAGCATGAGGCATCGGCCCGGCCCGGGAGGTGCCCGTGACAGACCAGCAGGACGGCGGCCGGGTGGGTGCCGGCGGATCGGGCGACGACCGACCGGGCGACGACCGGTCCGACCGCGATCAGCCGGTACACGGCCGGCTGGGCCGGATGAGGGACCGGGCCACCGGTTTCGCGACGTCCGCGAAGGCGGCACCGGAGCAGATCCCGATCGTGGGGCGGACGGTCGGCCACCTGCTGCGGGTCAACCTGCTGGACAACGCGACCCGACTGGCCGCGCAGACCTTCCTGAGCGCACTGCCGGCCCTGTTCGTGGTGGCGGTGTTCGCTCCCGCCACCATCCGCGACGGCGTCACCAGCTCGCTCCGCGACCACCTCGGCCTGAAGGGCAACACCCAGCAACAGGTCCAGCAACTGCTGTCGGCGGGCCACGACGACGTCACGCAGAGCTTCGGTGCGATCGGCGCCCTGGTCACCCTGCTCTCCGCGACCGCCCTCAGCCGTGCCCTGCAACGGGTCTGCGAACGCTGCTGGGAGATGCCCAAGTCCAAAACCAGGGTGGCGGTGTGGCGGTGGCTGGTCTGGCTGGCCGTGTGGCTGGTGTTCCTGGTCTTCGAGGTGCCGATCCGCCGGGGCTTCGGTCTCGGCCCGCTGCTGGGCATCCCCCTGGCCTGCCTGGTCGGCACCCTGCTCTGGTGGTGGACCCAGCACCTGCTGCTGGGCAACCGGATCCGCTGGTACCCGCTGCTGCCCGGTGCGGTGCTCTGCGGGGTGGCCGAGCTGCTGCTCGGGGTCGCCGCCCAGGTGTACCTGCCGGGCGCGATGACCCGCAGCGTGCAGAAGTTCGGGCCGTTCGGGGTGGTGTTCACCTCGCTGTCCTGGCTGATCGTGCTGTTTGCGGCGATCACCCTGTCGCTGGTGCTGGGGCGGGTCGTCGCCGAGGAACCGGCGGCCGCCCATTGGCTCGGCACCCGAACCGAACCCGGCCGCCTGGGCGGATGGCGCGAATGGCGTGCGCGGACCGGCCCGACAGGACCGACGGCACCGACGGCACCGACCAAGCCCACAGAAGCGGACGGCCCACCGGACAACCCGGCCGACGGCTGAGCCCCGGACCGTACGGCGTGCCGTACGGTCCGGGGCTCGGTGCCTCCGGGCTCGGTGCCTCCTGGCTCGGTGCCTCCTGGCTGCGGGGAGCCGGGGCTCAGAGGATCCGGAGCAGGCGGTCCGCGATGGACGGCGGCGCCAGGTCGGACTGCAGGGTGACCGGGACCTCCACCCGTCCGTCGCCCTCGCCGGCCGAGATGGTCCCGACCTGGGTGCCGGCCTTGGCGGTGTGGCCGAGCTTGACCGCGTCCAGGGTGACCTGGGCGGTGATGCCGGACCAGCCGGCCACCGTGAGGTCCTTGCCGGCGACGATCGGGACCGTGCCGCCGAGACCGTTGTCCACGTGGCCGACCACGTCACCCTGCTTGGCCAGGGTCTGGCCGGTGAGGCCGTTCTGAGCGGCCGTGATGATCTTCATGCTGATCGGCTGCGCGGCCCGGACCAGGCTGGGCTCCTCCTTGGTCGCGGGCTGGCCGAGGGTGACGCCGAGGATCATCCGCTTGGTGCCGCCGATGTCCTTGACCGCCGCCCACATCAGGCAGGAGCCGGCCGGGGTGGAGGAACCGGTCTTGACGCCGATCACGCCGTTCTTCGGCGAGAGGATCTCGTTGGTGTTGAAGACCCGCTGGCCGTTGAACTTGGTGTCGGGCTCGGCCACGATCTGCCGGAAGATGTCGATCTTCATGACCTGCTCGGCGAGCTTGAGCTGGTCCTTCGCCGTGCTCTTGGTGTCGTTGCTGTAGCCGGCCGGGTCGGCGTAGGTGGTGTTGGTCATCCCGAACTTGGCGGCCTGCTCGTTCATCTTCTTGACGAAGGCCTCCTCCGAACCGGAATCCCAGCGGGCCAGCAGCCGGGCCACGTTGTTGGCCGACGGCAGCATCAGCATCTCCAGTGCCTCGTACTGGTTGAGCTGCTGCCCCTCGGTCAGCGTGATCTTGGACTGGTCGGGATCGCTGGACTCCTGCGCGGCCTGCTTGTCGACGGTGAGGACCGGGCCGGTCTCCCCCTTCTTCAGCGGGTGCGCCTGGAGGATGAGGTAGGCGTTCATCACCTTGGTGACGCTGGCGATCGGGGCCGGCGTCTCCGGACCGGAGCTGCCGAGGCTGCCGACGCCGACCACCTCGGCGGCGGCCTGGCCCTTGGCCGGCCACGGCACGGCGAGCTGGTCGCCCGCGAACGTGAAGGTGCCCGCGAGGCTCATCCTGGCCTTGGGGTCCAGCAGCGGCCGGAGCAGCTGGGCGACCACCAGGACGCCGAGCACCAGGGCCACCAGGACCGTCCAGATGGTGGCCCGCTTGACCGCCCGCTGGAACGGCGTGACCTGCCGCCGGCTGAGCGCGGCCAGCACCTCCATCGCCTCGACGGTGTTCTCCGGCCCCGGCGCCGGCCACGCGTCGGCCTGCGGACCGGACTGCGGGACGGGAGGCACCGGCGGAACCGGTGGAACCGGCGGCACGGTCTCCGACACCGGGAGCGGCCGCGGCGCGGCAGCAGGAACGGCGGCCGGAGCGGCAGCAGGGGCAGCGGCAGCGGCAGCCGCCGCAGGGGCGGCACTCGGCAGCGGCCGGCCGGCCCGCACGGGCTCCGGGTCGGCCTTGGAAGCAGCAGCAGAAGCAGAAGCAGGCGCAGACTCGGACGCAGACTCGACCTTCGCCGCCTCAGCCTCCTCAGCCTCCTCAGCCGCCTCAGCGAACGGCTTGGCCCCCGTCGGCGCGGTCGCCTTCAGCGAGGCCCCGGCGGTCTCCCGGCCGTCCCGCATCGCGAGACGGGGATCGGCGCCGGCCGGCTCGGCGGCCCGTTCGGCCGCCGGACGGCTCGTCTCCGACGCCTGCGGCTCCCCCGCCGACGCCCGTACCGGCGCCCGGTCACCCGGCTCCGCCGCCGCCTGGGCCGCAGTGCTCGCCGACGGCTCGTCACCGGCGGCGGCAGCGCTCCCGGCCGCCGTGTCGGAACCACCCGTGACCTCGGCAGCGACCTCGGCAGCGGCTTCGTCCGCTCCCTCGTCGGCACCGGCTTCGGGGGCGTCGGCGGCATCGTCCCCGTCGGCCTCCGCCTGCTCCGGTGCCGCTCCGCGGGCTGTCGCCGCGCCCGTCGCCGGAGCGGCCGCCGTCACGTCCTTGGGCAGCCGCAGCGCCGTGGTGGCGTTGTCGACCGGCAGGCGCAGCGCGGTGGTGCGGGAGTCCAGATCCTGGATCCGAAGCTGTACGGTCGAGCTGCTCGGCCCGGCACCCGACCCGGTCGGCTCGGGCTCGGCCGATCCGGTCTCGCCGTCGCTGCGCACGTTGTCGGGGGACTCGCCCACGTGACCCATCCTCCTTGTCCGCCCGGCCCAGCCCGGGCCGACCGTCGACCTGTCTTTTTTCGCGCAGGTTCTCGACCTGCTCCACTAGCTGTACAGTCTCCGGCACCCGTGACCCCAGGGGCACGCGCACCCCGCCCGACCGGCGGTTATTGCGCCCGCCCGGGCTGTTCCCCGGGTCAGACGCTGCGCCCTTCGGCGACGGTTCCCCGCTCTGCGGGGCCGTCTGCGGCAAGGTCACGATTCGGAGGCGTACTCGACAAGCCTGTGTGAGAGGCGTCACTCTGTCATTCATCCACGCGGGGAGGCTTGGATGGGCAGGAGCCGCAGAACAATTCCCGAGGAGCTGTTGCTGCTCGCACTGGACCCGGCCACGGGCACCACTGCGCAGCCGCAGACCCTCGACCTCGGACTTGCCGGGGCACAGCTGGTGGAGCTGTCCCTGGCCGGACGGATAGTCCCGGACGGAGATCGGATCGCCGTGGTGATGGCACGGCCGACCGGTGATCCGACCCTGGACCACGCACTGGAGCTGCTGCGCCGTCGTGGCAGCCCGGTCCGTGCCGCGCACTGGATCGGTGGGCCCCGGCTGGGGCTGCGCCAGACGTACCTCGCGCACCTGGAACGGTGCGGCATGGTGACGGCGGTGCCGGGTCAGATGTGCGGGGTGCTGCCGACGACGCGCTACCAGGCGTCGGACGACTGCACCAATGGAGCGATCAAGCAGCGGCTCGACACCGCGATCCGGACCGGCGTGCCGCCGGACCCCCGGACCGCGGCGCTGGCCGCCCTCGCGCACGCGGTCGGGCTGGGGAAGCACCTCTACCCGGGTAACGAGGGCAGGTCCTCGCGGTCACGGCTGCGCGACCTGATTCGCTACGACCCCCTCGGCGGCATGGTGGCGCACGCCGTGATGGACGTGCAGAACGGCCTGCCGGTGCAGCAGAATCGCGCTCCGGCGGCGCCGCCGGGCCGGCCCGCACCTGGTCGTGGTGTGGCGGCACGGGTGGGCGCGCGGTGATCGGCACGCGCCGTTAGCCCGCACAGCACTTCTCGGGGCGGTTCGCCCGGCGCACCAGGCGCCGGACGGGCCGCCCTGTCGCCGTTTCCGGGCCCGCTCCCGGGCCGGGGCCAGCTCACCGCGCCGTCCGCGCCGCCCGCGCCGGTCGTCGGGCCCGCCGCCCGGCCCGCGGAACTGCCCGCTGCCGGACGGTCGCGAAGGCATACAGTCGGCCGTACGGGTCGCACCGGCCCGCTGCCGGTCTCCACCACGCACGGGCCACGGCCCGGCTCGACCAGCTCACCGCACCTCGAACGCCCTTACCGGCAAGGGCGTTCGGAGCGCAAGGGCCAAGATCCGGAATGAACGGTTTTCCGATGATCTGTTCTACCGCGCTCGGGTGATTCACCGGCACGGACCGGAGGTGAGATGGCATGCTGCTCCACATCAGGGGGTTGGTACCAATTTCCACACTCTTCCGCGGCACGGCGCCGTCCGCCGCGCCTGAGGTCCGGCCGGAGGTCGATGTGTCCACCAGCGTCAATCCCACAGTCCGGCGCCGGAGGCTCGGCGCCGAGCTGCGGCGCCTGCGTGAACTGCGGCAGATGACCGCCGAGGAGGTGGCCGGCCGGCTGATGGTGTCCCAGTCGAAGATCAGCCGGCTGGAGAACGGGCGCCGCAGCATCAGTCAGCGCGACGTCCGCGACCTGTGCGACGTCTACGAGGTGACGGACGAACGGGTCCGGGCCGGGCTGATGGAGATGGCCCGCGAGTCCCGACAGCGCGGCTGGTGGCACGACTTCGGCGACATCCCGTACAGCGTCTACATCGGCCTGGAGGCGGAGGCGTCCTCGATCCGGGCGTACGAGTCCTCCTTCGTGCCCGGGCTGCTGCAGACCCGGGAGTACGCCGAGGCGGTGGTCGCGGGGACGCAGCCCGACACCGAGCCGGGGGCGATCAAGCGACGGGTGGACGTCCGGCTCAAGCGGCAGGACCGGATCTACGGCGACGACCAGCTGGGCAGCCTCTGGGTGGTGATAGACGAGGCCGTACTGCGGCGGGCGGTCGGCAGCGCCCAGGTGATGGCGGATCAGCTGGGCCAGCTGCTCACGCTCAGTCAGCGAGCCAACATCAATCTGCAGGTGATCCCCTTCGAGCGAGGCGCCCACCCCGGTATGACCGGGACATTCTCCTTGCTGGAGTTCCCCGAGTCAGCGGATTCGACGGTTGTCTACTTCGAAGGGGTGACGAGCGATCTCTACCTGGAGAAGGACGCGGACGTGCGCCGCTATACCAATCTCTATGACCACCTGCGGGCCGCCGCACTCAGCGTCACGGAGAGCCGGTCATTGATACACACCTATGTAGAAGGGTTCAGAGTCAAATGAGCACCAAGTCCCTGAGCAACCTGGCCTGGCGCAAGAGCAGCCACAGCGGCGGCAACGGCGCCTGCGTGGAGATCGCCGTGCCGAGCCCCGTCGCCGTCGCCGTTCGCGACTCCAAGGACCCTGAGGGCCCTCAACTGCACTTCTCCAACGAGGCCTGGGCCGCGTTCGCCACCGCTGCCGGGTCCGGCGCCTTCGGCGAGGTCTGATCGCTTCCGTCCGCCGCGTCCGGTGCCCGCCGTGCTTCCGCGGCGGGCGCCGTGCCGCCGGGCCAGGTCCGGTCAGCCGGCCGGGTAGCGGGCCTGCCAGCCCTCGGTCCCGTGCAGCTCCGGCCCGTGCAGCAGTTCCAGCACGAAGTCGTCGGCCAGCTCCAGGATCGCCCCCCGGCCCTCCAGTTCGGCCACCAGCTCGGGCGGCAGCGCCGTCTCCCCGTGCAGGACCCCGAGCAGGTTGCCGCAGATCGAGCCGGTGGAGTCGCTGTCCCCGGAGTGGTTGACGGCCAGCAGCAGCCCGGACTTCACGTCCTCCGCCACCAGCGCGCAGTACAGCCCGATCGCCAGCGCCTCCTCCGCCACCCAGCCCTCGCCGAGCGCCTCCACCCGCTCCTGCGAGGGTGCACCGGCCCGGACGGCGTCCAGGGCGGCCCGCAGCGCGGCGGTGGCCTCCTCGTGCCGCGGCCGCTCGGAGAGCAGCGCCAGCGCGAGGTGCACGCCTTCCTCCAGTGTGCCGCCCCGGGCCACGGTGTGGACGATCACCGCGAACGCCCCGGCCGAGAGGTAGCCGGTGGGGTGTCCGTGGGTCAGCACCGAGCACTCGACGGCCAGTTGGAACACCAGCCCCGGCTCCCAGGCGGTGAGCAGGCCGAACGGGGCGGCCCGCATCACCGTGCCGCAGCCCTTGGAGTGCGGGTTGCGCGGCTCGTCGACGGTGCCGAGCCGGTCGGCGTCCGGGCCCGACAGGCCGGACAGGCAGGACTGGCCGGGGGCCCGCTGGGCGTACAGCCACTCCTCCCGGCCGAGCCAGCCGAGATCCGCGCGGCGCTCGTCCGGGCCCCAGTCCCGCTGGGTGGCCGCCCATCGCAGGTAGGCCCGGTGGACGTCGCTGGGCGGGTGCCAGTTGCCGCCGTCCCGGTTGATGTGGGCCCGGATCAGGCCGTCCAGGGTGTACAGGGTCATCTGGGTGTCGTCGGTGACCGCGCCGCGCCGACCGTACGCCGGCACGTAGCCGGTGACGCCCTGCGGGCCGTGGGTCTCGACGATCTTCTCCAGCGGCTCGAACTCGATCCCGGCGCCGAGCGCGTCACCGATCGCACCGCCGAGCAGGCAGCCCCGGACCCGGCTGCGGAAGTCCTGCTGCTGCGCGCGTGACCACAGTGGCATCACGGAGGGGCCTTTCGTCCGGGGCGGGGCGGGGCTGGGCGGCACGGCGGGACGGGGCCGGCCGCGGACGCGCCGCGGGGCGGCCGGACCGGCGCCCACGAGCGTTCGAGCGCCACCGCACTGTATTCGAAGAGGTTGACGGCTTCACCCCCTCCCTCGAACGCCAGGTCCTCAACAGCCCCACCACCGGCACCCGCAGGGCGGCAGGCCGACGACAACCCGGGCCCGCGCCAGGGCCGTCACGAGCTGCGCGACCTGCGCGAGGACCCGATGGTCGGGGCGACGGGCCCGAAGGCGCCGTCCGGGTTCGTACCCGATCCAGGTTGCGCGGCGGCCGCGGACGGGCAGAACTCACCCAGGGGACGGATCCGGCCACAATCTGGGGGGCACGGTGCGCCGGCACAGACCGAAGGCCCGCGGCAGCGGCACCGGCACCGGCACCGGCACCGGCACCGGCGGGCAGGTGCACAACGACATCAACGGCGGGACGTACCACGGCCCGGTGGTCATGGCCGGCGAGGCACGCGTCGTGCTCTTCTCGCTGTTCCAGCGGATACCGAGACCGGTCGCGTGGCTGCTCGCCCTCCTCCTGGTGGCCGGCGCGGTGGGCGGCGCGAAGCTGCTCACCGCGGACCGGGCACCCGGCTCGGCGGGCTCCGACGCGCCCGGCCGGACCGGCGGCCCCGGCCCGTCCCGGACGGCGGCCGGGGACTGGTCCGGCGGCTACCACTGGGTGCTGCCGGCCGACCACGGGATCGACCTCGACGACCCCGTGCCGGACCACGGCGACACCACCGCGTGGACGGCCGACACCCTCTCCGGCTGGTACGGCAAGGGCGGGGACGGGCACGAACAGGTCGGCTTCAAGGACGGGTCGGCCGCCTTCCTCGCCGCCGGCCAGCCCGCCACCCACGCGGCCTGTCTGGCCGCCCGCCCGGTCTTCAGCCCCGTCGGCGGGTTCGCCCCGCAGGGCTTCGACCCCGGCACCCGGATCTGCGTGTTCACCAGCCGGGCGGACGCCCTGCTGTCGGTCTCCGCGAACACCGCCGTCCCCGGGCAGCAGCACACCGGCGAGCTCACCTTCGAGGTGCTCTACGGTCCGAGGAGCGGCTGAGCGACGGCTGAGCGACGGCTACGAGCAGCGGGCGACCAGCGGCTGGCGGCCGGCTCAGTCCAGCACCGGCAGCAGCTCCGGGAGGTGCCCGTCGGAGGCCAGGGCCGCGGCCCGCCGCTCGGCGGGGACCACGCCGTAGGTGGTGGTGCGCTGGCGGTGCGGCCGGCCGGCCGCCTCGGCGATCGCCTCCAGGTCCCGGACGGACTTGTAACTGCCGTACGCCGAACCGGCCATCCGGGAGATGGTCTCCTCCATCAGGGTGCCGCCCAGATCGTTGGCGCCGGAGCGGAGCATCTCGGCCGCACCCTCGGCGCCCAGCTTCACCCAGCTGGTCTGGATGTTGGGGATGTGCGGGTGCAGCAGCAGCCGGGCCATCGCCACCACCGCCCGGTTGTCCCGCGCGGTCGGGCCGGGGCGGGCGACGCCCGCCAGGTAGACCGGGGCGTTGGTGTGGATGAACGGCAGCGTGACGAACTCCGTGAAGCCGCCGGTCCGCTGCTGGATCCCGGCGAGCAGCCGCAGGTGGCCGAGCCAGTGCGCCGGGGTGTCGACGTGCCCGTACATCATCGTGGAGGAGGAGCGGATGCCCAGCTCGTGCGCGGTGGTGACGACCTCGACCCAGGTGGCGGCGGGCAGTTTGCCCTTGGTGAGCACCCAGCGGACCTCGTCGTCCAGGATCTCCGCGGCGGTGCCGGGGATGCTGTCGAGACCGGCCTCCCCGGCCTGCTGGAGCCAGTCCCGGATCGACAGGCCGGTCCTGGTCGCGCCGTTGACCACCTCCATCGGCGAGAAGGCGTGCACGTGGATCCCCGGCACCCGGGCCTTCACGGCGCGGGCGATGTCGAAGTAGGCGGTGCCGGGCAGGTCGGGGTGGATGCCGCCCTGCATGCAGACCTCGGTGGCGCCCACCTCCCAGGCCTGGGCGGCCCGGTCGGCGACCTGCTCCAGCGAGAGGGTGTAGGCGTCGGCGTCGGTGCGGCGCTGGGCGAAGGCGCAGAACCGGCAGCCGGTGTAGCAGACGTTGGTGAAGTTGATGTTCCGGGTGACGCAGTAGGTGACCTCGTCACCGACCGCCGAGCGGCGGACGTCGTCGGCGATCCGGCACAGCGCGTCCAGCGCCGGGCCGTCGGCGTGGAACAGGGCCAGGGCCTGGTCGTCGGTCAGGCGGGTCGGGTCGTCGGCGGCGGTGGCCAGGGCCTGCCGGACGTCGGAGGACAGCCGCGGGACGGGACCCGCCGAGACCTGCTCGCGGAGCACCTCCCAGTCCCCGTACACCTCGTCGAAATCCGCCCGCCGGTCGCCGGTCCGGCCCTCGGTGTCGATGGTGCGGTGCAGGTCGGTGCGCCCGTACGAGGCCGGCAGGTCCTCGGGCTCCTGCCAGGGCAGGCCGACCGGCTTCGCGTCCTGGCGGGCGAGCCCGGTCGCCGGGTCGGCGAGCGCCCGCACGTGCGGCATGATCCGCGGGTCCAGCCACGGCTCCCCGCGCTGCAGGTACCCCGGGTAGACCGTCAGCCGCTCGCGCAGCGCGAACCCCTCGGCGGCGGTCCGGGCGGCCAGTTCCTCGATGTGCGGCCAGGGCCGCTCCGGGTTGACGTGGTCGGGCGTCAGCGGCGAGACCCCGCCCCAGTCGTCGATGCCCGCCCCGATGATCAGCGCGAACTCCTCGTCGACCAGGTTCGGCGGTGCCTGGATCCGGGCGGACGGCCCGAGCACCAGCCGGGTCACCGCGACGGCGGCCGCCAGCTCGGCCAGCTCGGCGTCCGGCATGGCCCGCATCGCGGTGTCCGGCTTGGCCCGGAAGTTCTGCACGATGACCTCCTGGACACCGTGGTACTGCCGGGCGATCCGGCGGATCGCGAACAGCGCGTCGGCGCGCTCCTCGTACGTCTCGCCGATCCCGATCAGCACGCCGGTGGTGAACGGCACGGCGCTGCGGCCGGCGTCCTCCAGGACCCGCAGCCGGACGGCCGGTTCCTTGTCGGGCGACCCGTGGTGCGGGCCCCCGGGCTCGGACCACAGCCGGGTCGCGGTGGTCTCCAGCATCATCCCCATCGACGGCGCGACCGGCTTGAGCCGCTGGAAGTCCGTCCAGCCCAGCACCCCGGGGTTGAGGTGGGGCAGCAGGCCGGTCTCCTCCAGCACCCGGATCGACATCGCCCGCACGTACGCGAGGGTGTCGTCGTAGCCGTGCGCGTCCAGCCACTCGCGGGCCTCGGGCCAGCGCTCCTCGGGCCGGTCGCCGAGCGTGAACAGCGCCTCCTTGCAGCCCAGCGCGGCACCCTGACGGGCGATCTCCAGCACCTCGTCCGGGGCCAGGAACATGCCGTGCCCGGCCCGCTTGAGCCGGCCCGGGACGGTGACGAAGGTGCAGTAGTGGCAGCGGTCCCGGCACAGCCGGGTGAGCGGGATGAAGACCTTCTTCGAGTACGTGATCACCCCGGGCCGTCCGGCCTCGGCCAGCCCGGCGTCCCGGACCCGCGCCGCGGTGGCGCACAGGTCGCGCAGGTCATCGCCGCGGGCCTGGAGCAGCACCGCCGCCTCGCCCGGGTCCAGCGCGGCGCCGTCCCGGGCTCGGCGCAGCGCCCTGCGCATCGAGGTGGCGGTGGGGGCCGGCCGGGGGTCGGGGCGGGGGGCGTCCGTTGCGTCCATGGGGCGACGATACGCGAGCGATCAGACCACAGGACGACGTGACCCTGACGCGGACTCAGGGTCACGTGAGCCGGCAGGCGTACCCCGATCTGCCCCTCTGGGGCGATGCCGGGACCCGGGTCGGGGGCCTCTAATGGAGACTGCAACGGCAGCTACCGAGGGTGGGAGAACATCGTGGAGCAGAACACGCCGCGCCGGACGCGGCGGCGGACGACCGTGCGGGTCCTGGTGCCGGTGGGCGTGGCGGCCGCGGTCGCGGCGGGCGTCGGCCTGGTGCCGGCACTGGCCAGCGACAGCCAGCCGAACCTCCCGCCGATCACCGCCGAGCAGTTGGTGGCCAAGGTCCTGGGCTCCGAGACCGACACGTTCAGCGGAACGGTGAAGGTGAAGGCCGACCTGGGGCTGCCCACCCAGCTGCTGGGCATGGCGGGCGGCGGCCGGGGCGGCTCGCCTCAGGAGAAGGCGGTGGAGCTGCTCGGCGGCGAGCACACCCTTCAGGTCGCCGCCGACGGCCCGGACCGTCAGCGGGTCGGCCTGCTCGGCAACCTGAGCGGCTACGAGGTCATCCACAACGGTGACCAGGTCTGGGCCTGGGACAGCGTCCACAACGAGGCGTACCACGCGACGGCGCCGAAGGGCGGCGCGCACGGCGGGGCGGCCCGAACACCGCTCGGCTCCGGAATGCCGACCCCGCAGGAGCTCGCCCGGCAGTTCCTGGCGGCCGGCGCGGGGACGACCTCGGTGACGGTGGACGGCACCGTCGAGGTGGCCGGGCGCGCGGCCTACAAGCTGAGCGTGAAGCCCACCCAGACCGGCTCGACCATCCGCGAGGTGCGGATCTCGGTCGACGCCGAGCGCGGCGTGCCGCTGGCGGTACTGGTCCAGGGGTCGGACGGCAGCAGGGTGCTGGACGCGCACTTCGGCTCGGTGTCCTTCGCCAGGCCCGCCGCCAAGACCTTCGAGTTCAGCCTGCCCAAGGGCGCGAAGGTGACGGAGGCCGAGGACGCCGGCCGGGACGCGGGCGCGGCGCCGGCCGCCCCCTCCGCACCCGCCGCACCCGCCGCGCACGAAGGCCCGAAGGGCGCCGGGTCCGCCCCGGACGTCAACGTGGTCGGCGAGGGCTGGACGTCGGTGCTCACCACCCGTCTGCCCGACGCCCGGGCCGCGGCCGCCGCCGGCGAGGGCGCGCCCGGCAAGGGCGGCCACGGCGGCGCCCCGCAGAACCTGCAGTCGCTGGCCGGTTCGCTGGGCAAGCCGGTCGGCGGCGGCACGCTCGTCAGCACCAAGCTGCTGAACGTGCTGATCACCGACGACGGCCGGGTCTTCGCGGGCGCCGTGACGCTGCCGGTGCTGCAGAGCGCGGCCGGGGTGAAGTAGTGGCCTCTCCGGTGACGGAGCGGCCTGCGGGCCGGGCTGCCGAGGGCGGCCCGGCCCCCGCCGCCGAGGACGTGATCCGCACCCGCGGGCTGACCAAGCGCTTCCGCGGCGGCCAGCTCGCCGTGGACGGACTGGACCTGACGGTCCCGAGCGGGAGCGTCTTCGGCTTCCTCGGCCCCAACGGCTCCGGCAAGACCACCACCATCCGGATGCTGATGGGTCTGATCGCGCCGACCGCCGGGACGGCCTCGGTGCTCGGCGAGCCGATGCCCCGCTCGGTCGGCCGCGTGCTGCCCCGGGTCGGCGCGCTGATCGAGGGCCCGGCCCTGTACGGCTTCCTCAGCGGCCGGGACAACCTGAGGCGCTTCGACGCCGCCGACCCCACCGCCGATCCGCGGACCAGGGACCGCCGGGTGGCCGAGGCGCTGGACCGGGTCGGGCTGACGGCGGCGGCCGGCAAGAAGGCGAAGGCGTACTCGCTGGGCATGAAGCAACGGCTCGGCCTGGCCTCCGCGCTGCTGCAGCCGCGCGAGCTGCTGGTCCTGGACGAGCCGACCAACGGGCTCGACCCGCAGGGGATGCGGGAGATCCGGGCCCTGATCCGGGAGGTCGCGGCGGAGGGCACCACGGTCTTCCTCTCCTCCCACCTGCTGGACGAGATCGAGCAGGTCTGCACGCACGCGGCCGTGATGTCCCGGGGCCGGCTGGTGGTCCAGGGCACGGTCGCCGAGCTGGCCGCCCGGGCACAGGGCCGGCTGGTGGTCCGCACCCCGGACACCGAGCGGGCCGCGGCGGTGCTGGCCGAGCACCGGGTGGCGGGCGTCCGCGCCGGCGAGGGCCTGGTGGAGGGTACCGCCGAGCTCGGCGACGGCCCGTTGGCGGACCTGTGCGCGGCGCTGGTGGGCGCCGGGGTGCGGGTGCACGGCTTCGGGGTGGAGCGCGGCACGTTGGAGGACGCCTTCGTGGCGCTGACCGGGGAGGGCTTCGATGTCGCAGGCTGAGGCGGTGGACGTGGCGACACGGGCGGCGGAGCGGGCGCCGCTGGAGGCGCGGGTCCGGCCGCAGACGGTGCCGGGCTTCCTGGCCCTGTTCCGCAGCGAGGTGGGGCTGACCTTCCGTCGGGTCCGGACGATCGCCCTGCTGGCCATCCTGGCCGCGCTGCCGGTGCTGATCGGTGTGGTGGTGAAGGCCGAGACCGACGGCGGGAGCGGCGGCGGTCCGGCCTTCGTCGCCCAGGTGACCCAGAACGGCCTGTTCCTGGTCTTCACCTCACTCGCGCTGACCCTGCCGGTCTTCCTGCCGATGTCGGTCGGCGTGGTGGCCGGGGACGCGATCGCCGGCGAGGCGAGCGGCGGCACGCTGCGCTACCTGCTGGTCGCCCCGGCGGGCCGGACCAGGCTGCTGGCGGCCAAGTTCACGGCGGCGCTGACGTACTGCCTGGTGGCCACCGTGGTGATCGCGCTGGCCGCGCTGGCGACCGGGGCCGCGCTGTTCCCGATGGGTGAGGTCACCCTGCTGTCCGGCGACTCGATCGGGCCCGGCGAGGCCCTGCTGCGGGCCGTCCTGGTGGCCGGCGTGGTGGCGCTCTCGCTGGCCGGGCTGGTGGCCATCGGCCTGTTCGTCTCCACCCTGACCGGCAGCGGCATCGCGGCGATGGCGACCACCGTGGTGCTGGTGATCACCGTGCAGATCCTGGACAGCTTCCCGCAGTTGCACGCCGTCCAGCCCTACCTGTTCAGCCATCAGTGGCTGAGCTTCGGCGACCTGCTGCGGTCCGACATGTACTGGGACAACGTGCTCCAGGACCTCGGCCTGCAGGCGCTCTACGTCGCCGTGTTCGGTTCGGCCGCGTGGGCGCGGTTCACCTCGCGGGACATCAGCGCGTAGCGGGTGCCGGTTCAGGCGGCCGGCGGCGTGCGGGACGTCGCGGCGGCGCAGGCCAGCACCGCCAGCTGGGCCGGCGCGACCAGGAACAGCGGCGACCAGTCGGGGCAGACCAGCCGCACCCCGGCGGTCAGCCCGTGCAGCCTGGCCCGGTAGGAGCCCCTGAGGTCGACCCGGTCCAGCCGGTACGGCGGTGCGAGGGTGATCGCGGGGCAGCCGGGCCGCTGCCACTGGATGGTCGTCGGGCCGCCGCGCGAGCCCTGGGTGAGCACCAGTTCCCCGGCCTCCGCGCTGGCCGGCTTCTGCCGGACCGCGGGCACCCGGAGGGCGTCCGCGACCGTTCCCGGGCGGGCGGCCCGGCGCGACGGGCGGGTGAACCGCCCCATAAGGTCGACCATCGCAAGCCCTCCTGCGGGCCCCTGGGCACGGTGCCGAGCTGGGTACCCGGCGACAACCCCGTGTGGCACCCCGGACGTTAGCAGCAGAGCACTCCGCTTGAGGAGATCCGGAAAGGAGATGTTCACCCGCTCCGGGACCCGGCACCCCCGCCGACCGGCGCCGGGAACCTTGACGGCCGCCACCCCGGGCGGGTGGGATGTCACCGTCCCGAGCGAGCACCCGTCGTTCACCCTGCGTCTCGACCCACCCGCGGCCGCCGTCGTCCGCACCACCGGGGGAGCCACCAGCCACGCCGATCCGCCGCCGGGCGCTCCTGCTGGGCGTGCCCGCCGTCGGGGCCGTGACCGTGCTGGCCGGGTACGGGCGGGCCGGCGTCGCCCGGGCCTCGGCCCCGGGCCCCACCGGGCAGTTCGAGCTCTACTCCTGGTGGACCGACGGCCCCGAGCAGCACGGCCTGCTGGCCCTGCTCGCCGACTTCAGGGGCCGCGCTCCCCAGCTGAGCTGCTACAACGGCGCGCGCATCGGCCGGGCCACCGCCGATCCGAAGGCGGAGCTGGGCCGGCGGCTCGCCGCCGGGGACCCGCCGGACAGCTTCCAGTGGCACGCCGGCGCCGAACTCGCCGACCTGGCCGCGGCCGGCCGGCTGACCGCGCTGGACGGGCTCTACCGGCAGGAGGGCTGGGCCGCGACCTTCCCGGCCGCCCTGCTGCCGGGGCTGCGCGGCCCCGGTGGCTACTACGGCGTCCCGGTCGGCATCCACCGGGCCAACCTGATCTGGTCCAACCCCGCGGTCCTGGCCCGGGCGGGCGCCGATCCGGCTCCCCCGACGGTCGGCGCGCTGGTGGACAACCTCCACCGGGTGGCCTGCACCGGCGTGGTCCCGCTCGCCCTCGGCGGCTCGTGGAGTGCCAAGCACCTGCTGGAGACGGTCCTGCTGGCCGCGGTCGGCCCCGACGGCTGGCCAGGGCTCTGGTCCGAGCTCGGGCAGGACACGGTGCCCGCACCCGGTACGGCGGTCACCGGCACGGCACAGCACCGCACCGGCGGACCCGAACGTGGCCCAGTCGACGGCGACGGGCCCGACGGCGGCTGGAGCTCGGAGCGGGTGACCGGCGCCCTCAACGACTTCCGGGAGCTGCTGGCACTGAGCAGCCACGCCGACCCCGCACTGCCGGGTTGGGAGGACGCCACCGCCCTGGTCGGCACCGCCCGGGCCGGGTACCAGGTCACCGGCGACTGGGCCGAGGGCCACCTGCGCGGCACGCTGGGGCTGCGCCCCGGGCTCGGCTACGACTGGGCGCCGGCGCCCGGCACCGACGGGGTGTTCCAGTACCTCTCCGACGTGTTCGTGCTGGCCGCGGGCGCCCGGCACCCGGCGGCGGCACTGGCCTGGCTGGCCGAGTGCGGCAGCCCGGACGGGCAGCTGGCCTTCAACGGCGCCAAGGGCGCGATCCCGGCCCGGACCGACCTGCCCGCGCAGGCCAGGACGCTGTTCGGCCCGTACGCGCGGTGGTCGCTGGAGCAGTGGCGCGACGCCCGGATCGTCGGCTCACTGACCCACGGCGTGGTGGCCTCCACGGCATGGAACGCGCGGATCGACGCGGCGCTGGCGGTCTTCCTCGGTGACCGGGACGTGGCGCGTTTCCAGGACGCGCTGGCCGCGGCGGCGGCCACGTCCCGGCCGGGCGGCGCCGCTAGCGCGTGACGGCGGGGGCCTCGCCCGGAGCCGCCGCACCGGGAACGGCCCCACCGGGGCCGGCGACGGTGACGGCTGCCGCGCCGTCGGCTCCGGCGACGCGGGCGCGGGCCGCGGCGGCGGCCGCGCGGTCGGCCCGGACCCGGCGCAGCGCGTCGACGGTGAGCACCACCAGGGCGGCCCAGACCAGGGCGAACCCGGCCCAGCGCGCGGGCGGCATCGACTCGTGGAAGACCGCGACGCCGATCAGGAACTGGAACACCGGTGCGAGGTACTGGAGCAGCCCGAGCGTGGTCAGCGGCACCCGGACGGCGGCGGCGCCGAAGCACATCAGCGGGACCGCGGTGATCACACCGCTGAGGATCAGCAGCCCGGAGTGGCCCCAGCCGTACTCGCCGGGGACGACCCGGCCGAAGCTGCCCTGGCCGTGGACGGCGAGGTAGCCCATGAAGGCCAGCGCGAACGGGAACATGGCCGCGCTCTCCAGCGCGAGGCTCTCCGGTCCGCCGAGCGCGACGCGCTTCTTCAGCAGCCCGTAGGTGGCGAAGGACAGCGCCAGGGTGAGGGCGATCCACGGGAGCCGCCCGTACCCGACGGTGAGGACGACGACGGCTGCCGCGCCGATGCCGACCGCCGCCCACTGGGCGCGCCGCAGCCGCTCGCGCAGCACCAGGACGCCGAAGCCGATGGTGACCAGGGGGTTGATGAAGTACCCGAGGCTGGTCTCCACCACGTGACCGGAGTTCACTCCCCAGATGTAGACGCCCCAGTTGACGGAGATGAAGGCGGCGGCCAGCGCGGAGAGCGCGAGCCGCCGGGGCTGGGCGAGCAGGGGCCGGATCCAGGCCCAGCGGCGCTGGACGAGGAGCATCAGGGCGACCGCGACCATCGACCAGACCATCCGGTTGGCCAGGATGTCGGCCGCGCCGGCGGGCTCCAGCAGCGGCCAGAACAGCGGGAACAGGCCCCAGATCCCGTAGGCGGCGAAGCCGTACCAGAGTCCTCTGCGTCCCTCTGCCATCCCGGGCCTGCCCTCCGCGCGCACTGGTGTCGGAGCGACGGTAGCGGGCGGGAGGGCAGGATGTCATCTCCGTTTTCGGTTTTTACTCATGACATCCGCGATGTCGCAGGTCAGGCGTCCAGCGCGACCTTCACGGTGTCCGCCAGCCGGACGGTCGGCCGGCCGATCAGCCGGGCCAGGTCACCGTTGCGGCGGGCCAGGTCACCGCGCGCGATCGCCTGGTCGACGTCGACGAAGATGTCGGCGAACGCGGCCGGCATGCCCGCACCGACCAGCACCTCCCGGTGCTCCGCGGGCGGGACGTCGCGGTAGGTCACCGGGGTGCCGGCCTGCGCGGCCAGCGCGGCCGCGTACTCCGCGAGCGACCAGGCGACGTCACCGCTCAGCTCGTAGACGGCGTTCTCGTGGCCGTCGCCGGTGAGCACCGCGACCGCCGCGGCGGCGTAGTCGGCGCGCGGTGCGGTGGCGACCCGGCCGTCACGGCTGCTGCCGACCAGCTCGCCGCGGGCCACCGCGCCCGCGGCCTGCGCGGTGTAGTTCTCGGTGTACCAGCCGTTGCGCAGGAAGACGAAGGGCAGGCCGGACTCGCGGATCGCGGCCTCGGTCGCCTTGTGCTCGTCGGCCAGCCGGAAGCTCGCCTCGTCGCCGCCCAGCACCCCGGTGTAGGCGAGCAGCCCCACCCCGGCGGCCTTCGCGGCCTGCACCACGGCGCGGTGCTGCGGCTCGCGCTTGCCGATCTCGCTGCCGGAGATCAGCAGCACCCGGTCGCCCGCGGCGAAGGCGGCGTCCAGCGTCTCGGGGCGGTCGTAGTCCACCACCCGGACCTCGACGCCGCGCGCCGCCCAGTCGGCGGCCTTCTCGGCGGAACGCACCGCCACGGCGATCCGCTCGGCGGGGACCTCGGCCAGCAGGCCCTCGACGACGAGGCGGCCCAGCTGGCCGGTGGCACCGGTGACGACGATCATCTTCTGCTCCTGGAAGGTTGTCCTCTGCTTCGCCACTCACTTTATGGACGGCACTAACCTTCCGTAAGTACGCACTTGAAAGTAGGGTACTGACATGGAGGTAATGGAGCAGGAACGCACCCACCCGGAGAGCTCGATCGTGGAGCGGCTGCCGGACGTCTACGACCGGATGTGCCCCTCGCGCGGGGTCCTGGAGCACGTCACCAGCCGCTGGGGCGTCCTGGTCCTGGTGGCCCTGATGGAGCGCGGGTACCGGTTCAGCGAGCTGCGCCGCCGGGTCGCGGGGGTGAGCGAGAAGATGCTCGCCCAGACCCTGCAGAACCTGGAGCGCGACGGCTTCGTGCTGCGGGTGGCCCACCCGGTCATCCCGCCCCGGGTGGACTACAGCCTGACCCCGCTCGGCGACGAGGCGGCACGGCTGGTCTCCGACCTGGCGCACTGGGTCGAGGGCCGGATGTGCGCCGTGACCGAGGCCCGCGAGGCGTACGACGCCCGCTAGACCGGCCCCGCCCCGGCCGCGACGGCGGCCGGGGCGGGCGGTTCACCGGCGCAGGAAGGCCACCTCGGGGAAGGCGGGGCACGGGCCGTCCAGCAGGGTGCTCGGTACGCCGCGCAGCTGCCGGTCCAGGAACGCCCCGACGTAGGCCCGGGTCACCGTGTCGGCCCGGGCCCCCTTCATGGTGCCGAAGACCGGGCCGGACTCCTCCGGCGGGACCTGGTCGCGGGTGCCGAGCGCGTCCACGTACCAGTGCACGTCGGTGAAGGACAGGTGGCCCGCGCCGTCCACGTCCAGCCAGCGCTTCCAGCCGCGCAGCCGCTCCCAGGCGGCGGCCCAGGTGAGCGGGTCCGCCGTCCGCTGCTCGCCGAGCAGCAGCACCGGCCGGTCCAGGCCGGCGGCGGGCGGCTCGGTGAAGAAGTCGCCGTCCAGGTCGACGGCGGCGTCCACCCGCGCGTCCCTGCCGAGCAGTTCGACCGCGGCCGCGCCGCCGATCGAGTGGCCGACCACGGCGACGTGCCGGGCGTCGACCGGCACGGGCGAGCCCGCGGCGGTCTCCGCCGACGGGTTCCGCGCTCTGCTGACCCCCCTGCGGGCGGACGCGGCCGCGCTGGGCGACACCGCGCCCGAGCCCGCCGAGGGGCGGGTGCCCTTCGTCCTGGTGGTCGGGCGCGAACTCGCGCCGCCGGCCCTGACCGTGCCGCTCACCACGCTCGCGGGCGGGTCCCGGCCCGGCGTGATCGACCGCAACTACGCGCCGGGGGACGTCGAACGCTTCGTCCCCACCGTGGAGTTGCCGTCCGGCACCGCCCACCTGCTGCTGGACGTCCAGCGCGGCGAGGAGTTCTGCGGCGCCGTCCCGAGCGCCGCCATGGCGGCGATCGCCGGGCGCGGACGGCAGTTGCTGACCGTCGAGGAGGGCATCGCCCTGGTCACCCAGTACCCGCAGTTGCTGGCCAGGAACAAGTGCTTCTCGCTCGGCGCCTCGCGCTGCGGCGACCGCCGGGTGCCGGCGATCTGGATCAGCCAGGGCGCACCGAAGCTCGGCTGGTGCTGGGAGGGCAACCCGCACACCTGGCTGGGCATGGCCTCCGCGGGCAGCCGCCGCTGACCGGGCGACCGGGCCGCGCCGCCCGGTCAGGCCCGGTCGGCGGGCGCGGGCCGGCGCCACACCAGCGGAAGGACGAACGCCGCCACCACCGCGAGCAGACCCGCCAGGGCCATCGCCCGGCCGGCACCGACCGCCTCCACCTGCTGGAACGCCGCCGTGAGCGCCTCGCTGGTCGCCTGGTCGACCGAGGACAGGATCTGGTCCGCCAGCTTGGAGTCGGTCACCGCGTTGCCCAGCTGCTGAACGTCCGTCTCGGACAGCCCCGCCGCCTTCGCCCGGTCGGTCGCCTGGTTGGTCTCCACCGCCTGCTGGACGGCGACCGTCACGGCGACGCCGAACGCGCCGCCCAGCATGCTGGTCACCTTGAACATCCCCGACGCGGTGCCCGCCAGCTCCTCCGGCGGGCCGGCCACCGCGGTGTCGGACAGCGGGATCGACATCAGGCCGAGGCCTGCGCCGAGCACCAGCAGGCCGGCGGCGAGGATCGCGTAGTTGTAGTGCCGCCCGATGATCGACGCCACCAGCGTGCCGACGCCCAGCAGCAGCACCCCGAGCACCACCGGCAACCGGGCCCCGCGCCGGGCGGACACCCGCCCGCCGTACGGGTTGAACAGCAGGATCGTCACGGTCGACGGCAGCAGCAGCAGTCCGGCCGTGACGGCGTCGTACCCGCGCACCTCCTGGAGGTAGAGGGTGAGCAGGAAGCTGACCCCGGCGAAGACGATGTTCATCACGGAGTTGGCGACCAGCGCCCCGCAGAACGGCCGGGACGAGAACAACCGGAGGTCGACCAGCGGGTCCGCCACGCGCTTCTCCAGCAGCACGAACAGCCCGGCGAGCACCACCGAGCCGACCAGCAGACCGATGATCAGCGGGTCGTCGAAGCCCTTCTCCTGCCCGGCCGTGCACCCGTACAGCAGGCAGAACGCGGCGGCCGCGCTGGTGAACAGGCCCGGCAGGTCGATGTGCCGGGAGGCGTTGGGGTCGGTCGACTCGACGGCCCGGCGGCGCACCAGCCACAGGGCGACCAGGGCCAGCGGGGCGTTGATCCAGAACGTCGAGCGCCAGCCGAGCACCCCGGTCAGCACACCGCCGACGGCCGGCCCCGCGGCCTGGCCGACCCAGGCCACCGCCATCCAGGCGCCGAACGCCCGCGGCTGCTCCTCGGGCGGGAACATCGGCGGGATCAGCGCCAGGGTCGCCGGCAGGATCAGCGCGGCGCCGACGCCCATCGCCGCCCGGCCGACGATCAGACCGGTGACCCCCGGCGCGAACGCCGCGACCAGCGAGACCGCACCCATCGCCAGCAGGCCGAGCTCCAGCATCCGCTTGCGGCCGAACACGTCACCGAGCCGGCCCGCCGCCAGGACCAGGGCCCCGGTGGTGAGGCTGAAGGCGTTGTTGGCCCACTGCAGGTCGGGCAGCGAGGCCGACAGCTCCCGGGAGATGGTCGGGACGGCGACCCCGAAGTCCGCGAACGACAGCCAGACCATGCCGGCGGCGACGCACATGCCCGCCAGCGCCGTCCAGCGGTGCTCCGAGTACTCCTCGCGGGACGGACCGGTCGACTCGGCCATGCACCGGCTCCCAAGAATCAGACCGGCGGCTCGCCGGGGCGGACGGCTCAACTATCCGGCCACCGGGCCCGGCTGTCGCGCGACACCCTCGGCGCGGGCCCGCGGCTCCGCCGGATGGCCCCCATCCGCCGAACGCGGCGCCCCACCGGAGGCACGGGCCCCACCGAACGCGGCGGCGCCCCACCGGACGCACGGGCGCCCGGCCGTCGGTACCGGCCGGGCGCCCGCGTGCACCCCGTTGCGGGGGCATCACCGTCGCGGTCAGCCGACCGTCCAGGTGTCGCTGCCGGACAGCAGGGACGCCAGGTCGCCCTCACCCCGCTCGGCGACGGCCCGCTCCAACTGCTCGGCCATCAGCGTGTCGTAGACCGGGCGGCGGACGTCCCGCAGGACACCGATCGGGGTGTGGTGCAGGGTGTCGGCGTCGGCGAGCCGGGTGAGCGCGAAGGCGGTGGCGGGGCTCGCGGTGCCGGCGTCGTGCACCAGCACCCGGGCCTCGTTCTCCGGGGTGAGCTCGGCGACGGTCAGCCCGCCGTCCGGCCCGCGGAACACGCCCTTGCCGGCGAAGGTCACCGACCGGCCCTGCTCCAGCCGGATCAGCGCCTCGTCCCGGGTGCCCGGCTCCTTCAGGATCTCGAAGGCACCGTCGTTGAAGATGTTGCAGTTCTGGTAGATCTCCACCAGCGCGGTGCCCTCGTGCTCGGCGGCCGCGCGCAGCACCGACTGCAGGTGCTGGCGGTCGGAGTCGATGGTGCGGGCGACGAAGGTCGCCTCGGCTCCGATCGCCAGCGAGAGCGGGTTGAACGGCGCGTCCAGGGAGCCCATCGGCGTGGACTTGGTGATCTTCCCCAGCTCGCTGGTGGGCGAGTACTGGCCCTTGGTCAGCCCGTAGATCCGGTTGTTGAAGAGCAGGATCTTGAGGTTGACGTTGCGCCGCAGGGCGTGGATGAGGTGGTTGCCGCCGATGGACAGCGCGTCGCCGTCCCCGGTCACCACCCACACCGACAGGTCGGGCCGGGAGGCGGCCAGCCCGGTCGCGATCGCCGGGGCGCGGCCGTGGATGGAGTGCATCCCGTAGGTGTTCATGTAGTACGGGAAGCGCGAGGAGCAGCCGATCCCGGAGACGAAGACGGTGTTCTCCCGGCGGATGCCCAGCTCGGGCATGAACGCCTGGACGGCGGCGAGGATGGCGTAGTCGCCGCAGCCAGGGCACCAGCGGACTTCCTGGTCGGTCTTGAAGTCCTTGGCGCTCTGCGGAGCGTCGGCCTTGGGGACCAGGTCGAGGGAGCGGAACTCGGTCACCGCTGCTCTCCTTCCAGGGTACCGATCGCGGCGGACAGCACGTCCGCCAACTGGGCCGCCTTGAACGGCAGTCCGCGCACCTGGTTGTACGACTGGGCGTCCACCAGGTACTTGGCGCGCAGCAGCAGGGCGAGCTGGCCGAGGTTCATCTCGGGCACGATGACGCGCTCGTAGGAGCGCAGCACCGCACCGAGGTTGGCGGGGAACGGGTTGAGGTTGCGCAGGTGGGCCTGGGCGACGTGGCCGCCGTCGGCGCGGACCCGGCGGACGGCGGCGGCGATCGGGCCGTAGGTGGAGCCCCAGCCCAGCACCAGGACGCGGGCCCGGCCGGTGGGCCCCTCCTGCCCGTTGCCGGGCGGGGTGGGAGGGTCGTCGACCTCCAGGTCGGGCACGGCGATGCCGTCGATCTTGGCCTGGCGGATCCGGACCATGAAGTCGTGGTTGGCCGGGTCGTAGGAGATGTTGCCGGTGCCGTCCTGCTTCTCGATGCCGCCGATCCGGTGCTCCAGACCTGCCGTGCCGGGCACTGCCCAGGGACGGGCCAGGGTCTGCGGGTCCCGCTTGTACGGCCAGAAGGCCTCCGAGCCGTCCGGCAGCACGTGGTTCGGGCCGGCGGCGAACTCGACGGAGAGGTCCGGGAGTTCCTCCACCGGCGGGATCCGCCACGGCTCCGAGCCGTTCGCCAGGTAGCCGTCCGAGAGCAGGAAGACCGGGGTGCGGTAGGTGAGCGCGATCCGGGCCGCCTCCACCGCCGCGTCGAAGCACTCCGCGGGGGTCGCCGGGGCCACGATCGGCACCGGGGCCTCGCCGTTGCGCCCGAACATCGCCTGGAGCAGGTCCGCCTGCTCGGTCTTGGTCGGCAGCCCGGTGGACGGGCCGCCGCGCTGGATGTCCACCACCAGCAGCGGCAGTTCCAGCGAGACCGCGAGGCCGATCGTCTCCGACTTCAGCGCCACGCCCGGCCCCGAGGTCGTGGTGACGCCGAGCGCCCCACCGAACGCCGCCCCGAGCGCGGCGCCGATGCCGGCGATCTCGTCCTCGGCCTGGAAGGTCCGCACGCCGAAGTTCTTGTGCCGGCTCAGCTCGTGCAGGATGTCCGAGGCCGGGGTGATCGGGTACGAGCCGAGGAACAGCGGCAGGCCGGCCAGGCGGGCCGCCGCGATGAGGCCGTAGGACAGGGCGAGGTTGCCGGAGATGTTGCGGTAGGTGCCGGCCGGCAGCCGGGCGGGCGGGACCTCGTAGGAGACCGCGAAGTCCTCGGTGGTCTCACCGAAGTTCCAACCGGCCCTGAAAGCGGTGATGTTGGCCTCGGCGACGGCCGGTTTCCGGGCGAACTTGGTGCGCAGGAAGGACTCGGTCCCGTGCGTCGGCCGGTGGTACATCCAGGACAGCAGCCCGAGCGCGAACATGTTCTTCGCGCGCTCGGCGTCCTTGCGGGCGAGGCCGCTGTCCTTGAGCGCCTCCAGGGTCAGCGTGGTCAGCGGGACCCGGTGCAGGTGGTAGGCGTCCAGGGAGCCGTCGCCCAGCGGGTCGGCGGCGTAACCGACCTTGGTCAGCGCCCTCTTGGTGAATTCGTCGGTATTGACGATGATCTCCGCGCCGCGCGGCAGATCCGCCAGGTTGGCCTTCAGTGCGGCCGGGTTCATCGCCACCAGAACGTTCGGCGCGTCGCCCGGGGTCAGAATGTCATGATCGGCAAAGTGCAACTGGAAACTGGACACTCCGGGAAGGGTCCCGGCGGGTGCCCGGATCTCCGCCGGAAAGTTCGGCAGCGTGGAGAGGTCGTTCCCGAAGGACGCCGTCTCCGAGGTGAACCGGTCACCCGTGAGCTGCATACCGTCGCCGGAGTCACCCGCGAAGCGGATGATCACACGATCCAGACGTCGAATCGGCTTGGCAGGTCTTCCACTGATACCGGACCGGGTGGCGGACTCCTGGCCGCCCTCCCCGTCCGAGCCGTCCACTGCTGCTGACTGATCGACCTGACTGGTCACTGCCGCGGACCTCCTCGTGGCGCCAGCCGCGGGCGTGAGCCGTGTGCCCCGTCCGCCTGGTGCACCAATCCGCATCCTAAGCGGGCCGGGCCCGGCGGGAGGGGAACTCCGACTCATGGACCGCACCGTCTCGCCCGGATGCCGCTCCCCCGTCCGGTACAACGCCGGCGGGGGCGCCGCTCATCCCCCGGTCGGCCGCCGGCTCCCGGTCCGCCGCCCGGCTCCCGGCCTGCGGCGCATCCCCCCGGTCAGGAGTTCAGGTAGGTCAGCACGGCCAGCACCCGGCGGTGGTCGGCCGGGCTCTGGGCCAGGCCC
Source organism: Kitasatospora sp. NPDC088346 (assembly GCF_044740765.1). Taxonomy (NCBI): domain Bacteria; kingdom Bacillati; phylum Actinomycetota; class Actinomycetes; order Kitasatosporales; family Streptomycetaceae; genus Kitasatospora; species Kitasatospora sp. NPDC088346. Next base: position 154,887 of record NZ_JBIURH010000004.1, read on the forward strand.
AGCTTGGCGAAGATGTTGGAGACGTGCTTCTCCACCGCGCCGTCCGAGACCACCAGCTGCCGGGCGATCGCGGTGTTGGTCCGGCCCTCCGCCATCAGCCCCATCACCTCCCGCTCGCGCGGGGTGAGCCCGGCCAGCACGTCGCCCTTGCGGCTGCGGCTGAGCAGCTGCTGCACCACCTCCGGGTCCAGCGCGGTACCGCCCCCGGCCACCCGCTCCACCGCGTCCGCGAACTCCCGGACCTCGGCGACCCGGTCCTTGAGCAGGTACCCGACGCCCCGGGTGGAGCCCGCCAGCAGCTCGCCGGCGTAGCGCTCCTCGACGTACTGGGACAGCACCAGCACGCCGAGGCCGGGGTAGAGGCCGCGCAGCGTGACGCAGGCCCGGACGCCCTCGTCGGTGTGGGTCGGCGGCATCCGGACGTCCGCCACCACGACGTCCGGGAGCTCGCCGGCGGCGGCCAGCTCGCCGACGGTCCTGAGCAGCGCCTCGCCGTCGCCCACGCCGGCGACCACCTGGAGGCCGCGGTCGGTGAGCAGCCGGGTCAGGCCCTCCCGCAGGAGTACGGAGTCCTCGGCGATGACGACGCGCAGCATGGGGCGGCCCTTCAGGAGGTACGGGATCTTGATCGGCCCGAACAGTCTCCCGCATCGGCGCGCCCGGCCGCCCCGGAACGGCCGACCCCGGGCCCCGCCCGGGGCGCTCTCGGCCGGCGCCCGCTACATGGTGCGGATGGCGACCGTGTCGCAGAGCTCCTGGAGGGCGGCCTTGGCCGGGCACTCGGGGAGCGGGTCGAGGAGCGCGCGGGCCTCCTCGGCGTAGCGCAGCGTCTCGCGGCGGGCCCGCTCCAGCGCGGGGTGCCGGCGCAGCAGCCGCAGGGCCTCGGCGTGGCGGTCGTCGTCCGTGGCGAGGTCGGTGTCGAGGAGCTCCCGCAGGCGGGCGTCCTCGGGGTCCGCGGGGTCGGCGGGCATCTGGCGGAGCAGGAGGACCGGCAGGGTCGGCACGCCCTCGCGCAGGTCGGTGCCGGGGGTCTTGCCGGACTCGTGACCGTCGCTGGCGATGTCGAGGACGTCGTCGGCGAGCTGGAAGGCGGTGCCGATGCGCTCGCCGTACTGGGCGAGGAGGTCGACCACCCAGGGCTCGGCGCCGGACATCAGCGCGCCGAAGCGACAGGAGACGGCGACCAGCGAGCCGGTCTTGCCGGCGATGACGTCCAGGTAGTGCTGGAGCTCGTCGTCGCCGGGCCGGGGGCCGGCGGTCTCCAGGATCTGGCCGGTGACCAGGCGCTCGAAGGCGTCGGACTGGATCCGGACGGCCTCCGGGCCGAGGTCGGCGAGGACCTGCGAGGCGCGGGAGAAGAGGAAGTCGCCGGTCAGGATGGCGACCGAGTTGTCCCAGCGGGAGTTGGCGCTGGGGGCGCCGCGCCGGACGGGGGCCTCGTCCATCACGTCGTCGTGGTACAGCGTGGCGAGGTGGGTGAGCTCGACGACCACGGCGGCGGGCACCACGCCGGGGGCGTACGGGTCGCCGAACCGCGCGGCGAGCATGACCAGCAGCGGGCGGAAGCGCTTGCCGCCGGCCTCGATCAGGTGGCTGGCGGTGATCGTGATGAACGGGACCTCGCTCTTGACGGCCTCGACCAGCGAGGTCTCCACGGCGTCCATCCCGGCCCGGACGTCGCGGGTCAGATCGCGGTCCTGCACGCTCAGCCCGAAGGGCCCCACGACGGTCACGAAGACCACTCCTGTCCCTGGTCGATCAAGCGGGCTGGTTCCCTGAGCGCCGCCGTTGCACGTACAAGGCAGCGTATCCGGTCGGGAGTGGATCACTGCACGGGCGTGCCCGCCCGCAGCCCAGGACCGTGGGTCGCGGGCGGCGGGCGGGCACGGCCCGGGCGGTGCCCGCCGGGCCCTGTCCGGCCGATCCTGCCGGGCCCCCGACGAGATCGACCGGACCGGACCTAGCGGACGAAGACCGAGGCCTTCGAGGCCAGGTCGATGAAGTACTGCGGCAGCAGTCCGAGCCCGAGCGTGACCAGGACGCCGACGCCGATCGCGGTGGCGGTGAGCGGGCTGGGCACGGCCACCGCCGGGCCGTTCGGCTGGGGGTCGGAGAAGAACATCAGCACGATGACCCGGATGTAGAAGAACGCGGCGACGGCGGAGCTGAGCACACCGACGATCACCAGCGGGGTGGCCCCGCCGGCCGCCGCGGCCTGGAACACCGCGAACTTCCCGGCGAAGCCACTGGTCAGCGGAATCCCGGCGAAGGCCAGCAGGAAGAGCGCGAAGACCGCGGCGACCAGCGGCGAGCGCCGGCCGAGCCCGGCCCAGCTGGACAGGTGGGTGGCCTCACCCTTGGAGTCCCGGACCAGGGTCACCACGGCGAACGCGCCGAGGGTGACGAAGGAGTAGGCCAGCAGGTAGAACAGGACCGCGCCGAGCCCCTGCCGGTTGGTGGCGATCACGCCGGTCAGGATAAAGCCGGCGTGCGCGATCGAGGAGTACGCCAGCAGCCGCTTGACGTCCTGTTGGGTCACCGCGAGGATCGCGCCGACCACCATGGTGAGAATCGCCACACCCCACATGACGGGCCGCCAGTCCCAGCGCAGGCCGGGGAAGGCCACGTAGAACAGCCGCAGGAGGGCTCCGAAGGCGGCCGTCTTGGTCGCCGCCGCCATGAAGCCGGTGACCGGGGTGGGCGCGCCCTGGTAGACGTCCGGGGTCCAGGAGTGGAACGGCACCGCGCCGACCTTGAACAGCAGGCCGACGCTGAGCATGGCCAGGCCGATCAGCAGCAGCGCGTCGTTCTGGGTGGTGGTGGCGAGGGCCGGGGTGACCGGGGCGACGCCCGACACCACGTCCGCGATGTCGCCGAGCCGCACGCTGCCGGCGTACCCGTACAGCAGCGCGGTGCCGAACAGGAAGAACGCCGAGGCGAAGGCGCCGAGCAGGAAGTACTTGACCGCGGCCTCCTGCGAGAGCAGCCGGCGGCGGCGGGCGAGCGCGCAGAGCAGGTAGAGCGGGAGGGAGAAGACCTCCAGCGCCACGAACATGGTCAGCAGGTCGTTGGCGGCGGGGAAGAGCAGCATGCCGCCGACGGCGAACAGGGTGAGCGGGAAGACCTCGGAGGTCCGCAGGCCGGCCCGGGTCGCCTCGCGCTCCTGCTCGCCGCCGGGGACGGCCGAGCCCTGGGCCGTGAAGGCGTCCACCGCGTGGCCGTTCAGGCGCGGCTCCAGCCGGCCCTCGGCGAAGGTGAGCACCGCCAGGACGGCGGTGAGCAGGATGACGCCCTGGAGGAACAGCGCCGGGCCGTCGATGGCGACCGCGCCCATCGCCAGCAGGCCGGCCTTGGTGGTGGCGTGGCCCTGCGCGGCGAGCACCACCACCGCGGCGAAGGCGCCGACGAGGCCGAGCAGGGCGATGCCGAGCTGGGCGCCGTGCCGCATCCGGCGGGGCAGGAAGGCCTCGGCCAGGATGCCCGCCAGCGCGGCGCCGAAGACCACCAGCATCGGGGAGAGCTGGCCGTACTCGACGTGTGGTGCGGGGATGCTGGGGCTGTTGCCGCCGGCGGCGGCCAGCCAGTGGGTGGCGCTCACTCGTGCTCACCTCCGGTGGTGGCGGCGACCGGGTGGGCCGGCGCCGGGTCGGTCTGGTGGACCTGGGAGAGGGTGGCGTCCACGGCCGGGTTGACGATGTCGGTGAGCGGCTTGGGGTACACGCCGAGAAGGATGGTCAGGGCCACCAGCGGGGTGACCACGGCCAGTTCGCGCAGCTTCAGGTCGGGCAGCTGCCGGACGCCCTCCTTGACCGGTCCGGTCATGGTGCGCTGGTAGAGCACCAGGGCGTAGAGCGCGGCGAGCACGATGCCGAAGGTGGCGATGATGCCGATCACCGGGTACCGGGAGAACGTCCCGACCAGGACCAGGAACTCGCTGACGAACGGGGCGAGTCCGGGCAGGGACAGGGTGGCCAGGCCGCCGATCAGGAAGGTGCCGGCCAGCACCGGGGCGACCTTCTGGACGCCGCCGTAGTCGGCGATCAGGCGCGAGCCGCGGCGGGAGATCAGGAAGCCGGCCACCAGCATCCACGCGGCGGTGGAGATGCCGTGGTTGACCATGTAGAGCGTCGCGCCGGTCTGGCCCTGGCTGGTCATCGCGAAGATGCCCATGATGATGAAGCCGAAGTGCGAGATCGAGGCGTACGCGACCAGGCGCTTGATGTCCTTCTGGCCGACGGCCAGCAGCGCGCCGTAGACGATGGAGACCAACGACAGCACCAGGATCGCCGGGGCGAAGGTCTTCGAGGCGTCCGGGAACAGGCCGAGGCAGAACCGCAGCATCGCGAAGGTGCCGACCTTGTCGACCACCGCGGTGATCAGCACCGCGGTTCCGGCGGTGCTCTCGCCCATCGCGTTCGGGAGCCAGGTGTGCACCGGCCACAGCGGGGCCTTGACGGCGAAGGCGAAGAAGAAGCCGAGGAACAGCGCCTTCTGGGCGACCGGGTCGATCACCAGCTTGCCGTCGGCGATGGCGCCGGTCAGGGTCGGCAGGTCGAAGGTGGCGAAGCCCTGGTCCTGCCCGATCACGTACAGCCCGATCACCGCGGCCAGCATGACCAGGCCGCCGAGCAGGTTGTAGAGCAGGAACTTGACCGCCGCGTAGGAGCGCTGGGCCGCCGAGTCGGGGCCGCCCGCCCGGTCGCCGAAGCCGCCGATCAGGAAGTACATCGGGATCAGCATGGCTTCGAAGAAGACGTAGAACAGGAAGACGTCGGTGGCCAGGAAGGAGACGATCACCATCGCCTCGACCGCCAGGATCAGGGCGAAGTAGGCCTGGGTGCGCCGGCGGTTCTCGAAGCTGCCGTCGGCGGCGGGTCCGGCCCCCTCCTTCCCGGCCGCGGGCGGGGAGGCCGGATCGGCGTCGTGCCAGGAGGCGAGCATCACCAGCGGCACCAGGACGGCGGTGAGCAGCGTCAGCACCGCGCCGATGCCGTCCACGCCGAGCGAGAAGCTGATCCCGAAGGAGCGGATCCAGCTGTACGACTCGGTGAGCTGGTAGCGGGCCCCGCCCGGCTCGAAGCGCGCGGCCACCAGGGCGGTGAGCGCCAGGGTGGCGGCCGAGACGGTGATCGCCACCAGTTTGGTGGTGCGGCGGCGCGCGTCGGTGGTGCCCGCGGGCAGCGCCGCGGTGAGCACGGCGCCGACGGCGGGGACGGCACAGGTGGCGGTCAGCAGGTGGCTCATGGCCGGCCTCCCGGGTATCGGACAGGAGTCATCACACTGACCTCATCAGGAGAGTGGTGGCGACCAGCACCAGCGTGCCGCCGAACATGGAGAGCGCGTACGAGCGGACGAAGCCCGTCTGCATCCGGCGCAGGCGGCCGGAGAGCCCGCCGACGGTGGCGGCCAGGCCGTTGACGAAGCCGTCGACGGCCTTGCTGTCGAAGAAGACCAGCGAGGCGACCAGGCCGGTGCCCGGGCGGACCAGCACCGCGTGGTTGATCTCGTCCTGCATCAGGTCGCGGCGGGCGGCCCGGGTGAGCAGGGAGCCGACCGGCGGGGTGACCGGGACGGGCGCGCGGCCGTACATGGCGTACGCGACGCCGACGCCGACCACCATCAGCGCGGTGGTGACCAGGGTGACGGTCAGCGGGGTCAGCGGGGAGTCGCCCTCGGCGTGGCCGGTGACCGGCTCCAGCCAGTTGACGAAGGAGTTGCCGAGGGTGAACAGCCCGCCCGCGAAGACCGAGCCGAAGGCCAGGATGATCATCGGCACCGTCATGGTGGACGGCGACTCGTGCGGGTGCGGCTGGTGGCCCTCGTCGTCGGTCTTCCAGCGCTTCTCGCCGAAGAAGGTCAGCAGCATCACCCGGGTCATGTAGAACGCGGTGACCGCGGCGCCGACCAGCGCGCAGGTGCCGAGGATCCAGCCCTCGGTGCCGCCCTTGGCGAAGGCCGCCTCGATGATCTTGTCCTTGGAGAAGAAGCCGGACAGGCCGGGGAAGCCGATGATCGCCAGGTAGCCGAGGCCGAAGGTGACGAAGGTGATCGGCATGAACTTCCGCAGACCGCCGAAGTGACGCATGTTCACCTCGTCGTCCATGCCGTGCATCACCGAGCCCGCCCCGAGGAACAGCCCGGCCTTGAAGAAGCCGTGGGTCACCAGGTGCATGATCGCGAAGGCGTACCCGATCGGGCCGAGGCCGGCCGCGAGGATCATGTAGCCGATCTGCGACATGGTCGAGCCGGCCAGCGCCTTCTTGATGTCGTCCTTGGCGCAACCGACGATCGCACCGTAGAGCAGGGTGACCGTGCCGACCACCACCACGACCAGCTGGGCGTCGGGCGCCAGGTTGAAGATGGCCGAGGAGCGGGTGATCAGGTAGACGCCGGCGGTGACCATGGTGGCCGCGTGGATCAGGGCCGAGACCGGGGTCGGGCCCTCCATCGCGTCGCCGAGCCAGGACTGCAGCGGCACCTGGGCCGACTTGCCGCAGGCCGCCAGCAGCAGCATCAGGCCGATCGCGGTCAGCTTCCCCTCGCTCGCGTCGCCCGCGGCGCCGAAGACCGGGCCGAAGGCGAAGCTGCCGAACTGGGTGAACATCAGCATGATCGCGATCGACAGCCCCAGGTCGCCGACCCGGTTGACCAGGAAGGCCTTCTTGGCCGCCGTGGCCGCGCTGGGCTTGTGCTGCCAGAAGCCGATCAGCAGGTACGAGGCGAGCCCCACCCCCTCCCAACCGACGTACAGCAGCAGGTAGTTGTTGGCCAGCACCAGCAACAGCATGGCGGCCAGGAACAGGTTGAGGTAGCCGAAGAAACGGCGGCGGCGCTCGTCGTGGGCCATGTAGCCCACCGAGTACAGGTGGATCAGGGTGCCGACGCCGGAGATCAGCAGCACGAAGACGATGGACAACTGGTCGAGCTGGAAGGCGACGTCGGCCTGGAAGCCGTTCACCGGGATCCAGCTGTACAGGGTCTCGGTCAGCGTCCGGTCCTCGCCGGAGCGGCCGAGGAGGTCCGAGAAGAGCGCGAGCCCGAGGCCGAAGGAGACGGCGGCGAGCAGCGTGGCCAGCCAGTGGCCGAACCGGTCCAGCCGGCGGCCGCCGAGCAGCAGCAGGGCGGCACCGGCCAGCGGGGCCGCCACGAGCAGCGGAATGAGAGAGTTCACCGAAGGCCCTCCGCCTACAGCTTCATCAGGTTGCTGTCATCGACCGAAGCCGAGTGCCTGGTCCGGAAGATGGACACGATGATCGCCAGTCCGACCACGACCTCGGCCGCGGCGACCACCATGGTGAAGAACGCGATGATCTGGCCGTCCAGGTTGCCGTGCAGCCGGGAGAAGGTGACCAGGGCCAGGTTCGAGGCGTTGAGCATCAGCTCCACGCACATGAACAGCACGATCGCGTTCCGCCTGATCAGCACACCGGACGCGCCGATGGTGAACAGCACGGCCGCGAGGTAGAGGTAGTTGACGGGGTTCACTCCGCCTCCTCCTTCACGTCCTTGGTGGGCACGGTCTCCAGCTGCCGGCGCGGGCCGGCGACCTGCGGCCGGGCCGAGGACGGGCGGCCCAGCCAGTCGGCGGTGCTCTCCTCCAGCTCGGCCATCCGCTCCAGCATCGGCCGGCTGACGTCGCGGATCTGGCCGCGCTCGCGCAGGGTGGCCATCACCGAGTCCTCGGCGACGGTGCCGTCCGGCAGCAGGCCCGGGACGTCCACCGCGTTGTGCCGCGCGTACACGCCGGGGGCCGGCATCGGCGGCACCTGGATGTTGTCGCGCACCCGCTGGGCGGCCAGCTCGCGCTGGGTGCTGGCGGCGTGCACCCGCTCGCGGTGGGTCAGCACCATGGCGCCGATCGCCGCGGTGATCAGCAGCGCGCCGGTGACCTCGAAGGCCCAGACGTACCTGGTGAAGATCAGTCGGGCCAGGCCCTGCACGTTGCCCTCGGCGTTGGCCTCGCCCAGGCCGGTGAAGTGGTCCAGCTTCGCGTTGGCGATCCCCGCGACCAGCAGCACCCCGAAGCCGAGCCCGCAGACCACCGCGGCGAACCGCTGGCCCTTGAGCTGCTCCTTGAGCGAGTCCTCCGAGGTGACGCCGACCAGCATGACCACGAAGAGGAACAGCATCATGATCGCGCCGGTGTAGACGACGATCTGGACCACGCCCAGGAAGACCGCGCCCTGCGCCAGGTAGCAGACCGCCAGCGCGAGCATCGTGGCGGCCAGGCAGAGCGCGCTGTGCACCGCCTTCCTCATCAGCAGCATGCCCAGTGCGCCACCGACGGCGATCACGGCGAGGACCCAGAACTGGACGGCCTCTCCGGTGGAGGTCATGACTGCACCTCCTTCTCGTGGTCGGTGCGTTCCTGCTGGACGGTGCCGGGCGCCGCCGCGGTGATCTCGCCCCGGTAGTACGCGCCCTCGTCGGCGCCCGGGAAGATCGAGTGCGGCGAGTCGACCATGCCCTCGGTCAACCCGACCAGCAGCTGTTCCTTGGTGAAGATCAGGTCGGCCCGGGTGGAGTCGGCCAGCTCGTACTCGTTGGTCATGGTCAGCGCCCGGGTCGGGCAGGCCTCGACGCACAGCCCGCACAGGATGCAGCGGGCGTAGTTGATCTGGTACACCGCGCCGTAGCGCTCACCCGGCGAGTAGCGCTCCTCGTCGGCGTTGTCCGCACCCTCGACGTAGATCGCGTCGGCCGGACAGGCCCACGCGCACAGCTCGCAGCCGACGCACTTCTCCAGGCCGTCCGGGTGCCGGTTCAGCTGGTGGCGGCCGTGGAACCGCGGGGCGGTGGGCTTCTTCTGCTCCGGGTACTGCTCGGTCAGCCGCTTCTTGAACATGGCCTTGAAGGTCACGCCGAAGCCGGCGGCCGGGCCGAGGATCGACGGCTTGTCAGCACTCTTGTCCGACATATCGGTTCAGCTCCCCTCGGAGTGGTCGGCCCCGTTGAGGGCGTCCTGGAGTTGCGGGGCCCGGCTGCGCCTGCGCGGCACCGGCGGAAGCTCCTGCCCGGGCAGCGGCGGCACCGGGTACCCGCCCGCCAGCGGGTCGAACTCGGCCCGCACCGTGGGCACTTCGGGCTCGGCCTTGCGCGACACCACGTCCCGTACCAGGGCCAGCAGCAGCAGCACCGCGATGGGTGCGCCGACGTACAGCACCACCTTGCCGAAGTCGTAGCCCTCGTTGCGCAGGGCCCGGACACTGGCCACCATCACCAGCCAGACCAGCGAGACCGGGATCAGGACCTTCCAGCCCAGCTTCATGAACTGGTCGTAGCGCAGCCGGGGCAGGGTGCCGCGCAGCCAGATGAAGAAGAACAGCAGCAGCTGGATCTTCAGGGTGATCCACAGCAGCGGCCACCAGCCGTGGTTCGCGCCCTCCCAGAAGGTCGAGACCGGCCACGGAGCCCGCCAGCCGCCCAGGAACAGCGTGCTCGCCACCGCCGAGACGGTCACCATGTTGACGTACTCGGCCAGCATGAACATCGCGAACTTCAGCGAGCTGTACTCGGTGTTGAAGCCACCGACCAGTTCGCCCTCGGCCTCCGGGAGGTCGAACGGCGCCCGATTGGTCTCGCCGACCATCGCGATGATGTAGACGATGAACGACACCGGCAGCAGCACCGCGAACCAGGTCGGCTGCTGCGAGGCGACGATCTCCGAGGTGGACATCGACCCCGAGTAGATGAACACCGCCGCGAAGGACAGGCCCATCGCGATCTCGTACGAGATCATCTGCGCGGCCGAGCGCACCCCGCCGAGCAGCGGGTAGGTGGACCCGGAGGACCAGCCGGCCAGCACGATGCCGTAGATGCCCACCGAGGCGGTGGCGAGGATGTACAGCAGGGCGATCGGCAGGTCCGTGAGCTGCATCGGGGTCCGGGTGCCGAAGATCGAGATCTCGTCGCCGGCCGGGCCGAAGGGGATCACCGCGAAGGCCATGAAGGCCGGGATGGCGCTGACGATCGGAGCCAGGATGTAGACCGCCTTGTCGGCGCCCTTCACCACCAGGTCCTCCTTCAGCGCCAGCTTGACGCCGTCGGCCAGCGACTGGAGCAGACCCCACGGGCCGTGCCGGTTCGGGCCGATCCGCAGTTGCATCCAGGCGACGACCTTGCGCTCCCAGACGATCGCGATCAGCACCGTCAGGACCAGGAAGGCGAAGACGAAGACGGCCTTCAGCAGCACCAGCCACCAGGGGTCGCGGCCGAAGAAGCCCAGGGTCTCGTAGGCGGCAAGCATCATTCCTCCTCGGCCGGGGCGATGGTGACCAGGTGGCCGACGGTGGTGCCGAGGGCGCGGTGCGCGCCGCCGGGGGTGGAGTTGAGGGGGAGCCAGACCGTCCGGTCCGGCAGCTCGTCGGCGAGCTCCAGCGGGAGGACCAGCGAACCGGCCGGGCCGGTGATCCGCACGGCCCGCTCGGCGCCGATCTCCTTGGCGGTCACCGGCGACAGCCGGGCGAGGGCCGGGTGCCGGGTGCCGGCCAGGTGCGGGTCGCCCTCCTGGAGCGAACCGTTGTCCAGCAGCAGCCGGTGACCCGCCAGGACGGCCTGGCCCGCGGCCGGCCGGGGCAGCGGGGCGGGGTGGACCGCCGGAGCGGTCGGCCGGTCGCCCTGCCAGGGGGCGAACCGGTCCAGCTCCAGCCGGGCCGCCCGGACGTCCGGCAGGCCGAGCGGCCGGCCGAGCGCGTCGGCGAGCATGTTCAGCACCCGCACGTCCGAGTGCACCTGGCGCTGCATCAGCTGGTCGGCCTTGAGTGCCGACTCGAACATCCGCACCCGGCCCTCCCAGTCCAGGAAGGTGCCGGCCTTCTCGGCCACCGCGGCGACCGGGAGCACCACGTCGGCGTGGTCGGTGACGGCCGACGGCCGCAGCTCCAGCGAGAGCACGAAGGACGCCCGGGTCAGTGCCTCCTCGGCCAGCGCCGGGTCGGCCAGGTCGTCCAGGCCCACCCCGCCGAGCACCAGCGCGGTCAGGTCGCCCTGCACGGTCGCCGCCAGGATCTGGTCGGTGTCCCGACCCAGCCGGGCCGGCAGGTCGGCGACGCCCCACACCTCGGCGGCCTCGGCCCGCGCCGCCGGCACGGAGACCGCCCGCCCGCCGGGCAGCAGCCCCGGCAGGGCGCCGGCCTCGACCGCGCCGCGCTCCCCCGCCCGGCGCGGCACCCAGGCCAGCCGGGCACCGGTCACGGCCGCCAGCCGCAGCGCGGCGCTCAGCCCGCCGGGGACGGCCGCCAGCCGCTCGCCCACCAGGATCACCGAGCCCGCGGCGCGCAACTGGTCGGCCGCGCGGCCCGCGTCGTCGGCGAGCACCTCGTCACCGGCCAGCGCCGTCAGCCACTCGGCCTCGGTGCCGGGCGCCGCCGGCAGCAGCGCACCGCGCAGCTTGCCCAGACCCCGGGTGGCGTGCGAGGCGATCGCGTAGACCTTCAGCCCGGCGGCCCGGTTGGCCTTGCGCAGCCGCAGGAAGACGATCGGCGCCTCCTCCTCGGGCTCCAGGCCGGCGAGCAGCACCGCCGGGGCGGCCTCCAGCGCGGCGTACGAGACGCCCGTGCCGTCCAGGTCCACCCCGTGGCCGGCGACCGCGGCGGCCAGGAAGTCCGCCTCCTCCCCGCTGTGCGGGCGGGAGCGGAAGTCGACGTCGTTGGTGCCGAGCGCGACCCGGGCGAACTTCGCGTAGCCGTACGCGTCCTCGACCGTCACCCGGCCGCCGGTGAGCACGCCCGTGCGGGCTCCGCGCAGCCCCTCGGCGGCGGCGGCCAGGGCCTGCGGCCAGGAGGCGGGGGCGAGTTCACCGCTCGCGTCGCGGACCAGCGGGGTGCTGAGCCGGTCGCGCTGCTGCGCGTACCGGAAGGCGAACCGGCCCTTGTCGCAGTTCCACTCCTCGTTGATCTCGGGCTCGTTGCCCGCCAGCCGGCGCAGCACCTTGCCGCGGCGGTGGTCGGTGCGCTGCCCGCAGCCGGCCGAGCAGTGCTCGCACACGCTGGGCGAGGAGACCAGGTCGAACGGGCGCGAGCGGAACCGGTACGCGGCCGAGGTGAGCGCGCCGACCGGGCAGATCTGGATGGTGTTGCCGGAGAAGTACGACCGGAAGTCGTCGCCCTCGCCGGTGCCGACCTGCTGCAGCGCGCCGCGCTCGACCAGGTCGATGAACGGGTCCCCGGCGATCTCCTGGGAGAACCGGGTACAGCGGGCGCAGAGCACGCAGCGCTCGCGGTCCAGCAGGACCTGGGTGGAGATCGGCACCGGCTTCTCGTAGGTGCGCTTCATGCCCTCGAAGCGGGAGTCCGCGGCGCCGGTGGACATCGCCTGGTTCTGCAGCGGGCACTCGCCGCCCTTGTCGCAGACCGGGCAGTCCAGCGGGTGGTTGATCAGCAGCAGCTCCATCACGCCGCGCTGGGCCTTCTCGGCGACCGGCGAGCTGACCTGGGTGCGGACCACCATGCCCTCGGCGACCGGGATGGTGCAGGAGGCGACCGGCTTGCGCTGGCCCTCGACCTCCACGATGCACTGCCGGCAGGCCCCGGCCGGGGCGAGCAGCGGGTGGTCGCAGAAGCGCGGGATCTGGGTGCCGATCTGCTCGGCGGCGCGGATCACCAGGGTGCCCTTGGGGACCTGGACCTCCACGCCGTCGATGGTGAGCGTGACGAGGTCGGTGCTCGTCTCGGTGACGGTCACGCGTGCACCTCCCTCTCGGTGGCGGACTCGGGGGCGGGCGACCGGTCGGCCCACACCGTGGCGGCGGCCGGGTCGAAGGGGCAGCGGCGCTCGGCGAGGTGCTGCTCGTACTCGGCACGGAAGTGCTGCAGCGAGGAGACGATCGGGCTGGCGGCGCCGTCGCCCAGCGCGCAGAAGGACTTGCCGTTGATGTTGTCGGCGATGTCCAGCAGCTTCTCCAGGTCCCCGTCGACGCCCTCGCCGGCCTCGATCCGCTTGAGCAGCTGGACCAGCCAGTAGGTGCCCTCGCGGCAGGGGGTGCACTTGCCGCAGGACTCGTGGGCGTAGAACTCGGTCCACCGGGTGACTGCCCGGACCACGCAGGTGGTCTCGTCGAAGATCTGCAGCGCCTTGGTGCCGAGCATCGAGCCGGCCGCGCCGACGCCCTCGTAGTCCAGCGGGACGTCGAGGTGCTCGTCGGTGAACATCGGGGTGGAGGAGCCGCCCGGGGTCCAGAACTTGAGCCGGTGGCCGGCCCTGACCCCGCCGCTGATGTCCAGCAGCTGCCGCAGGGTGACGCCCAGCGGCGCCTCGTACTGGCCGGGGTTGGTGACGTGCCCGGACAGCGAGTAGAGGGTGAAGCCGGGGGACTTCTCGGTGCCCAGCGACTTGAACCAGTCCTTGCCGCGGGCCAGGATCGGCGGCACCGAGGCGATCGACTCGACGTTGTTGACCACCGTCGGGCAGGCGTACAGGCCGGCGATGGCCGGGAACGGCGGCCGCAGCCGGGGTTGGCCGCGGCGGCCCTCCAGGGAGTCGAGCAGCGCCGTCTCCTCGCCGCAGATGTACGCCCCGGCGCCCGCGTGCACGGTGATGTCGAGGTCGATGCCGGAGCCGAGGACGTCCTTGCCGAGGTACCCGGCCTCGTACGCCTCGGCGACGGCGGCGTGCAGCCGGCGCAGCACCGGGACGACCTCGCCGCGCAGGTAGATGAAGGCGTGGTCGCAGCGGATCGCGTACGACGCGATGATCATGCCTTCGATCAGGCTGTGCGGGTTGGCGAAGAGCAGCGGGATGTCCTTGCAGGTGCCCGGCTCGGACTCGTCGGCGTTGACCACCAGGTAGTGCGGCTTGCCGTCGTTCTGCGGGATGAACTGCCACTTCATGCCGGTCGGGAAGCCGGCGCCGCCGCGGCCGCGCAGGCCGGACTCCTTGACCAGGGCGATCACCTCGTCCGGGGACATCTCCAGGGCGGCCCGCAGCCCCTGGTAGCCCTCGTGGCGGCGGTAGGTGTCCAGGGTCCAGGGGCGGGTGTCGTCCCAGGAGGCGGAGAGGACCGGTGAGAGGAGCTTCTCGGCCGGCTCTGCGGAGGTCATCACGCTTCCGTCCCTTCGTGCCGGGGTGCAACCACCTTGGTGCCCGGGGTGCCGGGCAGGGCCTCGCCCCTGGCCAGCCGCAGGCCGGCCAGCGAGGGGGCGCCGCCGGCGCCGGAGGCGTCCACGGCGCCGGGGCGCTCGTCGGGGAAGCCGGCCAGGATCCGGGAGGTCTCCTTGAAGGAGCAGAGCCGGGCGCCGCGGGTGGGCTCCGGGTCCCGGCCGGCCCGCAGGTCGTCGACCAGCTTCCGGGCGCTCTCCGGGGTCTGGTTGTCGTAGAACTCCCAGTTGACCATCACCACGGGGGCGTAGTCGCAGGCCGCGTTGCACTCGATGTGCTCGATCGAGATCCGGCCGTCCTCGGTGGTCTCGTTGTTCTTCAGGCCCAGGTGGTCCTGGAGTTCGGCGAGGATCTGGTCGCCGCCGAGCACCGCGCAGAGCGTGTTGGTGCAGACGCCGACGTGGTAGGTGCCGGCGGGCTTGCGGCGGTACATCGTGTAGAAGGTCGCGACCGCCGTCACCTCGGCGGTGGTGAGCTCCAACTGCTCGGCGCAGAAGCGGATTCCGGTCGGACTGACGAAGCCCTCCTCGGCCTGCACCAGGTACAGCAGCGGCAGCAGCGCGGAGCGGGCCACCGGGTAGCGGCCGATCAGCTCGCGGGCGTCCGCGGCGAGGCGCTCCTGCACCTCGGCCGGGTACGGCTTGGCCGGCAGTGCCGGCAGACCGAGTTCTACGTTGGTCACCGGTCCACGCCTCCCATCACCGGGTCGATCCCGGCCACCGCGACGATCACGTCGGCGACCTGGCCGCCCTCGCACATCGCCGCCATCGTCTGCAGGTTGGTGAACGACGGGTCGCGGAAGTGCACCCGGTACGGCCGGGTCCCGCCGTCGCTGACCACGTGCACCCCGAGCTCCCCCTTGGGCGACTCGACCGCCGTGTACGCCTGGCCCACCGGGACCCGGAAGCCCTCGGTGACCAGCTTGAAGTGGTGGATCAGGGCCTCCATGGAGGTACCCATGATCGTGCGGATGTGGTCGAGCGAGTTGCCCAAGCCGTCCGGGCCGACGGCCAGCTGGGCCGGCCAGGCGATCTTCTTGTCGGCCACCATCACCGGGCCGGGCTTGAGCCGGTCCAGGCACTGCTCGGCGATCCGCAGCGACTGCCGCATCTCCTCCAGGCGGATCAGGAACCGTCCGTAGGAGTCGGCGGTGTCGGCCACGGCCACGTCGAAGTCGTAGTCCTCGTAGCCGCAGTACGGGTCGGACTTGCGCAGGTCGTGCGGCAGGCCGGTGGCCCGCAGGATCGGGCCGGTGGCACCGAGCGCCAGGCAGCCGGCCAGGTCCAGGTGGCCGACGTCGACCAGCCGGGCCTTGAAGACCGGGTTGTCGGTGGCCAGCTTGTCGTACTCGTGCATGCGCGAGCGGAGCAGCTTGATGCCCTCGCGGACCTGGTCCACGGCGCCGGGCGGGAGGTCCTGGGCCAGGCCGCCGGGGCGGACGTAGGCGTGGTTCATCCGCAGGCCGGTGACCAGTTCGAAGATGTCGAGGATGACCTCGCGGTCCCGGAAGCCGTAGATCATCAGCGTCGTGGAGCCGATCTCCATGCCGCCGGTGGCCAGCGCCACCAGGTGCGAGGAGATCCGGTTGAGCTCCATCATCAGGACCCGGATCACGGTCGCCCGGTCCGGGATCTGGTCGGTGACGCCGAGCAGCTTCTCGACGGCCAGGCAGTACGCGGTCTCGTTGAACAGCGGGGTGAGGTAGTCCATCCGGGTCACGAAGGTGGTGCCCTGGACCCAGTTGCGGAACTCCATGTTCTTCTCGATGCCGGTGTGCAGGTAGCCGATGCCGCAGCGGGCCTCGGTCACCGTCTCGCCGTCGATCTCCAGGATCAGCCGCAGCACGCCGTGGGTGGACGGGTGCTGGGGGCCCATGTTGACGATGATCCGCTCGTCGTCCGCCCGGGCGACGGCCTCGACCACCTCGCCCCAGTCGCCACCGGTGACGGTGAAGACCCGTCCCTCGGTGGTCTCGCGCGCACCTGCTTCGTAGTGAGTGGTCATCAGCTGTACGACCTCCGCTGGTCGGGCGCCGGGATCTGGGCGCCCTTGTACTCGACGGGGATGCCGCCGAGCGGGTAGTCCTTGCGCTGCGGGTGGCCCAGCCAGTCGTCCGGCATCATGATCCGGGTCAGCGCGGGGTGGCCCTCGAAGACCAGGCCGAAGAAGTCGTAGGTCTCGCGCTCGTGCCAGTCGTTGGTCGGGTAGACGCTGACCACGGACGGGATCCTCGGGTCGGCGTCCGGCGCGGTGACCTCCAGCCGCAGCAGCCGGCCGTGGGTGATCGAGCGCAGGTGGTAGACCGCGTGCAGTTCGCGGCCGCGGTCGCCCGGGTAGTGCACGCCGCTCACGCCGAGGCAGAGCTCGAAGCGCAGCGCCGGGTCGTCGCGCAGCGTGCGGACGGTCCTCAGCAGGTGCTCGCGGCTGATGTGGAAGGTGAGTTCGCCGCGGTCCACCACGGTCTTCTCGATCACGTCGGCCGGGTCCAGCCCCTGCTCCTCCAGCGCGCCCTCCAGCTCGTCGGCCACCTCGTCGAAGCCGTGGCCGTACGGGCGGACGCTCGCGGGGGGCAGCGCGATCGGCGCGGTCAGGCCGCCGAAGCCGGAGGTGTCGCCGGTGCCGAGGGCGCCGAACATGCCCTCGCGGCGCCCGACCACCTCGACCGGGAGCTCGGTCTGGTGGGCTTCCCTGCGGACGGCGGGGATGTCGCTGTCGCTCATCGCAGCAGCCCCCGCATCTCGCTGATCGGGGTGGCCTGGAGGGCGAACTGCTCCGCCTCCTCCTCGGCCCGGCGCTTGTTGACCCCGAGCTTCTCGTGCTGGATCTTGTCGTGCAGCTTGATGATCGCGTCCAGCAGCATCTCCGGGCGGGGCGGACAGCCCGGCAGGTAGATGTCCACGGGGACGATGTGGTCGACGCCCTGGACGATCGCGTAGTTGTTGAACATGCCGCCGGAGGATGCGCAGACACCCATCGAGATGACCCACTTGGGGTTCGGCATCTGGTCGTACACCTGGCGCAGCACCGGGGCCATCTTCTGGCTCACCCGACCCGCCACGATCATCAGATCGGCCTGGCGCGGGGAACCGCGGAAGACCTCCATGCCGAACCGGGCCAGGTCGTAGCGGCCCGCTCCGGTGGTCATCATCTCGATCGCGCAGCAGGCGAGCCCGAAGGTGGCGGGGAAGAGCGACGCCTTCCGCACCCACCCGGCGGCGGTCTCCACGCTGGTGAGCAGAAAGCCGCTCGGCAGCTTCTCCTCGATTCCCATCAGTTCCCTCTCAATGCGATCCAAGTCCGATGGCGATGACGCCCGTTCACCTTGCGCTCCGGTTCACAAGGCGGGCGCCGTCAGTCCCACTCCAGACCGCCGCGACGCCACACGTAGGCGTAGGCGACGAAGACGGTGGCGATGAAGAGGAGCATCTCGACCAGCCCGAAGATCCCCAGGGCGTCGAAGCTGACCGCCCACGGGTAGAGGAAGACGATCTCGATGTCGAAGACGATGAAGAGCATCGCCGTCAGGTAGTACTTGATCGGGAACCGCCCGCCGCCCATCGGCTGCGGGGTCGGCTCGATGCCGCACTCGTACGCCTCCAACTTGGCCCGGTTGTAGCGCTTCGGGCCGGTCAGTGAGGCCATCGTGACGGAGCCGACCGCGAACGCCGCCGCGATGGCACCGAGTACGAGGATCGGCGCGTAGGCATTCATAAGCCCCCGCTCCCTCCGTCCAGTCGTCCTTGACTGCAGATCGGAATCGCGCGATCACCGCAGGTGAACCCGTGATCCACTTACCGAGATCCATCCCATGTGAGTCAGTTCACAAAGCCTGGATCGAGCGCATCCTATGCCTGTCGGCTTGTGATCTGCGACACGCAGTTCCAGACGATCTTTGTGATCTACGACACCTGACAAACGATCACGTAGACGATCAAGTCGCAATCAATCAACACAGCGGAGGCAAATGGGCACAATCAGTCGCATTCAGCGGTGAAGCGACAGGTCAGAGGCCTTCGCCTATATCAACTCCACGACGCCCGAAGCAAATTTCAGCCGCCCCAGGTTGACGTGTTATAGGTCCTCACCCGCTCGGGTGGCCGGCCCGGTGCACGCGCTTGACCCTTTGTTCACAAGGGCACGAGGAGCGTCGCCCGCCACTCTCCGTCACCGCGGGCCACCGGATGCCACCGCCCCGCCGCGCGCCCAGACTGGAGGTACGGTCCGCCCCGCGCACCGATCGGAGGGCCTGCCATGCCCCTGCCGCTCTACGGCGTCGCCATCGGCACGTTCCACGACTTCACCCGGGACCCGCAGCACGAGTACGGCGCCTGGTACCACGGCCATCTGTCGCTGATCACTCCCGCCGGGACCTACGAAGCGGCCCTGGACGTCGACTCGCCGAGCGGCGTCGGGGTCGGCTACCGGCTGGTCACCGGCCTGGCCGGGGCCGACATCGCGACCGTCCGCGCCCTGCCGGACGGCTTCCACCCGCTGGCCCCGGCCCCCGAGACGGGCGCGCTCGACTACCAGCGCAGCCCGGTGCTCCGGGACCCGGGCTGGCTGCCGCCGTTGCGCAGGCTGGTCCAGCGGCTGGTCGAGGCGCTCCTGCACCCGGCGGTCGGCGCACCGGTGTACGGCCCCAACCTGGCGGACCGGCTGGCCGCGCTGCTCGCGTGCCTGCGGGCGAAGGTGCACCCGTGGGTGGCCAGCGACGGCGACAACGCGCTCGACGTGCTGGAGCCGCGGCTGCGCTCGGCGAGCCGGATCTACGTCTTCGGGCAGCGTTTCGCCGACGGCCTGGGCGTGCACGACGTGCACCTCAACCAGGGCGACCCGTACGGCAGTCAGTGGTGGGACACGGACGGGATCTGGCAGGACGGCGCGGTGCTCTGCGAGCAGCCGAACGGCCGGGTGACGGTCTGGCAGATCAAGTTCAACACCCAGCGGCTGCCGACCGACGCCCAGGGGCATCCGCTCTGAACCACCGCGGCGGGGACCCGCCGCCAGGTCCTTCACCGCCAGGTCCTTCACCGCCCGGGCCCTCTGTGCTCGGGCCTTCCCCGCCCGGGCCGGACCCGCGCGGGGACGGACGGAAGTGGCGCAGGAGTAGCGGCGGGAGGAGCGGGCATGGATGTCACGTCCGCGAGTGACACGTCCATGCCACCAGCCCGTTCCGCACCGGAGGTACCGCACGTGAAGCGCAAGCACTGGGCCCTGCTCCTGGCCGCCACCACCGTCCCGCTCGCCCTGGCCACCACCGCGGGAACCGCCTCGGCCGCCCCGGCGCTCCAGGTGGACTGCGGCTACACACCGGCCGTCCCCGCCGACAACTTCAAGGGCATCCCGGTCTTCGACGCGGCCAAGGCCGCCAAGCCGTACAAGGCCACGCTGCGGACCAGGCAGGGCGACATCACCTTCAAGGCGCTGACCGACAAGGCCCCGTGCACCACCTTCTCGTTCCGCTTCCTCGCCGAGCACGACTACTTCGACAAGAGCCACTGCCACCGCCTCACCACCCAACGGATCTTCGTGCTCCAGTGCGGTGACCCGACCGGCACCGGCAGCGGCGGCCCCGGCTACTCCTTCCCGGACGAGAACCTGACCGGCGCGACCTACCCCGCCGGCACCGTGGCGATGGCCAACGCCGGGCCGAACACCAACGGCAGCCAGTTCTTCTTCGTCTGGAAGGACACCAAGCTCTCCCCCGCCTACACCCCGTTCGGGCAGGTCACCGGGGGCCTGGACGTGCTGCAGAAGATCGCGGCGGCGGGCGAGGACGACCAGAACGGCCCCGGCGACGGCTACCCGGCCGTCCGGACGGACATCCGCAACGTCAGGATCGCCAAGGGCTGACGGCCCGCCGGTTCCCGTACGGTGGGGGCCCACCCCCTGCCGTACGGGAGCCGCCGGATGGACCGCACCACCTGGGAGAACGTCGAGGAACTCGTCGCCTGGCTGGACCGGGAGAGCGACCTGTCCCCCGGCGACGAACGGCTGCTGCGGATCATCAAGCTGTCGGAGGAGGTCGGCGAGGTCGGCCGGGCCGTCGTCGGCGCCACCGGCCAGAACCCGCGCAAGGGCGTCACGCACAGCTGGGAGGACGTCCAGCACGAGCTCTGCGACGTGGTCTTCGCCGCCCTGGTCGCCCTGCGCACCCTCACCCCGGACGCCCGCGAGGTCTTCGAGCGGCGGACGGCGTACGTCCGGCGGCGGGCCCTGGACGCCGTCCCGGCCGAGCGGCTCGACCTGGTGCCGCTGCAGGAGGACCACGCCGAGGAGATGGCCGCCGTCCTCGCCGACCCGGCCCTGCACACCTACACCGGCGGCGCTCCCGCCACCCCCGGCGAACTGCGCGCCCGCTACCGCAGGCTGGCCGCCGGCTCCCCCGAGCCCGGCACCGGCTGGCACAACTGGGTCATCCGGCTGCGCGAGGACGGCCGGCTGGCCGGCTACGTCCAGGCCACCGTCACCGGGCGCACCGCCGAACTCGCCTGGGTCGTCGGCACCCCGTGGCAGGGCCGCAGCATCGCCACCGAGGCCGCCCGCGCCGCCGCCGTCCACCTGACGGCCGGGCCGGTGGACACCCTGGTCGCGCACATCCACCCCGACCACCGGGCGTCGGCGGGCGTCGCCGCCGCCGTCGGCCTGACCCCCACCGACCAGTGGTACGACGGCGAACGCCGCTGGCAGTCCTGACCCCGGCCGGGGCCCGCCGCCGCCGCGCACGACCGGGCCGGCTGCCGGGCCGGCCACTGGGCCGGCTACTGGGCGCCGAGCGTCATCCACTTCTCCGGCACGGTCAGCGGCTCGAACCCGACCCGGGCGTAGACCTCGTGGGCGTCGGCGGTGGCCAGCAGGACCCGGCGCAGGCCGAACTCGGCCACCTGGTCCCGGACCGCGGCCGCCAGGGCCGTGCCCAGGCCCCTGCCGCGCGCCTCGCGGGCGATGTAGACGTCGCACAGCCACCCGAAGGTGGCCCGGTCGGTGACCACCCGGGCGTAGCCCACCTGCCGTGCGAACGCCCGGTCGTAGACCCCGAAGTTCAAAGAGTTGGCGATCGCCCGGTCCTGCTTCTCCCGGGGGCGGCCGAGCGCCCAGTAGGCGTCCTCGGACAGCCAGGTGTGGATCAGTACGGCGTCGAGCCGCGCCGGGTCGGTGGAGATCTCGTAGCCGTCCGGCAGGTCGCTGTTCATGCCCGGGATCCAAGCACCCCGGCCCGGCACCGGGCCACCGGAAATCCGGCGGGCCGGCGCCCGGGGCACCCGGGCGCCCGGGGCGGCCGCTACGCGTTGGGCGCGACCTTGGTGAGCCCGTTGATCAGGCGGTCCATCGCGTCGCCTCCGCGCGGGTCGGTCAGGTTGGCGAGGAGCTTGAGGGTGAACTTCATCAGCAGCGGGTGGGTCAGGCCGCGTTCGGTGGCGAGCTTCATCACCTTGGGGCTGCCGAGCAGCTTCACGAAGGCGCGGCCGAGCGTGTAGTAGCCGCCGTAGACCTCCTTGAGGACCTTCGGGTAGCTGTGCAGCACGCGCTCGCGCCCGGCCTCGGTGATCCGGGCGGAGGCCTGGACGATGACGCCGGCCGCGATCTGGCCGGACTCCATCGCGTAGGCGATGCCCTCGCCGTTGAACGGGTTGACCATGCCGCCGGCGTCGCCGACCAGCAGCAGGCCGCGGGTGTAGTGCGGCTGCCGGTTGAAGGCCATCGGCAGGGCGGCGCCGCGGATCTTCTCGGTCATGTTCTCGGGGGTGTAGCCCCACTCCTCGGGCATCCCGGAGCACCAGGTGGTGAGCACCTCGGGCCAGTTGAGGTTGCCGAAGGCGGGCGAGGAGTTGAGGATGCCGAGGCCGACGTTGGAGGTGCCGTCACCCATGCCGAAGATCCAGCCGTAGCCGGGCAGCAGCTCGTCCTTCTTGCGCGGGTCGCGCAGTTCCAGCCAGGACTCCAGGTAGTCGTCGTCGTGCCGGGGCGAGGTGAAGTACGTCCGGTAGGCGACGCCCATCGGGCGGTCCTCCATCCGGTGCAGGCCCATGGCGACCGACAGCCGGGTGGAGTTGCCGTCCGCGGCGACCACCAGCGGGGCCTTGAAGACGACCGCGCGCTTCTCCTCGCCGACCTTGGCGGTGACGCCGGTGATCCGGCCGGTCCGCTCGTCCAGCACCGGGCCGGTGACGTTGCAGCGCTCGTACAGCCGCGCGCCGGCCTTCTGCGCCTGACGGGCCAGCAGCTCGTCGAAGTCGGCGCGCTTGCGGACCAGGCCGTAGTCGGGGAAGGAGGCCAGCTCGGGCCAGTCCAGCTCCAGCCGGACACCGCCGCCGATGATCCGCAGCCCCTTGTTGTGCAGCCAGCCGTTGTCGGTGGAGACGTCGATTCCCAGGTCCACCAGCTGCTTGGTGGCCCGCGGGGTGAGCCCGTCGCCGCAGACCTTGTCGCGCGGGAACTCGGTCTTCTCCAGCAGCAGCACGTCCAGCCCGGCCTGGGCCAGGTAGTACGCGGTGGTCGACCCCGCCGGACCGGCACCGACCACGATGACGTCCGCCGTGCTCTCCACGGGGTTGTCCGGCTTCGTCAGATCGGCTGCGGTGTCGGTGGTCACGGCTGGCACTCTCCTGCGAACGGCGGTGGGGGCTCGGGACTGGACGCGGGGCCGCGGACGGCCCCCCGCAGTCTAGGTCTTGTCCGGTCGATCCCGTCGGATCGGTCCCCGGCGTCGGGCAGCACGACCGCCGTCGCGGGCCCGGCACGATCGGCCGGACCGGGCCCGGTCGTCAGGCCTTGAAACCCCGGTGCAGGGCGACGATGCCGCCGGTGAGGTTGCGCCAGGCCACCTTGGACCAGCCGGCCTGCTGGAGCTTGGTGGCCAGCGCGGGCTGGTCGGGCCAGGAGCGGATCGATTCGGCGAGGTACACGTAGGCGTCCGGGTTGCTGCTGACCGCGGTGGCGACCGGGGGCAGCGCCCGCATCAGGTACTCGGTGTAGACCGTCCGCAGCGGGGTCCAGGTCGGGGTGGAGAACTCGCAGATCACCAGCTTCCCGCCGGGCTTGGTGACCCGGTACAGCTCGCTCAGCGCGGCGTCGGTGTCCTGCACGTTGCGCAGCGCGAAGGAGATGGTGACGGCGTCGAAGACCCCGTCGGCGAAGGGCAGTCGGGTGGCGTCGCCGGCGGTCAGCGAGAGCTCGGGGTGGCGGCGCTTGCCCTCGGTGAGCATGCCGAGCGAGAAGTCGCACGGTACGACCTCGGCGCCGGCCTCCAGGAAGGGCAGCGAGGAGGTGCCGGTCCCGGCCCCCAGGTCGAGGATCCGCTGGCCGGGCTCGGCGCCGATGGCGTCGGCCACGGCGCGCCGCCAGAGCCGGGTCTGGCCGAGGGAGAGGACGTCGTTGGTGCGGTCGTACCTGGCCGCGACGTCGTCGAACATCGCGGCGACTTCGTGCGGCTGCTTGTCCAGGGAGGCTCGGGTCACGCCACCCATTGTTCACCTTGGCACCGGTGGTCCGGGCGACGGGGTCTCCTCGGGGGTGGCGTGCGGTGGCTCAGGGGGGCGCTCCGCACACCACGCGCGCCGATGCACGCGCGGGGCGCGGTGTCAGCGCAGGGCGCGGCGGCCGCCCTTGCGCCGTCGCCGGGAGCGCTTGCCGTGGGTGATGGCGGGCATGCCCTCGCCGAGCGCCTCGGCGGCCAGCGCGACCGTGGTGCGGACCCGGGACTCCCCGCGCCGGACCGGGTTGGCCCGGCGGTACCGCCAGATCCGGGCCACGCAGGCCGCGCACAGCAGCAGGGCGACCGGCACGCTGACCTGCGCCAGGCCGACGCCGACCGGCTGCGGGTAGCGCTCGCCGCAGACCCGGACCGCGCCGGGGTCGGCGGCGGCGTGCTCCAGGCAGATGCCCGCACCGAGTTGGGCGCCCTCCGGCAGCCACAGGTCGGCGGCGACCAGTTGGCGTCCGCCGGCCTGGTAGCGGACCTGGCTGTAGGTGCCGCTGCCCCCGGGCAGCTGCGTGATGGTGCCCTCGACCCGCACGGGGTTGGCCGCGATCCGGTCGGCCTGGTCGGCCTGGCGCCAGCCGAGCAGGCACATCCCGAGGGCCAGCACCGCACTGAGCACGGCGACGAGGTACCAGCCGCGGCCGAGCCGAGGCCGAGCCGATGGCCCGAAGGGGCCGTTCGGTCGGGGGGCGGTCGCGGATTGCATGGTTCCCTGTCCTGGCTGCATCACCTGAGTGGCTGTCGGGGATCGTAGCCGCTGGCGGGGCCTCAGGTCACGGTGACGGCCGCTCATCCGATATGAGGATCGCCACGCCCAGGTCGGTTTCCGGCCACCTCCTGGCGGGAAACTCACGTCGCGTCAGCGACGCCGGTACAGCAGCCGTCCGCCCAGGACGGTGGCCAGGCAGCAGCCCGCCCCGGCCCTCGCCAGCGCCTCCACGGACGGGGCGTCGAACACCGCGAAGTCCGCCGCGGCACCGACCGTCAGTGCACGGTGCACCATCTCGCCGGGCGTCCCCACCGCCAGCGGGTCCAGCCGGGCCGGCCCGTCCCCCGGCAGCTCGGCTCCGGGCAGCTCGGCTCCGGGCAGCTCGGCTCCGGGCAGCGCGACTCCGGGCAGCGCCGTCAGCCCCGAGCGGGCCACCGCCGTCCGCACCACCGGCAGTTCGAACGGGCCGGCCACCGCAGTCGTCCCGTACGCCAGCATCCGCTGCAGGCCGCGCCGGGCGCTGCCGCCCCGGCGGTCCGGGTCGACCTCCAGCAGCAGCGGCTCGGCGCCCAGTTCCTCGCGCGGGTCCGGGTGGTACGCCCGCTCCAGCAGCCGCTGCCCGAACGGGTTGCGCAGCCCCGGCAGCAGCAGGCCGCCCCACTCCCGCACCCGGGCGCCGCGGTCGGCCAGCTCCCGGTACGGCCCCAGCGCGGCCACCCGTGCGCCGTCCACCAGCACCGCCCCGTCGGTGATCGACGGGGCGGCGGGGTCGGCCGGGTCGGGCACCAGCAGGGCGGCCCGGTGGAGGGTCAGCATCAGGTGGTCGAGAGGATCTTCAGCTCGGGGTGCGCGGTGCCGCCGTCCAGCGCGGTGGAGGCGATGTGCGAGGCCACCCGCGGGTCGACCGGGTCGTTGGCCGGGTCGTCCAGCACCCGCAGGTGCTGGTAGGTGGTGGAGCGCTGGGCCGGGGTGCGGTCGGCCGCCCGGATCAGGTGGATCAGCTCGGTCAGGTTGGAGCGGTGCTTGGCCCCGGCCATCGAGACGACGTTCTCCTCCAGCATGACCGAGCCGAGGTCGTCGGCGCCGTAGTGCAGCGAGAGCTGGCCGGCCTCCTTGCCCGTGGTGAGCCAGGAGCCCTGGATGTGGGCCACGTTGTCGAGGAAGAGCCGGGCGATCGCGATCATCCGCAGGTACTCGAAGACGGTGGCCTGGGTGGAGCCCTTGAGGTGGTTGTTCTGCGGCTGGTAGGTGTACGGGATGAAGGCCCGGAAGCCGCCGGTGCGGTCCTGCACGTCGCGGATCATCCGCAGGTGCTCGATCCGCTCGGCGTTGGTCTCGCCGGTGCCCATCAGCATGGTGGAGGTGGACTCCACCCCC
Source organism: Kitasatospora sp. NPDC088346 (assembly GCF_044740765.1). Lineage (NCBI taxonomy): Bacteria > Bacillati > Actinomycetota > Actinomycetes > Kitasatosporales > Streptomycetaceae > Kitasatospora > Kitasatospora sp. NPDC088346. The sequence continues at coordinate 180,548 of NZ_JBIURH010000004.1, forward strand.
AGGCCGTGGGCCGCCTCCATGATCTCCAGCCACCGCTCGCCGGACTCCTTGAGCGGGGCGATCGCCTTGCGCGGCCGGGCGGGCAGCAGCTCCGCGCCGGCGCCCGCGAAGGAGTCCAGGCCGGCCCTGTTGATCCGGGTGATGGCCTCCTCGATGGAGACCTTGGAGATCCGTGCCATGTGCTCGACCTCGGACGCCCCGAGGGAGTGGATCACCAGCTGCGGGAAGTCGGCCTTGATGGCGGCGAAGGCGCGCTCGTAGTACTCGACGCCGTAGTCCGGGTGGTGGCCGCCCTGGAACATGATCTGGGTGCCGCCCAGCTCGACCGTCTCCGCGCAGCGGCGCAGGATCTCGTCCAGGTCGCGGGACCAGCCCTTGTCGCTCTTCGGCGCCACGTAGAAGGCGCAGAACTTGCAGGCCGTCACACAGACGTTGGTGTAGTTGATGTTGCGTTCGATGATGTACGTCGCGATGTGCTCGACACCGGCGTAGCGGCGGCGCCGGACGGCGTCGGCGGCGGAGCCGAGCGCGTGCAGGGGCGCGGAGCGGTAGAGCTCCAGCGCCTCCTCCGGGGTGATCCGGCCGCCGGCGGCCGCGCGGTCCAGGACGGCCTGCAGGTCGTTGGCGGAAAGGGTCTGCTCGGACACCTGGCGGGCCTTCTTTCTGTCCATCCATCGGGTCGCCTCAGCCGGGAGGGGGCCCGGCCGACATGACCGAACCAGCCTACGCCAGGCCGTTCGGGCCGCCGCTCAGGCCTGCTTGGCCAGGTCCCCGGACGGGTCGGAGCCCAGCGGCGCCCCGCTGACCTGGAGGTGCAGGGTGCGGCCGTCCTTGAGGGTGTACGTCTGCTGTTCGGGCGCGCCGGTGCAGCCCGGGTCCGCCCCGACCGACCGCTCCTGCAGCACGATCCGGTCGGGCGCCACGGTGAGCAGGGTCAGCTCGCCGCGGCAGACCGTGCTGCTGAGCCGGGAGGCGTTGCTGGTCCGCCCGACCTTCTCGCCGACCCGGCCGGCCGCGAGCTCGACCCGGAAGGTGCTCGGCAGCGGCACGATCTGGGTGGTGATGGTGCCCTCCCAGGTGCCCAGGAAGGCGGCCGGCAGCGCGTCGGCACCACTCACCGCCCGGTCCTGGCTGGGCTTCTCCCGGTCCCAGGGCAGGCCCTGGGACCACACCACGGCCGCGCCGGCCGCCGCGAGCACGAGCGCTCCCGCCACGGCGGCGCGCAGGAACCGCCGGCGCGGCCGGCCCGGCCCCTCCGGGCGGGGACAGTCCTGCGGACCGGCGTACGGGCCGTCGTGCGGGCCGGTCGGCGCCTGCGCCCGTCCCCCGGCCGGCCGGGCGTCCGCCCAGGTGGGGGTGCGGTCGGCGACCGGGCCCGCGAGCGGGCCGGCCGGCGCCGCCTCGCCCTCCAGGTCGAGCAGTTCGACGGCACTGCGGGCGACCGCGTCCGACAGGACCGGCGGCAGCCAGCCGCCCCCGGCCGGGGACGCGGCGCCGGCGGCCAGCCGCTCCCGCAGGGCCGCCGGCGTGGGACGGTCCTCGGGCCGCTTGGCCAGGCACTCCCGGACGACGGCGCGCAGGCCGCCGTCCAACCCGGTCAGGTCCGGCTCCTCGTGCACCACGCGGTAGAGCAGCACCGCCGCACTGACCCCGTCACCGAAGGGAGCCGTACCACTCGCGGCGTACGCCAGCACGGCGCCGAGCGAGAAGACGTCCCCGGGCGGGCCGCTGCGACCGCCGCCCGCCTGCTCGGGCGACATGAAACCGGGCGAGCCGACCACGAAGCCGGAGCGGGTGAGCTCGGCGGCGCCGTCCAGGGCGCGGGCGATGCCGAAGTCGATCAGGCGGGGCCCGTCCGGGGCGAGCAGCACGTTGGACGGCTTGACGTCCCGGTGCACCAGCCCGAGGCCGTGCACCCGGGCGAGCGCCCCGGCGAGTTCCGCCCCGAGGACGTGGACGGCGGAGGCCGGCAGCGGCCCGAAGCGGCGGACGGCGGCGCCCAGCGCGGGCCCCGCCACGTACCCGGTGGCGACCCAGGGGCACGGGCCCTCGGTGTCCGCGTCCAGGACCGGTGCCGTCCCCGCGCCGCCCACCAGCCGGGCCGCCTCCACCTCCTGACGGAACCGGGCCCGGAACTCCGGGTCGTCGGCGAGTTCGGCGCGCACCACCTTGACCGCGACCGTACGGCCGCCGGCGGTGCGGCCCAGGTACACCCGGCCCATCCCGCCCGCGCCGAGCCGGCGCAGCAGCCGGTACGCGCCGATCTGTCGCGGATCCTCCGGACCCAGCGGCTCCATGGCCCCGTCCCCTCGTGTGCCGGTGCGGCCGCCTCCGGCGGGCCCGTCGGGCGGGCCGGTGCGGCAGGCCAGACAGTACCGGTCCGCGGCGCCCGGGTCAGGGACTCGTCGCAGACCCGTCGGGGACGTCGCGGGGGCTCAGCCGACCACGGCCGGCTCCAGCAGGCTGATCGTCACATCGGGTGCGAAGCCGCTGTCGGGGGCGACCCGGCGGGCGAACTCGGCGATGCCGGCCAGCTGGCGCTCACCGAGCGAGTAGTCGAGGGCCTGGCTGAAGTACCGCTCCAGCAGGGGCGCGTCGAAGGACTCCCAACGGGCGGCCTGCTCGGCCACCTGCGCGGCCTCGGCCAGCGAGAGGTCGCGGGACTCCAGGAAGGCGCGGTGCACGGCGGCCACCGTCGCCGGGTGGCGGTCGGCGTAGTCGCGGCGGGCGGCCCAGACGGCGAAGACGAACGGCAGGCCCGTCCACTCCTTCCACATCGCACCGAGGTCGTGCACGGCCAGCCCCTGACTGGGCGCCTGCTCCAGTGAGGCCCGCAGCGCCGGGTCGCCGATCAGCACGGCGGCGTCCGCCTCGGCGAGCATCGCGTCCAGGTCCGGCGGGCAGGCGAAGTACTCCGGGTGCACGCCCTCGCGCTCCTCCAGCAACAGCCGGGCGAGCCGCACCGACGTCCGGCTGGTCGAGCCGAGGGCGACCCGGCGGCCGTCCAGCTCGGCCAGCGGCACCTTGCTGACGATCACACAGGACATCACCGGCCCGTCACTGCCGACGGCGATGTCCGGCAGGACGACCAGCTGTTCGGCGTTGCGCAGGTACTCCACACAGGTGATCGGGCCGATGTCGAGCGTGCCGTCGACCAGCTGGTCGCTGAGCTTCTCCGGGGTGTCCTTGGTCAGATCGAGATCGAGCAGGTTTCCGGTCCGCGCCAGGCCCCAGTAGAGGGGGAGGCAGTTGAGGAACTGAATATGCCCGACCCGTGGCCTTACCGCCGCCGGGCCGCCTGCGTCCGTACCGGTCACCGCGTGCTCCCTCTGCTGTTCGTACTCTGCTGGCAGGGTATGCCCGCCTTACAGGAGGCCCCGCATCCGGTGGCCGACACACCGCGTACGGCTTCCGGAGACCTCTGGTCGGGGCAGCCCCCTCGTGCTACGGTTCCACACAGTTGCAGTTTGATTCCCCTTGCAGTACTTGGAGCCTGCGGAGCATGTAACCGCAGGCTTTTTGTAATTTTTCACCAGCATCAATTGAGCACTGATTGAGCACTGTGCGAAAAACTCCGGACCCACTCCGGAGGCGGGGCGATCAGCGGCAGCGGACCGGGTGCCACAAGGTGTGGCACCCGCTACGTCGCTCGCAAGGAGAACGGTATGGCGACCGGAACCGTCAAGTGGTTCAACGCCGAGAAGGGCTTCGGCTTCATCGCCCAGGAGGGCGGCGGCCCCGACGTCTTCGTCCACTACTCCGCCATCAACGCGAGCGGCTTCCGCTCGCTGGAGGAGAACCAGGCGGTCAGCTTCGACGTCACCCAGGGCCCCAAGGGCCCGCAGGCGGAGAACGTCACCCCTGTCTGATCCATCCTCTGATGATCTGATCGCTCGGGGCCCCGTGTGGGTCCACCGGCGGCCCTGACCGACCGCCAACAAGAGCATGACGAGCAGTACCAAGGGGGCCCGCCCCGGTCCGGACCAACCGGACCCGGCGGGCCCCCTGCCTGCGTACGGAGCCCGGCACAACCGGGAGCGGGTGTCCGCTTCCTCTCCTCGTCGACCGCGTGGATCCGGCGGTCCAACTCCGCCTCGCTGATCCCTGGAAGGGACACGTCGCGGCCGAACCGCGAACGCCCCGGCACCGACCAGCCGCGCCGGCACGGCCGACGAGTCGCACGAGGCCGCGTGGTTCGAGCCCGCAGCAGTCGACGAGCTCCCGATGGTGCCCGGCATCCGCAAGCGGATCGACGACTGGCGCTCGGGGCCGGGCCCGGCCATCCGCTGGCCCGACCGCGCCAGGGACGCTTCGAGCCCTCCCCCAGAGTGCCGGGGAAGGGCTCGAACTGTTCACGCGTCAGGCCGGAAGAGGCTCCTTGGTCGTCTGGGCCGGGATGTGGGCGGCGTCGTCCAGCAGTTCGCCCGTCGGGTTGTTGTAGGCCGTCAGGTCGAGGGTCTTCTCGCGGGCCGCGACCAGGATCGGTACGACCGCCTGGCCGGCGACGTTGGTGGCGGTGCGGACCATGTCGAGGATCGGGTCGATGGCCAGCAGCAGGCCGACGCCCTCCAGGGGCAGGCCCAGGGTGGAGAGGGTGAGGGTGAGCATCACGATCGCGCCGGTGAGGCCGGCCGTGGCGGCCGAGCCCACCACCGAGACGAAGGCGATCAGCAGGTAGTCGCCAATGCCGAGGTCGATGCCGTACACCTGGGCGACGAAGATCGCCGCCAGCGACGGGTAGATCGCGGCGCAGCCGTCCATCTTGGTGGTCGCGCCGAACGGGACCGCGAAGGAGGCGTACTCGGTGGGGACTCCGAGGCGCTCGGTGACGCGGCGGGTGACCGGCAGGGTGCCGACGGAGGAGCGGGAGACGAAGGCGAGCTGGATCGCGGGCCAGGCGCCCTTGAAGAAGTTCAGCGGGTTGAGGCCGCCGACGAACCTGAGCAGCAGCGAGTAGACCACGAAGAGCACCAGGGCGCAGCCGGCGTACACGTCGACGGTCAGCGTCGCGAACGGTTCGAGCAGGTCCCAGCCGTACTTGGCGACGGACTTGCCGATCAGGCCGAGGGTGCCGAGCGGCGCCAGCCGGATGACCCACCACAGGGCGGTCTGCACGAGGTCGAGGACGGACTCGCTGAGCTTGAGGACGGGTGCGGCCTTCTCGCCGATCTTCAGGATGGCGACACCGGTGACGACGGCCAGGAAGACGATCTGGAGGACGTTCACCTCGACGAACGCGGTGGCGATGTTGGTCGGGATGATGCCGGTCAGGAAGTCGACCCAGGTGCCGGCGTCGTCGACGCCCTTGACGCCCTCGGTGGACAGGCCGGCGCCCTTGCCGGGGTCGGTGAGCAGGCCGAGGGTGAGGCCGATGGCGACCGCGATCAGCGAGGTGATCAGGAACCAGAGGAGGGTGCGCACGGCCAGCCGGGCGGCGTTGGTGACGTTGCGCAGGTTGGCGACGCTCACCACGATCGCGGTGAAGACCAGCGGCGGCACGGCCAGCTTGAGCAGCTGGACGAAGGTCTTGCCGATGGTTTCGAGGGTGGTGGTGAGCCAGGAGATGTCCTGGGACCGGGCGAGCCAGCCGAGCAGGCCGCCGAGGACGAGGCCACCGACGATCTGGACCCAGAACGGGGTCTTGCGGACCTTCGTCAGGAACGAGGGTGCTGTGGACATGGGGATGCGGCTCCGGGGATGCGGGAGGGTCAGGCGGGGGTGGGCGCGGAGCGGCGGCACGGAGGGAAGGCGGCGGACGGGGGTCCGGGGCCTTCAGGAGGGGCGTGCCGCCTTGGTACAGCGCGAGGAGCGACAGCGCCGGGGGCCGTCCACAGCACCGGACAGGCGCGGGCGGCACGGCGCGAGCGGAGTGCTCGTCCCGTGCCGGAGTGCGGCGCCTGTGGTGGTCATGGCCGGAAGATTAGCAATAAACCTTTGAGATGTTCAAAGTACAGGTTTGAGTTGCGTCAACGAACCATCCGGAACCAGACAGATTGACCCCGGTCGGTTATACGTATAACTTGACTGTTGACCTCCACTGCCGCCACCTGCCCAGGAGACCCGAACACCATGGGCTATCTCGCCCTGCTCCGCGCCCCGCACGTCACCCGACTGCTGCTGGGCACCCTGCTCGGCCGACTGCCCGCCGGCATGACCGCCCTGGTGATCGCCCTGGCCCTGCGCGAGGCCGGCGCCCCCTACAGCAGGATCGGCCTGGCCACCGCCGCGTACGCGATCGCCGCCGCCGTCGGCGGGCCGGTGCTCGGGCGGATCGTCGACCGCACCGGGCAGCCCCGGGTGCTGATCGTCTCCGCGGTGGTCGCCGGGTTCGGCTACGCGCTGCTCGCGCTCGCCCCCGGCTCGCCGCCCGCCGCCCTGACCGGCGCCGCCCTCGCCGGGCTGGCGATGCCGCCGCTCGAACCCTGCCTGCGCTCCCTGTGGCCGGCCGTGGTCGAGGAGGAGCAGCTGGACACCGCCTACGCCTTCGACTCCGCCTCCCAGCAGGTGCTGTACGTGGCCGGGCCGCTGGCCGTGGCCGGACTGGCCGCCGCCTTCGGACCGTCCACAGCCCTGTGGACGGCCGCCGCGCTCGGCCTGCTCGGCGCGCTGGTCGTCGCCACCACCGCGCCGGCCCGGGCCTGGCGGGCCCCGCAGCGGGAGTCCTCCGCCGGGCTGCTCGGCCCGCTGCGCTCCCCCGGCCTGGTGCTGCTGCTGGTCGGCCTGGCCGGGGCCGGCTGGGCCGTCGGCGCGCAGAACGTCCTGTTCATCGCCTACGCGGAACGCCACCCCGGCGGCCTGCCGGGCGGCGCGGGCAGCCTGCTGGCGCTGGCGGCGCTCGGCGGGCTGGTCGGCGCACTGGTCTACGGCGCGCTGCCCTGGCGGATCAGCACCGCGACCCGGACCTGGACGATCGCGCTCGCGATGGCCGTCAGCTACCTGCCGCTCCTGCCGCTCCCCGGCCCGCTCGCGATGGCCGGCCTGGCGCTGCTCTCCGGGATCTCGCTGGCGCCCCTGCTGGCCGCCGCCTTCGTGCTGGTCGCCGAGCTGGCCCCGACCGGCACGGTGACCGAGGCCTTCGCCTGGCTGGTCACCCTGTTCGCGACCGGCAACGCGGCCGGCTACGCGGTCTCCGGCCTGCTGGCGACCGACTCGCTGCCGGGTGTCGCGCTCTGCGCGGTGGGCGGGATCGGGCTGGGCGCGCTGCTGCTGTTCGTCTGCCGCCACCGGCTTCGGCCTCCGGCGGCCGACGCGGACCGGGACGTCGCCGACGCCCCGGCGGAGCCGGCCGCCGAGCGGGTGCCGGTCGCCTGACCTCCCGTCAGGCGTGCGCGCCGGCCCGGGCGGTCGAGCTGCGCAGCACCAGCGTGGTGGCCAGCGGCGCGACCCGGGGCGCCGGTTCGCCGCGCAGCAGGGCCGCGAGCGCGGTGACCCCGGCCCGGCCGAGCTGCTCGCCGGGAAGGTCGACGGTGGTCAGCGGCGGGGCGAGCAGCTCGGCGACCGGGATGTTGTCGATGCCCACCACCGAGACGTCCGCGGGGATCCGCAGGCCGAGTTCGGCGGCGGCCTGGTAGAGCCCGGAGGCGACCACGTCGTCGTCGCAGACCACGGCCCGCGGCCGGTCCGGGCCGCCGAGCATCCGGTGCGCGGCCTCGAAGGCGGCCTGCCGGCCGTCGTTCAGGCTGACGCCCACCTCGACCACCTCGAACTCCCGGGTGGCGTGCTCGAAGGCGGCCTGCCGGACCCGGAAGGTGTAGGCGCTGTGGGTGGAACGCAGGTGGCCGATCCGCCGGTGGCCGAGTGCGGCGAGGTGCTCGACCGCCTCGCGCATGCCACCGGCCACGTCGAGTTCGACCGTCGGCCGGCCGTGGTCGAGCGCGGGGTCGGCGTCCAGGAAGACCGCGGGGGTGTCCGGCGGGAGGTCGCCGAGCTGACTGTCGTCCGGGGAGCAGACCAGCAGGCCGTCGAAGCGGCTGGTGGCGGCGGCGTCGGCGAGGGTGGCGCTCCCCCAGCCGCTGCTGACCACGACGGCCAGCCCGTGCCGGCCGGCCTCCTCGTGGACGCCGGTCAGGACCCGGCCGAAGAACGGGCCGAGCAGGTTGGGCACCGCGAGAAGGATCATCCCGCTGCGGCCCAGCCGCAGCTGCCGGCCGGCCGCCTGCGGGCGGTAGCCGAGGCTGCGGGCCGCCTCCCGGATCCGTTCGCGGGTCGCGTCGGAGACCCGGTGCCCGGCGTCGGAGCCGGAGAAGACCAGCGAGACGGTGGCCTGGGAGACGCCCGCGAGCCGGGCCACGTCACGGCCGGTCGGCCGCTTCGGCGGGGTCGGGGCGGCGGCCGGTCCGGCCTCGGACGGTGGCACCAGGGTCAGTTCTGCACGGCCGGGGAGGATGCGGCCCGGGCGGCGTCGTCGGCCGCGTCCTCCTGCGCGTTCTGCGCGGCGGTGCGGGCGCGGATCGTCTCGACCTTCTCGGTGATCTGCGCCGACATCGCGTCCCGCTGCTTGCTCAGCAGCACGTAGCTGATCGGCGCGGACACCACGCCGGCCAGCAGCACCAGGAAGACCGCACCGGCGTCGCCGGTCACCGGGATCACACCGAAGTGGCCCAGCAGCAGGGCGACCAGCAGGCAGCCCAGGAAGATGCTGACCCGCAGGGAGGTGTAGCGGAGCGTGGCGTGCGTCTTGCTGCTCACGGGAGGAGGTCCTAACTGCAGGGGTACGGCGGGCGGAGCTGGCCCACGGGGCGCGGGTTCCAGTGAAGCATGCCGGACGGCCGCGGCCGCAGACAGGCTCAGTGCAGCCCCAGCCACATGGTGACCTCGTCGCGGTCGTCCCCGTCGGCGACCCGGATCGCTCCCGGGACCCGGCCGACCTCCTTGTAGCCGCAGCGGGCGTAGAAGTCCTCCAGGCCCAGTCCGCCGCGCACGGTCAGCCGCAGCCCGGCCAGGCCCTGGTCGCGGGCGACCCGTTCGGCCTCGGCCAGCAGGGCCGCGCCGTGGCCGCGCCCCTGCAGCTCGGGGTGGACCATGACCCGGGTGAGCAGCCGCCAGTGCTCCATGAGGTCGAAGCGCGGGGAGGTGAGGAACAGCAGCCCGGCCGTCCGGCCGCTCTCCTGCTCGTACGCGACCAGCAGGCGGTCCGGCCCGTCGGGCCCGGCGCCCGCCAACTCGCGCTCGGCGACCGGCCGGACCTGCTCCGGGCCCACCGGCGGTACGAACCCGACGGCGCCGCCCGCGTTGGTGGCGTCCACCCACAGGGCGGTGACGGCGGCCCGCAGTTCGGGGGTGAGGTCCGGGTCGAGGGCGAAGCGCAGTGTCATGTTCGGCAGACTAGGGCCTGTCCGGGCCGGCAGGATCGGCCGGACCGGGCCTAACCGGCCGGTTGGGCGACGGGTCGCCCGGCGGGGCGCCGGGCCAGGCCCAGACAGAGCAGGACCGCGACCGCGCACAGTCCGCCCGCCGCGTACCAGGCGAGGTCGTAGTCGCCGAAGCGGTCACGGGCGAGGCCTGCCAGCGAGGCGACCGCGGCCGCCCCGAGCTGGTGGGCGGCCAGCACCCAGCCGAAGACCACCGGGGCGTCCGAGCCGAAGTGGCGCCGGCAGAGCGCGATGGTGGGCGGGACGGTGGCCACCCAGTCCAGGCCGTAGAAGATCACGAAGGCCAGGATCGGCGGTCGCAGCGAGTCGGCGAACAGCTGCGGCAGGAACAGCAGCGAGACCCCGCGCAGCGCGTAGTAGGTGACGAGCAGGGCCCGGGAGTCGAAGCGGTCGGTGAACCAGCCGCTCGCGACGGTGCCGACCACGTCGAAGATCCCGACCAGGGCGAGCAGTCCCGCGCCGGTGGTGACGGGCATCCCGTGGTCGTGCGCGGCCGGGACGAAGTGGGTGCCGACCAGGCCGGCGGTGGTGGCCCCGCAGATCGCGAAGGAGCCGGCCAGCAGCCAGAACGCCCGGCTGCGGGCGGCGTCCCGGAGCACCCGCAGGGACCGGGCCAGGGCGCTGCCGGTCACCGCGGGCGGGGCCGGCTGCCCGGTCGCGCCGAGCGGCAGCAGGCCGACGTCGGCGGGCCGCTCGCGCATCAGCAGCAGGACCGGGACGGCGACGGCGGTGGCCGCCAGCGAGACGACCACCACCGCCGTCCGCCAGCCGTGCTCGGTGACCAGGGCGGCCAGCACCGGCATGAAGACCAGGTTGCCGGCCGCGCCGGCGGCGGTGAGCACCCCGGTGACCAGGCCCTGGTGGGCCTGGAACCAGCGGCCGGTGATGGTGGTCGCGAAGGCACCCGCCATCGAGCCGCTGCCGAGGCCCACCAGGACACCCCAGCAGAGCACCAGCTGCCAGGGCCGGGTCATCAGGACCGTGAGCCCGGAGCCGGTGGCGATCAGCAGCAGCGCGCAGACCGTCACCAGCCGCACGCCGAAGCGGTCCATCAGGGCGGCGGCGAACGGGGCGGTCAGCCCGTACAGGGTCAGGTTGACCGAGACGGCGCCGGAGACGGTGGCGTGCGACCAGCCGAACTCGCTGTTCAACGCGTCCATCATCAGGCCGGGGGTGGAACGGAAGCCGGCCGAGCCGATCAGCACGATCAGCGCGACGCCGGCCACCACCCAGGCGTAGTGGAGCCGGGGGGAGCGGGCGGGGGCGGTCCGGGGCGGGGTGCGCAGGTCGGTCACGGACCGAGTGTCCGGGTCGCCGGGGTGCCCGAGCGAGGGGTCTGACTGCCACCTTTCGTCAGGATCGGGCCACCGGGGCCTGCGCGGGTACCCGGCGCAGGCCCCGGATCGGCGGGGAGAGCAGCAGGGCGGCGACCACCAGCAGGGTGACGGTGCCGCCGGCGGCCAGCAGCTCGCGCTCGCCGAACACCCCGACGGCCGGGCCGACCAGGGCGGCGCCGAGCGGGACCATGCAGACCGAGCCGGCGACCTCGTACGCGTGGATCCGGTTCAGCACCTCGCCGGGGACCTGGGTCTGCACGCTGGTCGCCCACATGACGGCCCAGAACGTCAGGCCCGCCCCGGACAGCAGCTGGGCCAGGACCAGCGGCGGCACCGGGAGGTCCAGGGCCAGCGCGAACTGGTAGGCCGGGAAGGCGGCCAGGGTCACCGCCCCGCCGGCCAGCGGGCGGGCGGGCCTGATCCGGATCGCCGCCACGCCGCCGAGCACGGTGCCGGCGCCGAAGGCGCAGTTGAGCAGACCGTAGACGGTCGGACCGTGCTGCGGGACGACCACGCCGGCGGCCAGCGGCAGCAGCGGTCCGACCGACAGGACGCTGAAGAACAGCCAGATCACGATGACGCCCCACATCCAGCTGCGGGACCTGAACTCGTGCCAGCCGACGACCAGGTTGCGCCAGAGGCTGTCGCCCTCGGGCGGGGCGGGCACCCGGCCGAGCCGCAGCGCGAGCAGGCACAGCGCGCTGACGCCGTAGGCGACGGCGGCGATCACCATCACCCAGCCGGTGGCGGCGGCGCCGGCCAGGACGCCCGCGAGGGCGGGGCCGACCAGGGCGGTGACCGCCTCGGAGATCCTCAGCACGCCGTTGGCGCCCTGGACGTCCCGGGCGACCAGCGGGACGGTGGACGCGGCGCCGGGCTGGAACATCGCGGCGGCCGTGCCGGCCAGCGAGAGCTGTGCGTAGAGCTGCCACAGCTGGTCGACGCCGCGGAAGAAGAGCAGGGCGAGCAGGACCCGGGTGGTCAGGTTGAGCAGGTCCGCGGCGATCATGAGCCGGCGGGCGGTGAACCGGTCCGCCAGGACGCCGCCGACCAGGACCAGGGTGACGAACGGCGCCAGCAGGAAGGCCATCGCGTAGCCGACCGTGCCGATCGGCCGGCCGGCGGCCAGCAGCCCGGCCGAGACGGCGACCGGCAGCATCGCGTCGGAGAGCAGGCCGGCGCTGCGGGCGGTGAAGTAGAGCCGGAATCCGGTGGACCAGATGGCGGGGCCCGGGCCGGTGGTGACGGGGGTGGGGGTGGTGGGGGCGTCCTGCAGTTCGGGTGCGGTCACAGGAGAAGTTTTGGTGTAGACCACTGCCGATTTCCAGTGGTTGAGGTCACGATGCGGCAGCGTTCCGCGCGCACCCGCGCCGGCCCGGACGGCAGCCCGCCGCACGTGCCCCGAGCGCGGCGCGGCGGACCACCATCCGACCTGGCGCCCGAGCCCTGAAGCCGCGCGCCTGCGCTCCGCACTCGTCGAGGTGGCGGCCCCGGGCGGCAGGCAACGGCTGTCCCCCTGCGCCCGCACCGGCCGGGAGCCGCCTCGACGTCCCCTCGCAACGGAGAGCTGCACCCAAGAGTGATCAGTCGGATACGTCACGTCAATGGGTTGTCCGAAATTCGGAATGGTTGCGGCGCATTTGGCACTCGGTGGCGCACGGCGCCGGCCGGGAGCGCGCCGGACGCGCCCCCCGGGGCGGACGGGGCCCGCGCGGCGTCAGCTCTGCCCGGGGGGAGAGGTGCGGACGGGACGTCAGAGGGCGAGTGCGGCGGTGGCCGCAGGGTCCGTCGGACAGTCGGCGTGGCCACGGGCGTCCGGGTCGATCTCGCACCAGACCCGCTTGCCCGAGCCGTCCGGGTACCAGCCCCACCGGTCGCAGAGCAGCTCGACCAGCTCCAGGCCCCGCCCGTTGGTGGCCTCGCCGCCCGCGTGCCGCGGGGCCGGGGCGACCAGGCTCGCGTCGGCCACCTCGACCCGGACGGGGACGCTCCGGGCCGGCCCGCCGGCGAAACCCCCGTCCGGGCCGCCACCGAAACCGCCGTCCGCCCCACCGGCGAACCCCCCGTCCGGGCCGCCGGCGAACCCCCCGGCGGACCCGTGACCGGCCGCCCGCAGCCCGCCCGGGACCGGCATCGACAGCCGCAGCACGGCCGGACAGCCGGTGTGCACCACCGCGTTGGTGACCAGCTCCGACACCACCAGCACCAGCGTCTCGGCGACCGGCGCGTCCGGGTCCAGCCCCTGCCCCGCCAGTCGGGCCCGCACCCACCTCCGGGCCCTGCCCACCTCGGACGGGTCCGCCTGGACCGCCAGCTGAACCTGAAGTACCTGCACCGCTCCACCACCCGCACTCGGTATTCGGCCCGGTAGTCGGCCGCTCTCCCTGCTGCCCGGATCGGGCGGGCCGGGGTCTTGGTCATGTCGGTTCGGCCGGCCGCGCACCTGGGGAATGCCTGCCGGGCTACCCATGGCTTCGGCACGAATAGGCCTCAGGATGATTCCGCAGGTCCGCCGGAGCAAGCGCTTCAGGCATATTCCAGCGATCGGGGGACAGCTCGGTGCATACTGTCCCGCTCACCCTGGCGAGCGTCGTACCGGCGATCGTCCGCCCGGACCGTGCCGTCCCGTCCCGTGCCCTGCCGGATCCTCCGCACGAGCAGAACGACGGTACCTCCGAAGACCTCCCGCGTCCCGCCTGCCACGAGCGAACCACCCTTCCTACATTTGTCCGGTTCGGTGCCCGGTTCGGGTCGGACACCCCCCCTGCGCCGACCGGCCGGCCGCCGAATGGTCCGGACCCCGGCATTCTCCTTCTTCGTACGAATCCACCCCGGCTCCCCGCCGAAGGGCTACCGTTGAGTAGGACCGCCCGGGGACACGGAGGGGGCGAGGGCCATGTCCGACCGCACCCCGAGCTGGGACGAGCAGATCCGGTGGCGGCTGCTGCGCGGCGAGGAGTCCGCGCTCGGCGAGCTCTACGACCGCTTCGCCCCGCTGGTGCACGGTCTGGCCGGCCTGATCCTGGACGACCTGGACGCCGCCGAGCAGCTCACCCGCGAGGTCTTCGCCCAGCTCTGGCAGCACCCCGCCGCCTACGACCCGGCCCGCGGCTCGCTGCGCGCCTGGCTCGGCACGCTGACCCAGCGCCGGGCGGTCGAACGCCTGCGCTCCCAGCGCGGCGACGACCCCGAGGTCGAGGCCCGGGCCACCGCCGCCCGGGTCCAGTACATGGTCGCCGCCCTGCCGGAGCCGCTGCGCGAGACCATCGCCGTCGGCTGGTACGACGGCCTGCGCTACCCCGAGACGGCCCGCCGACTCGGCATCACCGAGCAGGCCGCCAAGCACCGGATGCGGCTCGGCCTCCAGCTGATCTCCTCCGCGCTCGCCGGACAGGACGGCCCGGACGCCGGCGGCTGCCCGGGGCCGGCCCGGTGACCGGGACGGAGCCGGGCCGGGTGCCCGACGGCCCGGAGCACGAGGAGCTCCGCTCCCTGCTGGGCGCCTGGGCGCTGGACGCCTGCCCGCCGCGGGAGGCCGCCGAGCTCGGCCGCCACCTGGAACACTGCCCCGGCTGCGCGGCCGAGGCCGGACGGCTGCGCGAGGCCGCGCACTGGCTCTCCCCCGACGACTCGCTCGACCCGGCCGACGGGCTGCGCCGGCAGGTCCTCGACTGGTGCCTGGCGAAGCGGCCGGCCGCGCTCCCGGTCCCGCCGTGGGCCGCGCCGTACGCCGCCGAGACCGCCAAGCTGGACGCCCTGCTCCGCGACCTCGGGCCCGGGGAGTGGCAGGAGGTCGCCGAACTGCCCTGGCACGGCGGGACGCAGCGCTGGCGACCGGCCCAGGTGCTCTGCCACCTCGCCGCCGTCGACGGCTACCTGGCGCCCGTCCTCGACCTGCCGGACCCGGTCCCCGACGCGGGCCCGGCGCCGCGGGTCCCCGCCCAGGGCGGACCGGCGCACCCGCCGGAGCCGGGCCGGCCCGAGGACGTCCTGGCCCGGACCCGCCGGCTGATCGAGGACCAGCGCGGCAACCCGCCCACCGCGGTGCGCACGCTGTGGCGGCAGCGGAGCCACGCCCTGCTCCGGGCCGCCGGACTCGGCGCCGACGGCGGTGCACCGGTCGACTACGGCTTCGCCGTGCTGCCGCTGGCGGACGCCTTCCTGGACCGCGCCTTCGAGTGCTGGATCCACGGTGACGACCTCGCCCGCGCCGTGCACTACCCCTACGCCCCGCCGGCCCCGCAGCACCTGCGGCAACTGGTCGACCTGGCCGCCCGGATGCTGCCGCGGCTGCTGACCGCCCTGCCCGGGAGGCTGCCGGGCGCCGGCCGGCTGCTCCGGCTGGTGATCGACGGCCCGGCCTGCGGCGAGTGGCGGATCCCGCTCGACGGACCGGACGAGGGCACCCCGCCGACCGCCGAAATGGTGCTGGACGGGCTGGAGTTCTGCTACCTCGCCGCCGCCCACCGCGATCCGGACCACCTCCCGGTCGGACGGCAGGGCGACCCCGCCGCGATCCGGCGGGTGCTGCACGCCGTGCCGCTGCTGTCCCGCCCCTGAGACCGGCCCCGCGGGGCCGGTCGCCTACTGCGGCAGCCCGGTCTCCAGCGCCAGCAGGTCGGCGACCGACTGCCGGCGGCGGATCAGCCGGGTCCGTCCGCCGTCCACCAGCACCTCCGGCAGCAGCGGCCGGGAGTTGTACAGCGACGACATGCTCGCCCCGTACGCCCCGGTGTCGTGGAACACCACCAGGTCGCCGACCTCCGCGCGCGGCAGCGGCACGGGCCGCACCTCCCCGCCGGCGGCCTGGGTGAACACGTCGCCCGACTCGCACAGCGGCCCGGCCAGCACGGTGTCGCGCAGCGCGTCCCGGCGGACCTCGCCGTCCGGCGCCAGCACCGACGCCCGGTGGTTGCTGCCGTACATGGCGGGCCGCATCAGGTCGTTGAAGCCCGCGTCGACCAGGACGAAGTGGTTGCTGCCGACCGGCTTCTGCGCCCGGACCTCGGTGGCGAGCAGACCGGCGCCGGCCACCAGGAAGCGGCCCGGCTCGATCTCCAGGCGCACCGGGTGGCCGAGTTCGGCGGCGATCTCCCGGCGGGCCGAGTCCCAGAGCCCGAAGTAGCGGTCGGTGTCCACCTCCGGCTGCCCGGGCGCGTACGGCACGGACAGGCCGCCGCCGGCCGAGATCGCCCGGATGTCGCGGCCGGCCAGCCGGACCTGCTTGACCATCGTCTCGCAGACCGCCTCCAGGTGGCCGTAGTCCACCCCGGAGCCGATGTGCATGTGGAAGCCGACCAGGTCCAGCCGGTACCGGTCGGCCAGGTCCAGGCTCTCCGCCAGGTGCTCGTGCCAGATGCCGTGCTTGCTCTGCTCCCCGCCGGTGTTGGTCTTGCGGCTGTGGCCGTGGCCGAAGCCGGGGTTGATCCGGATCCACACCGGGTGGCCCGGGGCCTGTCGGCCGAGCTGCTCCAGCATCTGCGGCGAACCGACGTTGACCGGGACGCCCAGCTCCACCACCCGGCGCAGGGTGGGACGGTCCAGCAGGTCGGCGGTGAACACGATCGGGTCGTCGGGGCCGCCCGGTTGGTAGCCGGCCGCCAGCGCCCGCTCGACCTCGCCGAGCGAGACCGAGTCCACCAGCACCCCCTGCTCCCGCATCAGCCGCAGGATGTGGATGTTGGAACAGGCCTTCTGGGCGAAGCGGATGACGTCGAAGCGCCGCAGCCGCTCGATCTGGGCGCGGACCGTGCCGGCCTCGTAGAGCCAGACCGGGGTGCCGAACTCCTCGGCGACCCGGGCGATCCGGGCGCCGTCGACGGCACCGGGGAACCCGACGGCAGCGGGGAATTCCTCGGTACCGGGAGCGGGGAAAGTCGTCATGGTCAGCCCTTCGCGCGGATCGGTCGGCCGGACCGGGCGCTCGGCCGGTCGCGAATTCGACGGACCGCTGAATTCCGGCTCGACGGACCGGGACCGGCCGCGCTCTGCGCGGAGCCACCGGTTTCCCCGTTCGGCGGCGGCCACGTTACCGCCGTGGACGGCCGGAAAAGAAACCGGAGTTGACGCCCCGGGCGTTATCCCGAAGGGGATTCTGCGGCCCGCCCGGCATTCCGGAGGAGTACTTCCGGACGGCCGGGCGGCCACCGCAGGAAACGCGTTCCGCACACCGCGGAGAAACAAATCCTCCGGATCAGCCGAAGACCACGGTACGGGCGCCGTTGAGCAGCACCCGGTGCTCGCTGTGCCACTTCACCGCGCGGGCCAGCGCCTGGCACTCGACGTCGCGGCCGAGCGCCACCAGCTGGTCCGGCGTCACGTCGTGGTTCACCCGGGCCACCTCCTGCTCGATGATCGGGCCCTCGTCCAGGTCGGCCGTCACGTAGTGCGCGGTCGCGCCGATCAGCTTCACGCCCCGGGCGTGCGCCTGGTGGTACGGCTTGGCGCCCTTGAAGCTCGGCAGGAACGAGTGGTGGATGTTGATCACCCGGCCGGAGAGCTCCTTGCACAGCCGGTCGGAGAGCACCTGCATGTAGCGGGCCAGCACCACCAGGTCGACGTGCTGGTCGGCGACCAGGTCGAGCAGTCGCTGCTCGGCCTCGGCCTTGGTGTCCTTGGTGACCGGGATGTGGTGGAAGGGGATGCCGTAGGACTCGGTGAGCGCGCGGAAGTCGGTGTGGTTGGACACCACGGCGGCGATCTCCACCGGCAGCGCGCCGATCCCGGTCCGGAACAGCAGGTCGTTCAGGCAGTGGCCGAACTTCGACACCATCAGCACCACCCGCATCCGCTCGGTGCTCTCGTGGATCTGCCAGTCCATCCGGAACGAGGCGCCGATCGCCGCGAAGCTGGCCCGCAGCTTGTCCGCGGTCACCGGCTGCTCGGCGGAGAAGTGCACCCGCATGAAGAACAGCCCGCTGTCGCCGTCACCGAACTGCTGGCTGTCGATGATGTTGCAGCCGGTCATGAAGAGGTAGCTGGACACCGCGTGGACGATCCCCTGCTTGTCCGGGCAGGACAGGGTGAGGACGTACTGGGCGGGGGCGGACTGCTCTTCCACGGTTGCGATTCCCCTGGGTCTACGGAAGGCGAGGCTTCGGTCGGTCCGGGCACGGCTGGCCGGCGAATGGTCCAGCCTGTCACAGATCGCCCGCCGACCGCCGCCACCGCCCGCACCGCGAGACCCGCCGCGAGACCCGCCGCGGGACGCCGCCCGGCACGGCCCCGGACGGACCCCGCACGGCCCTATGCGGCCCTGGTGAGGATGCGCAGCACCTCCAGGCTGCGCGGCGGGGCGTCCGGGTCCTCGCCGTCACCGGCCGCCAGGTAGGCGTGCGCCTCGCGGGCCGCGGCGACCGCGTCCGGCCAGCCGGGGTGGCCGAGGTAGGCGGCGGCGGGCGCGTCCGCGCCGACCTCGTGCAGGATCCGCAGCACCGGCAGCACCGCGGCGTCCACCAGGGCGGCCTCGGTGGGGTCACGCAGGATCGTGCCGAGGTACTTCTCGGCGGACCAGCGGTCCAGCCAGGTGTCCTCGACCAGCCGGTAGACCGCGTCGGTCACGTCGCCGTAGCCCGGTCGGCCGGCCAGCCAGGCCTCCTGTTGGAAGGCGGGGTCGGACAGCATGTGCAGGGCCGACCGCAGCCGGGCCCGCCAGCGCCACCAGGGCAGGTCGTTCAGGGGCATGCCGCCCATCGTGCTCGACCGGTGCCCGGTTCGAGAAGGGGATCGGGCGGACCGATACCGAGAATCCATACTGTCGGACATAGGAATCGATCGTACGTTCCCTGATTTCATGATCTACACGCGTCACCCCCCGCTGTTCCGTTCCCGTTGACCCGCCGTTCGTATTCCGGTCCTCTCCGCGTGCCCGCACGGGTCGAGGCTGGCCGGGCCGAACGGGCGCACGGCGCTCGGAGGCAGCTACCCGGGAGGGCACAGCATCATGACGCGGACCGGATCAGCCGACCGCCCACGACCGATCGACCACCGGCCCGCGGCCACCGCGACGGCCTGTCCCGGCCGCAGACGCCGCACCACCGGCGCGCTGGCCGCGGCCGCCGCACTGCTCCCCGTCCTGCTCGCCGCCTCGGCCTGCGGAGGCCCGGCCGACGCCGCCGCCGCGGGCCGCTCCGAGCTGACCGTGATGACCTGGGCGCCGTCCGGCACCGGCTCCGCCGACCGGCCGGGCATGACCGCGCTCGCCGAGGCGATCGGCCGGGAGATCAACGGCAAGGGCGGCCTGGACGGCCGCAGGCTGCGGGTGCTCACCTGCAACGAGCAGAACACCGCCGACGGCGTCGCGGCCTGCGCCCGGCAGGCGATCGACGCCCACGTGGTCGCGGTGATCGGCTCCTACAGCCAGTACGGCACCGACTTCATGCCCGCCCTGGAGCGGGCCGGCATCCCCTACCTGGGCGGCTACGGGATCTCCTCGCCCGAGTTCAGCAGCCCGCTGTCCTACCCGGTGGCCGGCGGCAGCCCCGCGCTGATCGCCGGCAGCGGGCGGCAGCTGGTCGAGGCCGGCTGCAAGACGGTCTCGCTGATCCGCCCGGACACCCGCGCCGGCGACACCCTGGTCAACTACCTGAACGGCGCCCTGAAGCCGGCCGGCGTCAGGCTGACCGACGTCCCCGCGCCGGAGAAGTCCAACGACTACAGCGACTACGCCCGCCGGGCCATCGGCGACGACCGGGCCGGCAACTGCGTGATCAGCGCGCTCGGCTCGGAGCCGACCTCCAACCTGCTCGACCCGTACCGCCGCCTCGCGCCCAAGCACACCCAGCTGGCCTCGGTGATCGGCAGCTTCCAGCAGTCGGTGGTCGACTCCACCGGCGGCGACGCCGGCCCGCTGCGGGGCGCCTTCGCGACCGGCTGGTACCCGGCCGAGTCCTCCAAGGTGTGGGACGCGCTGCGCTACACCGCCCGCACCCACGGCACCGGGGACGCGCTGATCGACGTCGCCGACCCCGGCGTGCAGACCACCTGGGTCGCCTACGAGGTCTTCCGGCAGGCCGCCGCCCGGGCCGACCACGGCAAACCGCTGAGCTCCCGCACGCTGCGGGCCGTGCTCGACGGCGGCGAGCCGATCGAGACCGGTGGTGCCACCCCGCCGCTCAGCTGGGGCCTGACCAACATGCTGCCGAGCGCGGACTCGCCGCGGCTGGTGAACACCTCGGTGACCTTCCAGCAGGTCCAGGGCGGACGGCTGGTCGAGCAGCGGCCCGGTTTCGTCGACGTCCGCTGGGTGCTGGCCGGAGGCAAGCCCCCGGCGTGAGAGCGCGGACGCCGGGGGCTCGTCGGAGCGGCCCCGGGGGAAGCCGAAGGGGCGGTGCGGCCGGGAGGGCCGCACCGCCCCTTCGGGCGTCCGGGGTCAGAGCTCGCTCTTGTCCTTGTTCGGCAGGCCGGTCTGGGCCGCCACGGCGTTCCACAGCTCGGAGGCCTGGGTCTTGGCGGTGGTCGCCGCGCCGCTGGCCGAGTTGCCGTTCTTGGCGTGCTGGTTCTCGGCCTGCTTGGCCGGGTCGCAGGAGGCGATCGAGTCGCCGGCCCAGGCCGCGTACTCCTTGTCGGCCGTGGAGGAGGCGCTCCAGGCCTTCTGCAGCTGCTCGACCAGCTGCGGTCCACCGGTCAGCTTGTCCACCTTGAGGCCCCCCAGCTCGGCGACCAGCTGGTCGCGCTGGCCCGCCGCCGCGGTCAGCGCGGCCTGCGCCTCCGGCAGCTTGTCGCACTTCTGCACCGAGGAGACCGCGCCGATCACCGCCTGGCGGCTGGCGCTGGCCTTGCCCAGCAGCTCGGACATCGCCTTGGCCTGGGTCTGCGTCTGCGGGTCCACCCCGCCCGCGCCGGCGGTGGCGGGCGCACTGCCGGACTGCTTGGCGACCGGCGGCTGGGCGCTCTTCTCCTCGTCCCCGCCGCTCATCAGCACGGCGACCAGGAGGCCGGCGGCCACGCAGCCCGCCACCACACCGCCGATGATCAGCTTCTGCGAGGGCCGCCGGGCCGGTCCCCGACCGGGGTCGGCGGCCGGGTACCCGGGCTGCTGGGGGACACCGGGCTGCTGCGGGACACCGAACTGCTGCCCGCCGAAGGTCTGGGCGCCCTGCTCGTGCCCGCCGAAGGTCTGCTGGCCGCCGTACGACGGCTGCTGCTGCCCGTAGCCGGGCTGGCCGCCGTAGCCGTCCGCAGCGCCGTACGCCGGCGGCTGCTGGGGCTGGCCCGCCGGCGCGGGGTAGGCCTGCGGCGCCGGGTAGCCCGGCTGAGCGCCCGCCTGCAGCTGCGGCAGCCCGTTGCCGATGCTGGGCTCGCTGCGCGGGTACGGCGGCAGGAACTGCGTCTCGGGCGCCGGATCGCCCTGCGGGGCCGCCACGGGCCCGGGCTGCTGCGGAGCACCCCAGTACTCGGGGCCGCCCCCCGGAGCCTGCTGCTGGGGCGGTACGCCCTGCGGCTGGCCCTGCTGCTGGGGCGGCACGGCCTGCGGATCGCCCTGCGGTCCGGCCGGCTCCGGCCGGAACAGGTCGTCCATGTTGAAGTCGTTCGAGCTGGAGTACGAGCGGCGCTGGCTCACGCGGGTTCCTCACCTGTGCACGGCCCTGGGTCGGCCCGGGCCTCTCGGTTCCTCCGCGCGCTCGCTGACGGCGGACCACAACTGCTGAGCCACGCTACCGGTTCACTGCCGATGATGACTACGTGGGCAGGCGTTCTCACCCCTGCCCACGGCTCGCGGGGCCGGTCAGGCCGCCTCGCCCTCCGTCCTGGCGTGGAACTCGCGGACCGCCCGGTGGGCCCGGTACGGCTCCAGCCGGCTGCGGAAGTCGTCCAGGTACTCCACGCCGCGGTTCGACCGCAGACCGCTCAGCAGCCGGACCGCCTCCGCGCCGGTCTGGCAGGCGCGCTCCAGATCCCGTTGCTGGAGCTGCGCGGTGGCCAGCAGCACCAGGTCGACCGCGCGGCGGCGGACCCGGTGCGCCGGGTGCAGTTCGAGCGCGGTGCGGGCGTAGTGCTCCGCCTTCTCCCCCTGCTGGAGGTCACGGTGACAGTGCGCCAACTCGTCGGCGAGGTAGGCCTCGTCGAAGTGGACGATCCAGTCCGGGTCGTCCTCGGGGTTGCGCCGCTCCATGGCCGCCAGGGCCTTGGCCGCCACCGCCTCGCACGCCGCGCTGTCGCCGAGCAGGGCGTGCCCGCGCGCCTCCGCGGCGTAGAACATCGCCATCGCGGTGGGGGTGGCCACCGACCGGGCGCCCTCCTGGGCGGCGCGGGCGAGTTGGGCGATCTCCCGGGGGTTGCCGAGGGTGGCCGCCAGGTGACTCATCGAGGCCGCCAGCACGTAGCCGCCGTACCCCCGGTCGTCGGCGGCCTGGGCGAGCCGCAGCGCCTGGATGTAGTACCGCTGCGCCAGACCGGGCTGGGCGGTGTCCACGGCCATGTACCCGGCCAGCTCGGTGAGCCGTGCGACGGCCCCGAACAGCTGGCGGCCGGTCTCCTCGCGGTAGGCGCCGCCGAGGAACCCGGAGACCACGCTGTTGAGGTAGTGCACCACCACCGGGCGCACGTGCCCGCTGCCGAAGCGGTGGTCCAGGTCCACCAGCATCTGCGTGGTGGCCCTGATCGCCGCCACGTCGGCCAGACCGACCCGGGTGCCACCGGTGCGGGCCACCACCGGGTCGGGCGGGGTGATCAGCCAGTCCCGGCTGGGCTCGACCAGGGCGGAGGCCGCCACGGCCGCCCCCGCCAGGAAGTCCCGGCGGCCGACGTCGCTGCGCCACAGCTCGCA
This sequence comes from Kitasatospora sp. NPDC088346, assembly GCF_044740765.1. Lineage (NCBI taxonomy): Bacteria > Bacillati > Actinomycetota > Actinomycetes > Kitasatosporales > Streptomycetaceae > Kitasatospora > Kitasatospora sp. NPDC088346. The sequence continues at coordinate 203,023 of NZ_JBIURH010000004.1, forward strand.
CACCTGCTCCAGCGCGGCCGGCAGGTTGGCGGCGAACTGCAGGCCCACGGCGGAGCTGAGGTTCTTGCCGTCGGCCATCCCGATCTCCTCGACCGTGACGCCACGGCCGAGTTTGCGGCCGAGCGCCTCGGCGATCACCGCCGGTGCCTGGCCGCGCGGTTGCTGCCCGCGCAGCCACCGGGCGACCGAGGTCTTGTCGTACCGCAGATCCAGTCCGTGCTCGGCGCCGCACAGGTTCACCCGGCGGGCGAGGCCCGCGTTCGAGCAGCCCGCTTCCTGGATGAGCTGCTGCAGACGCTCGTTGGGCTCTCGTGCGACGAGTGCTCTCGCGGCCATTGGGCTTCGCCTCCCCTACGCCACCCCGGCCCTGGGCCGACGCGCGTACGACTCTGGTGCTAGCTTGCCGATGCGCCGACCGGCAGCGGCATGGGCCCCTGCCGGGGTACGGCGACACCAGCGCAATACCCACGGTGACGGGTCCACTCCCCTTGCGCCCTGCTGAATGCCCCAGTGCGCCCCTCCTGCGCCCGTTACGGGGTTCGGCCGAAGCGGCCTGAAATCGTCCACCTCACCGGTACGGGTGACATCTCCCGCTCCGCGCTGACCCGCCCCCGGCGCGCCCGTAACCCCACTCACCGACGGTAGTTGAGCAGCACGTGGAAGACACCCCAGGAGCCCCTGAGCAGGGCCTGCCCCCGCTCCTCATCGAAGCCGTCAGTTACGCGGAGGACCGACACTGGGAGGTCGTCCCGGGCACGTGGCTGATCGACGGCGACGGCCCGGCCCGCTGCTCGTGCGGTGAACGGTGCGAGCTGCCCGGCGCGCACCCGGTCGGTGAGGACTGGCGCCGCCGGGCCAGCGCCGGCCCCGGTGTGGTGCGCCGCTGGTGGACGGAGAACCCGGACGCGTCGATCCTGCTGCCCACCGGGCGCTCCTTCGACGTGCTGGACGTCCCGGAGGTGGCCGGCTGCCTGGCGCTGGCCCGGATGGAGCGGATGAGCCTCCAACTCGGCCCGGTGGTGGCCGTGCCGGCCTCCGCCGGACAGGTCGGGCGGCGGCTGCACTTCCTGGTGCTGCCCGGGGTGCAGGCCAAGCTCCCGGAGATGCTGCGCACGCTCGGCTGGGGTTCGGGGCGGCTGGACCTGTCCGCCCGCGGCGAGGGCGACTGGATCGTCGCACCGCCGTCCCGGATCGGCCCCTACAGCTTCGCCCAGTGGGCCCGGCCGCCGTCCGCGCTCAACCGCTGGCTGCCGGACGCCGCCGAGCTGATCAACCCGCTGGCCTACGCCTGCGGCCGGGAGGCCCCCGCCGCCCGTTCCGTACGGCAGCCCGCGGCGGTGCGCTGACCGCCCGCCGCCGCCCCGAACGGGCGCCCCTGCACCCCATCGGGTGAGGGCGCGCTCCGCGCGACACCCCGCGCGCATCTGACGGGCCTTGTCTCCCACCGGAGGCGGGGCCCGTCAGACGCATGTCGGGATAAGAGACGGGTGTACCCGGTGATCGTCCGAAGAAGCCCCTCGTACGAGTGACGGCGCTCAAGGATTGCGGTGATCTGCCGAGTGGGAGGAATTCCTGCGAGAGGGGCGATCGAGACGGAAGGGAGAACGACAGCCGGGAGCGAGGGGGTGCAGGACTCGCAGGACCAGGGAGTCGCAGGACCGGGGGGTCGCAGGCCGGGGGCGGTGCCAGAGGGGCGTTCGGACGGGGAAGCCGAACGCGGCGCCGGTGTCGGGGAGGGTCGCGGTGCCCACCGAGCTCGGGGTGGTCGGGGACCGCGGCGGCAGGGAGGGAACAGGGTGGGAGCAGGGGTGGGAGCGGCCGGGGCCCCGCCCGGGGGGGGGGCCGGCCCGCCCGCCCGGTAGCCGCGGGGGGGGGGGGGGGGGGGGGGGGCCGGGGGGGGGGGGGGGGGGGGGGGGGGGGGGGGGGGGGGGGGGGGGGGCGCGGGGGGGGGGGGGGCCCCCCCCCGCCCCGCCCGGCCTGTACGGCGCGCGATCGGCGCCGTCGCGGGACGGGTGCGGCTACCGGGCCGGGTAGCACCCCGGGTACGAGCCCGGGCGGGAGCGCAGGGGCCGCGGGCGGCCCCCGGCGGCCGTCAGCTCTCGGCCACGAACACGTGCCCGGCGATCTCCTTCGGCAGCTCCACCGCGTTGTCGCCGCCGCCGACCAGCACCCCGGCCAGCCCGGCCGTGACCTGTACGACCGCCCCGGGGCGCACCCCGGCCCGGCGCAGCGTCAGCATGAGCTCGCCGTCGGTCTGGATGGGCTCGCCGATCCGGCGGACCACCACGGTGGTGCCGTGCTCGCCGACGGCCAGCGCCTCCAGGGTGGTCAGCGCGGCGTCGAAGCCCTCGCCCTCCGCCTTGGTGTCGCCCAGCTCGTCCAGGCCCGGGATCGGGTTGCCGTACGGGGACTGGGTGGGGTGGCCGAGCATGGCGAGCACCTTGCGCTCGACCGTCTCGCTCATCACGTGCTCCCAGCGGCAGGCCTCCTCGTGCACCTGCTCCCACTCCAGGCCGATCACGTCGACCAGCAGGCACTCGGCGATCCGGTGCTTGCGCATGACCCGGACGGCCAGCCTGCGGCCCTCCGCGGTCAGCTCCAGGTGGCGGTCTCCGGCGACCTGGAGCAGGCCGTCGCGCTCCATCCGTCCGACGGTCTGGCTGACGGTGGGGCCGCTCTGTTCCAGCCGCTCCGCGATCCGGGCGCGCATCGGGGTGATGCCCTCTTCCTCCAGCTCCAGAATGGTGCGGAGGTACATCTCAGTGGTGTCGATCAGACCAGACATCGCCCCTGGCTCCCGTTCCTCGGTGTCTCCACCGCCAATTCTGACGTACCGGAGTGACAACCGGTGCCGCCGGACGGCTATGCCCTGCGGTTTTGGTGCCTGTTGACAGGGGAGCCGGCCAGGCAGCACGGTGCTGGCCAGATCTTTCTCCAGACGCGGTCTGGACCACCGGACCGCCTCGCGCCCTGATGGAGTTCCGATGACCGACCTGGTCGGGCAGTACTTCGACGCCGCCGTCGCCCACCTCCAGCGGGTACGAACGGAGGAGGCCGGGAACATCGAGGCCGCCGCCGAGCTGTTGGCCGAAGCGGTGGCGGACGGTCGCCGAATCTTCACCTTCGGCGCCGGGCACTCCTCGCTGGCCGCGCAGGACGTGGTCTACCGGGCCGGCGGCCTGGTGGTGATCAACCTGCTGAACGTGCCGGGGATGACCGGGGTGAACGTGATGCCCGCGCCGCTGGGCAGCGCCCTGGAGCGGGTCTCCGGGCTGGCCACCGCCACCCTGGACCTGACCCCCGCGCGCGGCGGCGACCTGCTGTTCCTGATCTCCCTCTCCGGCCGCCAGGTGATGCCCGTCGAGCTGGCCCGGCACGCCCGGGACCGGGGGATGCGGGTGGTCGGGGTGACGTCGCTGGCCTATCCGGGCGAGGTCTCCTCCAACCACCCCTCGGGGACGTTCCTGAAGGACAACTGCGACGTGGTGCTGGACAGCAAGATCGCGGTCGGCGACGGTGAGCTCTCCCACCCGGCGGCGGGGGTCCCGTTCGGCTCCGTCTCCACGATCGTCACCAGCGCCCTGATGCAGTCCGTGGTCGCCTCGGCGGTCGGCCGGCTGGCGGAGCGCGGGATCACTCCCCCGCTGTTCCGCTCGGGGAACGTGGACGGCGGCACCGAGTGGAACGCCAAGGTGATGGCGGACAACGCGGACCGCATCCTGTACGCGTACTGAGCCGCGTAACCGGCGCCGGGCCCGCGCCGCGTGCCGGGATCCGTCCCGGCGCGCCCGGCCGCGGCCGCGAGGCGTATCCCGGCCCGGCCCCGGGCAGGATCCAGCTGTTCGGTATCCAAGTATCCGTGGGCGGCGGGGCGACCCGGGGGGTCAGCATGGCGGCGGGGGCGGCGCGATCGATCGGCTGGGTGCGCGAGGACGAGCTGCTGCCCGAGATCTTCTGGGCCTCGGACTCCGCCTCGCTGCAGGGGCAGCGGCGCTCCGTCGCACTGTCCCGCTGGGAGCTGGTGCTGCTGGTGGTGGCCGCGGCCACCGGTTCCGCCGACGGCGACCTGTGGGCCTGGACGGCCGCCTTCGCCTACCTGCTGACCCTGGCGATGGCCACCGTGGCGGCCCGGCAGAATCCGCAGCGGCTCTGGTACGACGGCCGGGCGATCGCCGAGTCGGTGAAGACGCTCTGCTGGAAGTACGCCGTCCAGGCCGATGCCTACCAGCCGCCACCGAAGAAGCTGCCGGACGCCGAACGCCTGTACGACGTCCAACTGAAGGGCATCCTCGGGGAGTTCGACACCGCGCAGGTGATCCCGGAGATGGCGCGGATGGACGACGACCTGCAGACCTGGCGGGAGCCGGCCCATCACCCCCAGATCACCGAGATGATGACCCGGCTGCGCGACCAGCCGCTGCAGGTGCGCCGCGAGGTGTACCTGCGCGAGCGGGTGCAGGCCCAGCGCGAGTGGTACCGCAGCAAGGCCCAGCGCTGCCGCAACGCGGCCCGGCGGGCCGGGCGGCTGGCGATCGTGCTGCCGCTGCTCGGGCTGACGCTGGCGGTGCTGCGCGCCCTGGGGTGGTTCAGCTACGACGCGCTGGGCACGGTCTCGGCGGTCGCGGCCTCGGTGTCGGCCTGGGCACAGCTGCGCCAGTACCGGCCGCAGGCGGCCGCGTACGGGCTGGCCGCGGACGAGCTGGCCAAGGTGGAGGCCCAGTTGACCCAGCTGAAGCTGGACTCCGAGCAGGCCGAGGACTACTGGGCCCGGCTGGCCCGGGACGCCGAGGACGCCATCTCCCGGGAGCACACGACCTGGCAGGCCCGCCGCGAGGTGCGCGGTCTGGACGTGCCGAACTGACCCCCGCGCGGGGCGCGGCGGGCGGTCCGGGGCGGGCGGTCCGGGGCGGGCGGTCCGGGGCGGGCGGTCCGGGGCGGGCGGTCCGGGGCGGGCGGTCCGAGTGAGTGATCCGCGTGAGTGGTCCGAGTGAGTGGTCCGGGCAAGTGGTCCGGGCAAGTGATCGGGAGGAAGCCGGTGGTGGCACGGACGGTCGAGGCACCGGGCGGACGTGCGCTGGCGGTGGAGGTCTCCGGGGACCCGCAGGGCAGCCCGGTGTTCCTGCTGCACGGCACGCCGGGCAGCCGGGTGGGCCCGGCGCCGCGCAGCAGCGTGCTGTCCCGGATGGGGGTGCGGCTGATCTCCTTCGACCGTCCCGGCTACGGGGAGTCGGACCGCCTGCCGGGCCGCCGGGTGGCCGCGGCGGCCACGGACGTGCAGGCGATCGCCGACGACCTCGGTCTGGAGCGCTTCGCGGTGGCCGGGCGGTCGGGCGGCGCCCCGCACGCGCTGGCCTGTGCGGCGCTGCTCGCCGGCCGGGTGACCCGGGTGGCCGCGCTGGTGAGCCTGGCGCCGCGGAACGCCGAGGGACTGGACTGGTACGGCGGGATGACGCCGTCGAACGTCCGGGAGTACCGGCAGGCGGAGCGCGGGCTGCTGCGGATCGCCGACGCCTTCCAGCTCAGGTCCCGGGTGATCAAGCGCGACCCGGTCCGGCTGATCAAGGACCTGGTGCCCGAACTACCGCCCACCGACCGGACGGTGGTCACCGATCCGGGGATCCGCCGGATGCTGCTGAGCACCTACCGGCAGGCCTTCCGCTACGGCGCCTTCGGCTGGATCGACGACGTGCTGGCGTTCACCACCGACTGGGGTTTCCGGGTGCAGGACATCCGGGTGCCGGTGCGGCTGTGGCACGGGGCCGACGACCAGTTCTCCCCGGTGGACCACTCGCGCTGGCTGGCCGACAACATCCCGGGCGCCGAGCTCTACCTGGAGCCCGGGGCGGCCCACTTCGGGGCGTTCGAGGAGATGGCCTCGACGCTCAAGTGGCTGGTCGGGTAGGGCTGGAGCGCACCCGGCCCGCGGCCGCCCAGCCCGCCGGAGCGCACCCGGGCCCGCGCGGCCGCTCAGCCCACCGGGGTGAGCGGCGGCCCGCCCGCCAGCACGGCGAGCACGTTGTCGACGGCCAGCCCACCCATGGCCTGCCGGGTCCGGACGGTGGCGCTGCCGAGGTGCGGGACGAGGACGGCCCGCTCCTGCGCGAGCAGGTCGGGATGGACGGCCGGCTCGTGCTCGAAGTTGTCCACGGCGGCGCCGAACAGGTGCCCGGAGGCCAGCGCCGCGGCCAGCGCCCGCTCGTCCACCACGCCCGCGGTCATGCTCACCACCACGGCGCCGGCGGGCAGTTGGGCGAGCCGCTCGGCGTCCACCAGGTGCCGGGTGGCGTCGGTGAGCGGGCAGGTCACCACCAGCACCCGGGACTCGGCGAGCAGCCGGTCCAGCGGGAGCGGGCGGGCCCCGGCCTCGCGGTCCGCGGGGAGCCGGCTGCGGTTGTGGTAGGCGACGGGCATGCTGAAGCCGGCCGCGCGGCGGGCCACGGCCTGCCCGATCCGGCCCATCCCGAGGATGCCGAGCGGCGTGCCGGTCAGCTCCATCCCGAGCATGAAGGTCGGCGCCCAGGCCCACGGCTGCCCGGAGCGCAGCAGCCGCTCGCCCTCGCCCAGGCGGCGGGTGGCGGCCAGCAGCAGGGCCCAGGCGAGGTCCGCGGTGGCCTCGGTGAGCACCCCGGGGGTGTTGCTGACCAGCACGCCGCGCTCGGCGCAGGCGGCGAGGTCGATGTTGTGGGTGCCGACCGCGTGGTTGGCGACGATCCGCAGGTCCGGACCGGCCGCGGCGAGGAACTCGGCGTCCACCCGGTCGTCCAGGGTGGTGATCACGGCGGCGCGGCCGGGCAGTGCGGCGAGCAGCTCGGCCCGGGCCATCGGCCGCTCGCTGTCGTGCCGGGTGACGGCTTCCGGTGCCAGCCGGTCGAGGACGCCCTCGGCGAGACGGCGGGTGACGAGGACGGGGGGTGTCACGGTCTGGGTCATCAGGCCCGCAGGCTACACCGCCTGCGGGCCCGACCGGCCCTCAGAGCGGCTGCGGCTCCAGGTCGCGGTTGATCCGGTGCCAGTTGTGGGCGGAGACCACGGTGGGGTGCCCCTCGTCGAAGAGTTCCAGCAGGATCGCCATCGCGTGCTTGCGCATCGCCTCGGCCTCCCGGGCCCGGCCCGCGGTCCGGAGCGTGATCGCCAGGTTGAGCTGGCAGACCACGGAGTCGGGGTGGGTCGGCCCGTAGCGGTTGTCCAGGCCCGCGTGCGCCACCCGGCCGATCTCCTCGGCGCGCGCCAGCTGCCCGCTGTCGGCGTACGCGTTGGCCAGGTTGATCATGGCGTTGAGGGTGTACGGGTGGTCCGGGTCGAGCACCCGGGACAGGCCTTGGACGGCCTGCTCGCCGAACCGGACGGCCCCGGCCACGTCGCCGCTGCCGCGCAGGTAGATCGCCAGGTTGTTCTGGCAGGCGAGGGTGAACGGGTGGTCGTCGCCGAGCAGCCGGCGGTGCCCGTCGTAGGCGGCGGAGGCGATGTCCCGGGCGGTCTCCTTGTCGCCGGCCGCGCTGTGGTCGGCGGCCAGGTTGAGCTGGCAGGCGAGGGCCTCCGGGTTCTCGGTGCCGTACCGCTCGACGTAGCGCTGGTAGGTCTGCTCGGTGAGCTCGCGGGCCTCGCCCAGCTCGCCGGCCCGGCGCAGCGAGACGGCCAGCGACTTGGCGTTGCGCAGGGTCTCCGGCAGGTCCGGTCCGAGGATCGTGGTGAACGCCTCGTAGACCTCCCGCAGCAGCTCGGCGGAGCCCTTGTAGTCGCCCATCTCCCGCAGGTCGCGGGCCAGGTTGGACTTGCTGGAGAGGGTGTAGGGGTGGGACTGGTCGAGGACCGCGGAGCGGCGTTCGAAGGTGTCCTGGTCGAGGTCGCGGGCGGCGACGCTGTTGCCGACCAGCCGGTGGTCGATGGCCAGGTTGTTGGCGACGGACAGGGTGCGGGCGTCGTCCTCGCCGAACAGCTCCACGAACTGGCTGTACGTCTCCAGGTCCATGGTCAGCGCTTCCTGGAAGCGGTTGAGGTACCGCAGGTCGGCGCCCATCGAGTTGGCCGTCATCAGGGTGAACGCGTTGTGCTCGCCGAGCAGTTCGCGCTGGCCCGCCAGGGTGGCCTGGTCCATCTCCAGCGCCTCGGTGTACGAGCCCATCGAGCGCAGCACGTTGGCGAGGTTGAAGCGCAGGCTGAGGATCTGCCGGCGCAGGAAGCGCCGCTCGGCCGGGTCGACCTCGATCTCGTACCGCTCGGCCCAGACCGCGTCCAGCTGGCGGGCCAGTTGGAGGGCCTGGTCCAGGTCGACGGTCTTCCACAGGTAGCGGACGCGGTCGATCAGCAGTTCGCGGACCTCGCGCTCGTCGCAGTCCTGGGCCCGGGAGGGGCCGAGGTGCGGCCAGATCTTCTCCAGGGTGGGCCAGTTCTCCGGGTTGTCGGTGTCGCCGAGCTGCGGGCGGGCGCTGGCCAGGATCCGGTGCACCTCGTGCATGGTGCTGTTCTGGTCGGTCTGGGTCATCCCGCTGCGGACCACGGCCTGGACCAGCCGGTGCACCTGGAAGCTGGACGCGTCGGTCTTGGCCAGGGCGTACCGGCTGACCGCTCGGATCACCTTGCCCAGCATGAAGCTGTCGGTGAGCTCGGCGTCGAAGGGCTCCAGGGCGCGCCGCATCTGCTCGCTGTAGAAGAAGTGCTTGAGCGAGATCGGCTCGGGGGCGAAGAACGCCGACAGCTCCAGCAGCCGGACGGCGGCCGGGGACTGCTCGCGCAGCCGGGCGATCGACACGTTCCAGGTCAGCCCGACCGGGGTGGGGTAGTCGACCGGGGTCTCGCCGGCCGCGAGCACCTTGGTGGCGGCCGCCTGGAGCTGGGCGACGTAGGTGTCGACCGGTGTGCGGGTGGTCTCCAGCCAGGCCGCGGCGACCTCGACGGCCAGCGGCAGGTCGCCGAGCGCCTCGGCCACCCGGTCGGCCTCCTGGCGGGTCAGACCGCGGACCCGGCGGGTGATGTGGTCCACGCTCTCGGCCCGGGTGAAGACGTCCACGCCGAGCACGCCGGCCTGCCCGGACCAGCCCTGGTTGCGCGAGGTGACCAGGATGTGGCCCGGCCCGTCGGGGAAGTACGGCCGGATCCGGGACGGCTCGTCCGCGTTGTCGAAGACCAGCAGCCAGCGGGAGGTCGGCGAGCCCCGGCGGAGGGCGTCGCGGGCGGCCTCGGCCGCCTCGGTGACGCTGTCGCTGGTGCGCAGCCCGAGCCGGCCCGCGAGCTCCGCGAAGGACTGGGCGGCCGACTCGGTCTGCTCGGCGTTGATCCACCAGACCAGGTCGTAGTGCGACATGTAGCGGTGGGCGTACTCCAGGGCCACCTGGGTCTTGCCGATGCCGCCGAGCCCGTACAGCGTCTGCGGCGTGGGCAGCACCGCGGTGGGGCCGCCGACCAGCTGTTCGCGCAGGTCGTCGAGGACCTTGGTGCGGCCGGTGAAGGAGTGGTTGCGCTGCGGGACGGACCAGTACGCGGGCTTGGCGCCCGGGAAGCGCGGGGTGTCGGTGGGGCGTTCGCCGAGGTCCGCCTCGCCCCGGCCGAGGGCGCGCAGCAGGGCCTGGACGGCCTCGGCCTCGTCCCGGCCGACCAGGTCGACGGGGTTGCGGTTGTTGTACGGCGCGGTGATCCGGATGTCGCCGACCCGGACCGGGATCAGCTGCCGCCGGGCGCCGGCCGGGTCGGCGCTGACCGTGCGGCCCCACAGCGCCTGGGCCTGCGGCGAGGACAGGTAGGCGGAGGAGAGCACGGCGACCGTGCGGTAGGCCGAGTCGATGCCGCGTTCGGTGGAGGTGCGCGGGTTGGTCCCCACGCCGAGGTCCATCGAGACCACCCGGAAGCCGGCCTGGCCGAGCACCGCGGAGATCCAGTCGGCCCAGGCCCGGTCCTGCGGGACGTAGCTGAGGTAGAGGTCGGCGGGCGCGGTCGGTCGGCGGCGGACGAACGCGGCGAGGTTGCGCAGCCGCAGGTCCTCGTCCATCGGCGGCAGCCCGGTGACCTGGCCGTGGGTGAGCTCGGAGGTCAGCCGCTCGCAGGCGGCCAGGATCGAGGCCGGCTGCTGGGGCAGGTCGCCGAACGGCGCGAGGATCTCCTCGTAGGCGTAGAACGGGCGGTACGGGATCTCCACCGAGGCCCAGTAGCGCAGCAGTTCGGCCTCGGTCAGGCCTTCGGGCAGGCCGCCGAACTTGATCCGGGCGAGCGCCCGGCCGGCGTCGGCCTTCTCCTTCTCGCCCTCGTCGATCCGCATCGGCACCGGCAGGATCCGGATCCCGCGCGACTCGTACTGGGTGTCGATGGTGTGCGCGACCCGCGAGGCGCCGTCGATGGACTGGTCGCTGAGGGTGAAGCAGACCACCAGGTCGTCGGGCATCTCGACGGTGCAGATGTCGGCGGTGTCGGTGAGGCCGGTCCGACTGTCGATCAGCACGTAGTCGTAGCGGCGCTTCATGTCCCGGCGCAGCGCCTCGATGAAGGCGGCGCCGTTGTGGTTCTCGTAGAGCAGGTCCCAGTCGATCCGGTTGCCGGTGCCCGAGTAGTCGCGGTTGAGCTGCCCGGCGGGGACGAAGTCCAGGCCACCCTCACCCGGGAAGTGCGGCCAGGCCAGGGAGATGGCGTGCGGGTGGATCCGGGCGAAGTCCTCGTGCCAGTTGAGGTCGCGGTTGAGCGGGCGGCGGGCCTCCTCCAGGTAGTCCGCGAAGAGGTCCATGATGCCGGTCGTCCCGGCCACCACGTCCGGATCCAGGAACGGCCGGAAGAACTGGTCGAGGCCGGGCGCCTCCAGGTCCCAGTCGACGGTGAGCACCCGGTGCCCGTTGGAGGCCAGGATCCAGGCGGTGTTGGCCAGCGCCATGGTGCGCCCGGTGCCGCCCTTGTAGGAGTAGAACGTGATGATCCGGCCCTCGCGGTCGTCCTCCGTTCTGGCGCCGTAGTCGCGCTCGGTGCGGTGGCCGGTGGCCCGGAGCTTGTCCCCCGGCCGGTCGGCCGGCCGGTGCGCCCAGGTCGGTGTGTCGGTCATGGCTCTCCTCCCCCACGGGCAGCCCGCCCGAGGCCGCCGTCGTCATCCCTGCCGTACCCGTCGGTCGTCGGATCCGCACCACGCAGGCCCTGGCGCAGGCTGGGCCTGCGCGGTCCCGTCGCACCGGCCGGGCCCGCGGGGCCCGGCCTCGTCTCGCTGCGCTGGTCGAAGGCGTTGGTCGCCTGCATCACGGCCCGTTCGAGTTCGCCGCGGAACTCCTCCAGGCTGCCGGGGGTGCCGCCGACGGGGCTGCGCAGGCTGGGCCGGTGGGCACCGCGGCTGAGCCGCAGGACCTCCTCGCTCAGGCCGTTGAGCATCTCCTCGTCTCTTCGGCATTCCGGATCCTCCGGGTTCCACGGCTCCAGGACGCTCACCCAGGGCAGGTTCTTCCGGTCCAACTGCCTGATCTTACCGCTTCGTTGACGATCGGTCAGGGCCCAGCGATCGACCAGCAGCACGCTCGGGCCGGCCGGTTCCTCGGCCAGCAGCACCTCGGCCTCGTCCTCGAACTCGCCGACCGTCGGCACGAATCCCATCCGCCGGGCCACCTCGGCCGCGTCCTCGGCCAGCGGCCGGGCGGACTGCGGCTGGTACGGCTGCCAGTCGAGCCGGCGCGCCCCGTAGCAGTCCGGCCCGCGGCCGGCCGGCAGTTCCCGGCGGCGCAGCGAGTAGACCGAGATCCGCACCCGGTCGGTGGGCGGCGGCGGCTCGAAGGCGCTCGGCTGGGACTCGAAGTCGGCCTGCTGGCCGAGGGGTATGACGGTCTGCTTGGCGACGTGGACGATCCGCTCGGCGAGCCGGTACACGGCGTTCTCGTACTGGCCCCGGTAGGAGGCTATCTTCATCAGCGCGTACAGCCCCTCGGCGGCGTAGTCGCCGCCGAAGCTGTCGTGGCTGAACTGGAGCTCGCTGGCCACCCGGGGCAGCGGGTAGTGGTTCATCGCCACCCACAGCACCGGGACGATCCCGGTGTGCTTCTCGCCGCCGGGCCGCCGCTGGTACACCGGCCGCTGGCTGAACAGGTGCCACTCCTTGCCGCACGCCTGGCTGGCGAAGTAGCGCGGCGAGTAGAGCGGCACGAACACCCGGCAGTTGGCGAGTTCGGCGGACAGCCGCTCGGCCCACTTCTGCCCCTGGTGCATGGACCGGTCCATGAAACCCACCGGGTGGCCGGAAGGCGCGTCGGTGAGCTGGAAGATGGCCTCGCAGAGGTCGTTGTACAACTGTGCGACCCAGATGTTGGGATCGCCCGAACCCCGGTTCCCCGCCCGGGGAATGTGCGCATAACTGAGGAAGAAATACGGGCGCTGGTCCCTGCCGCTGTCCCCCTGGCCGTTCAAGCCGTGCCTCCCCCGAGACAGCTGATACCCACAGAAGCTCCTCAGTCTAGGAACGGCCGGTACCCGATGGAATAGGGCCGTACTCCCCACCGTAATCACGGAGCGCTGAGCAGGAGTCAACTTTTCCTGTTGAGAAGCCACTTCGTCGCAAGATCCACGGTCTCGGCGATCGGCAGCAGAAAGCAGTCGGCGTCACCCAGTCTGCCCCTGACCAGGCCCGCGCACTCCCCGATCACCGAACGGGCCATCTCCTCGAAGTGGCGGACCTCCAGCCGGAGCGCGTCGAAGTGCACCCACTGCCGCAGCCCGCGCCCGTCCCTGATCACGCAGCCGTAGTGCTGCTGGACCTGCTCGGGCTGCCAGTACTCGGCGAGGTGGAAGACCGTGCAGCACGTCCACGGCACGCTGACCAGCAGGACCCTGGCCCCCTCCCGGTAGAGCCGGTGGGTCGGCGAGCGCTCGCCGAGGTGGCTGCGCAGGTCGTGGCCGGCCATCAGCCGCTCGGCCGCCGGGCCCACCGCGGCGAAGGAGGTCTGCGGGTGGTCGCTGCGCACGGCGCGCGGGGTGGTGCGGATCTCCTCCGCGAGCCGGCCCATGGTGCGCGAGGCGGGCGTGCGTGCACGGTCGAACGCGGGCATCGTCGCCCGGTAGCGCCGGAGTGCGGCCGGCGCCAGCCCGGCGGTCGCCGCCCGGTCCAGCGGGGAGGTGTCCGAGTTCTCCGGGGTCGCCGTGTACGCCACCAGGGTGCCGGCCGGGCCGAGGGCGGCCCGCAGGGCGGCGACGATCGTCGCCGATCCGCCGTCGACCGGGCCCACCGCCTTCACGGAGGACTGCACCAGCAGGGTCTCGCCCTCGCCGACCCCCAGGTCTCGCAGGTGGGCGGTCAGCTCCGCTCGGGAGTACACCACGGCCTCCAGTAGCCTCCCGGCGCCGTTGCCGGATTCGGGACGTGCACCGCTCAGCGGCCGGTGGCCGCGGCCTGCTCCGGGCTCCGGGCCCGCCACCGTTCCAGGTTCTCCGCCGCCGCGCGCCGGGCCCCCGCCTCGGCGGCGGCGCCCACCGGGGCGTCCAGCCACGGCGCGACCGCCGCCCGCATGCCGACCGCGAACCGCCGGCCGAGGCCGGTGAGCGAGCCGGAGTCGATCAGCGTCTCGACGGCCTCCGCGGTGTGCGCGCGCCAGGTCGCCAGCTGGAGCCGCGCCCGGTCGCCCGCGGCGCCGCCGGCCCCGTCGTACGTCCGGGCCCGGGCCCCCCAGAACTCGGTCACCGCGAGGTGCGCGTACGTGCCCTGGAGCAGCCCCTCCAGCGGGCGCGGGTCCGGCCTCCACGGTGCGTAGTACAGGGCGTCGTCGGCCGCGTCGTACAGGTCGTGGAAGTCCAGCACCGCGCCCAGCTTGACGTGCTGGAACTCGTGCGCGACCAGCAGCGCGAGGATCGCCGGGTCGGTGGGGCGGGCGATGCCGACGGCGCCGAAGGCCTGCCGGGCGGCCGCGCTGATGTCCCGGCCGGCCGGGCCGGGGCGCAGCGGGGTGACGGTGGACAGGCCCGCGGCGATGCCGGGAAGGTGGCCGGGCAGCTCGCGGCCGAGCAGCTCCCAGGCGGCCCGCAGGTCCGCGGTCCAGGCGGTCAGCTCCGGGTCGGGCAGCCGGTCGGCGGCCGGCCACTGGTGGCTGTCCCGCTGCGGGTCGGTGTCCTCCAGTGCGACCGTCCAGCCGGGCAGCGGGATCCGCCGGACCGGCTGCCAGCGGCCGTCACCCGGGGCGTCCGGGGCGTCCGGGGCGTCCGGTGCGTCCGGGCGGACGCGCAGGCGGTCGCCCCCGCCGTCGACGGTGAACCCGTCGGCGGTGACGGTCAGCCGGGCCTCACCGCTGCCGCCGGTCAGCACCCGTCCCAGGGTCGGCAGGTGGACGGCGCCGCCGCGCACCGGCAGGACGAGCTCCGCCGGCAGGCCGGCCCGCACCGCGGCGGCCGCCGCCAGCTCGGCGAGGCCGCCGAGGTCGGCACCGGGCTCGCCCTGGAGGCAGCGCACGGCCCAGGAGCGGGCGTACGGGTGGGCGAGCACCGCGTCGAGTGCGCCGGGCGCGCGGCCGTCCAGCTCGTCGAGGACGTCCCAGGCCGGCGAGGGGCCGGCGGCGACGGCGGCCAGCAGCCGCCTGGTCAGGCCGAGCTGCGCGGCGGCGAGGGCCCGGACGGTCGGGCCGCCGCCGTGGCCGGAGGCCAGTTCCAGCAGCTGTTCCTCGGTCAGCGGGGCGGGCGGGGCGGCCGGCGGGGCGGGCAGCGCGGCGCCGTCCCGGATGGTGGTGATCAGTTTCAGCAGGTCCGCGCAGAAGACCGACGGGTTGTCGAAGCCGCTGCCGCTGCGGTAGCGGTGCGCGTAGAGACCGCCGCCGCAGGAGCGCACCACCGGGCAGGCGCGGCACCGGGCGCTGAGCCCGGCCAGGCCCGACTGGCGCTCCAGCATGCCCGGGTGCCGGGCGACGTCGTCCAGGGTGTGCGCGAAGAGGTCGAACCCGGTCGCGGGTGCGCCGTCGTACGCCGTCTTGAGGCTGTCGGCCTGTTCGAGGCTGCCGTCCGTCTCGATCACCACGAGGTCGGCCGGATCGAGGCCGAGCGACTCGGTGAGGCTGGAGCGGCCCCGCAGGGTGCGGTGGATGGACTCGAAGCCGCGGACGGGCACCGGGCGGCCCTGCTCGGTCCAGCGGTCGTGGACGGCCAGCAGCCAGTCGGCGTAGGGCGTCGGCCCGGCGCCGTCCGGATGTTTGGGTGGGACGTCCCAGGTGGCGTGGGGCAGCAGGAAGTCGATCCGCGGGGGGTCGAGGGCCACCAGCGCCTCGTACACGGCGACGGGGTCGTTCTCGACGTCGATGGTGCACAGCAGCCCGGCGTACAGGTGGCGGAACTCCGGCAGGCGCAGCAGGTCGACCGCGGCGAGCACCTTGGCGTGGCTGCTGCGGCCGTCGGGGAAGCGGCGGTGCCGGTCGTTGGCGACCCGGTCGCCGTCGAGCGAGACGCCGACCCTGATGTCGAGCTCGTCGAAGAGTTCGCAGAACTCCCGGCTGAGCAGTACGCCGTTGGTGTGGATCCGCAGGTCCAGCGTGCAGTCCCCGGGCAGGGCCGCGCGCAGCAGCTCGGCGGCCCGACGCAGCCGCACCGGACCGGCGAGCAGCGGTTCCCCGCCGTGGAGCACCACATGGACCGCTCTCAGCCGGTGAGCGGACACGTGCTCCGCGATCCGCTCCGCAGTCCTGGCCAGTACCTCGTCGCTCGCGGCCCGCGGTCGCCCGCGCCAGCTGGTGTCCGCGTGCTCGTAGACATAGCAGTGGTCACAGGCCAGGTCACAGCGACTGTGCACCTTCAGCACGAACTGCCTGAAGGGGACCGGATGGTGCGTCATGAAGGTGAACCGCCGTCAAAGGGTGTGTGGCAACGCGGGGAACCGATTCAGCGCGACCTCAGATGGACGACTGGAAGGCGGCGACCGACACCTGGTTGGTCACGCCTCCCGGCAGAGCGCGCCGAAGCTGCGCGACGAGCTCGTCGGCACCCAGTGCGGCGAGTTCGGCGAGCGACACTCTTCCTTCACCGATCTGACCGTCAGTCAAATACTCTACGGGCTCGTTGGCAAGTGCAGTGGTCATGGCAGTGCTGCCCTTCTTCCGTGGACATGGGCGATACATGGGCCGTTGTCTGACCGTTCTTCAGACCTTCGACCGTTCTTCGGGCATCGGATCGCCGGGGTGGTGAGGGCCGCCTTTCGCGACTGCCACTGCTGGTTTCGATGCCTGGCCAAATGGTATGCCTTGGAGAACCGCGAAGTGCCCGCACCGCGACCGCGCGAGCGGGGCGCGGACGGGCCCCGGAAGTCGCCCGGTCCCCCCAAGTGCACGTGTCCCCGGCGGCGGGGCCCGGGGATTCACTCGTTCGGCGAAGCGCGCGCGCCACCGGCCCGCCCGCGCTCCTCCTGCGCCAACCGGCTGACGGCCGCCCGCCCCACGGGCCTCAAGGCTCCAGCAGTCTCCGCGGTCTCGGGGGCCCCAGTGGTCTCGGGGGCCTCAGGGGCCTCAGGGGCAGAGCCGCTCCACCCGCCAGGCCCCGCCCTCGGCCTCGGCGACGTAGCGGAGCCGGTCGTGCAGCCGGTTCTCGCGCCCCTGCCAGAACTCGATGGTGTCCGGGACCACCCGGTAGCCGCCCCAGAACGGCGGGACCGGCACGCCCTCGCCCTCCGGGTAGCGGGCCTCCAGGTCGGCGTAGCGCTGCTCCAGCACCTCGCGGCCGGCGACCGGGCTGGACTGCTCGCTCGCCCAGGCGCCGAGCTGGGAGCCGTGCGGGCGGGTGCGGAAGTAGGCCGCGGTCTCGTCCCGGCCGACCTTCTCCACCCGGCCGCCCACGATCACCTGTCGGGCCAGCGAGATCCACGGGAAGAGCAGCGAGGCCTGCGGGTTGGCGGCCAGGTCGGCGCCCTTGCGGGAGCCGTAGTTGGTGTAGAAGACGAAGCCGCGGCGGTCGAAGCCCTTGAGCAGCACGGTGCGGGAGCCGGGGCGCCCGGCCGCGTCGGCGGTGGAGAGCACCATCGCGTTGGGCTCCTCCACGCCGGCGGCCACCGCCTCGTGGAACCAGTCGGTGAACTGGGCCACCGGGTCGGCGGCGATCCCGGCCTCGGTCAGGCCGTCGTGCTGGTACTGCCGGCGCATCGCGGCCAGGTCCGGACCGGGCCGGCCCTCGGTGCGCGTGGTCAGGGCTGTCGGGTGGCGTTCCGCGGTAGGCACCCCAACATCATCCCGTACGACAAGCGTCGGGCACCGCTACGTCTGTGCAAACCCGGGTGGGAGATAAGGTGTCTCGCCACCGCTCCACCGCCCACCGCACGGGAGAATGGTCCGGAAACGTCCGGATTCACCCGGGAAGTCCGCCGATGACGCCGGACGCGCGCCCGGGGCCGGAGCGGCCCGTGGGGGAAACATCACCGTGGTGGTGTATGGCGCAATGCACTCGGTGCCTGAGAGTCTGACACCGAGTGCCAACCACCATCGGTCACCGACGCGCCGCACCACCATCGCGACGCGCCGTATCGGATCACTGAAGGAGCCGTCTGATGTCCGATTTCGTACCCGGGCTCGAAGGGGTAGTCGCCTTCGAGAGCGAGATCGCCGAACCAGACCGTGAAGGCGGCGCCCTGCGCTACCGCGGTGTGGACATCGAGGACCTCGTGGGTCACGTCTCCTTCGGCCACGTCTGGGGTCTGCTGGTCGACGGGAAGTTCGCCCCCGGCCTGCCCGCCGCCGAGCCGTTCCCGATCCCGGTCCACTCCGGTGACATCCGGGTCGACGTGCAGTCCGCCCTCGCCATGCTCGCCCCGGTCTGGGGCCTCAAGCCGCTGCTCGACATCTCCGCCGAGCAGGCCCGCGACGACCTCGCCCGGGCCGCCGTGATGGCGCTGTCCTACGTGGCCCAGTCCGCCCGCGGCCAGGGCCGGCCGATGGTCCCGCAGAGCGAGATCGACAAGGCCGAGACCATCGTCGAGCGGTTCATGATCCGCTGGCGGGGCGAGCCCGACCCCAAGCACGTCAAGGCCGTCGACGCGTACTGGACCTCGGCCGCCGAGCACGGCATGAACGCCTCCACCTTCACCGCCCGCGTCATCGCCTCCACCGGCGCCGACGTGGCGGCCGCGCTCTCCGGCGCGGTCGGCGCGATGTCCGGCCCGCTGCACGGCGGCGCGCCGTCCCGCGTGCTCGGCATGATCGAGGAGATCGAGCGCACCGGCGACGCCGCCGGGTACGTGAAGAAGGCCCTCGACAAGGGCGAGCGCCTGATGGGCTTCGGTCACCGCGTCTACCGCGCCGAGGACCCGCGCGCCCGCGTGCTGCGCCGCACCGCCAAGGAGCTCGGCGCCCCGCGCTTCGAGATCGCCGAGGCGCTGGAGAAGGCCGCGCTGGAGGAGCTGCACAACCGCCGCCCCGACCGCGTGCTCGCCACCAACGTGGAGTTCTGGGCCGCGATCATGCTGGACTTCGCCGAGGTCCCGGCGCACATGTTCACCTCGATGTTCACCTGCGCCCGGACGGCCGGCTGGTCCGCCCACATCCTGGAGCAGAAGCGCACCGGCCGGCTGGTCCGTCCGGCCGCCCGCTACATCGGCCCCGCCTCGCGCAGCCCGCAGGAGGTCGAGGGCTGGGCCGCGCTCACGCGCTGACCAGGCATCACCCTTTCGGGCGGGTCCGGAACGGCGTTCCGGGCCCGTCCGAGCAGCGGGAATCGCATCTCAGCGTGCGGACTTCCGTACCGCGCCGACGGGCTTGGGCAGTAGGCTGCGGCTGTGGCTCAGATCCAGATCCCCGCTGACATCAAGCCCGCCGACGGCCGTTTCGGCTGTGGCCCCTCCAAGGTGCGTCCCGAGGCGCTGAGCGCTCTCGCGGCCACCGGCACCTCGCTGCTGGGCACCTCGCACCGGCAGGCCCCGGTCAAGAACGTGGTCAAGCGCGTCCGTCAGGGCGTCGCCGACCTGTTCTCGCTCCCCGAGGGCTATCAGGTGGTACTGGGGAACGGCGGCTCCACCGCGTTCTGGGACATCGCGGCCTTCGGCCTCGTCCGCGAGAAGTCCCAGCACCTCAACTTCGGCGAGTTCTCCTCCAAGTTCGCCTCCTCGGTCAAGGCGGCGCCCTGGCTGGGCGACCCGTCGGTGATCAAGTCCGAGCCGGGCACCCACCCGCTGCCGGTCGCCGAGGCCGGCGTGGACGTCTACGCGCTCACCCACAACGAGACCTCGACCGGTGTGGCGATGCCGATCCGCCGCCCGGTCGGCGGCGACGAGGGCTCCCTCGTCCTGGTCGACGCCACCTCCGGCGCCGGCGGCCTCCCGGTGGACGTCACCGAGACCGACGTCTACTACTTCGCCCCGCAGAAGTCCTTCGCCTCCGAGGGCGGTCTGTGGCTGGCGACGTTCTCCCCGGCCGCCCTGGAGCGCGCCGCCGAGATCGCCGCCTCCGGCCGGTACATCCCGCCGTTCTTCGACCTGCCGACCGCGATCGACAACTCCTCGAAGGACCAGACCTACAACACGCCGTCGATCGCGACGCTGTTCCTGCTCGCCGAGCAGCTGGAGTGGCTGAACGGCAACGGCGGCCTGGACTGGGCGGTGGCCCGCACCGCGGAGTCCTCCTCGATCCTCTACACCTGGGCCGAGAAGTCCTCCTTCGCACAGCCCTTCGTGGCCGCGGCGCAGGAGCGCTCGCAGGTGGTCGGCACCATCGACTTCGACGAGTCGATCGACGCCGCCGCCATCGCCAAGGCCCTGCGGGCCAACGGCATCGTCGACACCGAGCCGTACCGCAAGCTCGGCCGCAACCAGCTGCGGATCGCGATGTTCCCGGCCGTCGACCCGGCCGACGTCCAGGCGCTCACCGCCTGCATCGACCACGTCGTCGGCGCGCTCTGACCCGTCCGACCGGCCGCGAGGGCGCGGCGGTCACCACCCGGTGACCGCCGCGCCCTCGGTCGTCCGCGGTCCGGTCCGGCTCAGCGCCGTACGAGCGAACCGACCACCACGACGACCAGCAGCAGCACCAGGGCGCCGGTCACGATCCGCATACGAGTCTTGGGGTCCACGGTCATCGAGGTTACCCGGTGGCCAGACGGGCCTGCGCCCGGCCCCTCTCCGGGCCGTACAGCCCGGTCAGCTCGGCCGCCAGCTCCTCCGTCCGCACCGGGCGCAGCCGACCGTCGCCGCGGTACTGCTGGGCCCGGAACACCGACGGCGCCACCCCGACCCGCCGGGTGAAGATCCGGGTGAAGTACGCCGGGTCCGCGTACCCCACCCGCCGGGCCACCGCGGCGACCGGCAGTTCGCTGGCCGCCAGCAGGTCCTTGGCCTCGTTCAGCCGGACGCCCAGCAGGTACTCCTTCGGCCCGACCGCCCCCACCGAGCGCACCGCGCGGCGCAGCTCTGCCACCGACATCCCGGCCCGGCGGGCGTGCTCCGCCACCGACAGCGGCAGGCAGGCGTCGCGCCGCAGCACCTCCAGCACCGGGGCGCCCGCCGGGTCCAGGTCGGCCCGGTGCCGGCGCAGCTCCACCAGCAGCTCGTGGACGCCCGCCGCCGCGTCCACCCCGGTCAGCGGGCCCGTCCGGCGGCAGGCGGCGGCGATCCGCGCGACCACCCGCTGGGCCGGCTCCGCGCTGGTCAGCGGCACCACCGAGGCCTCCGGCAGCAGCCCCAGCTCGGCGTAGGCGGCGGTGGCGGGCCCGGCGAAGTCGACGAAGGACTCGGCCCAGCCACGCTCGTCGGGCGCGTAGTGGTGCGGGACGCCGGGCCGCAGCCACAGCACCGCGGGCCCGGTCACCGGCCGGCGGGTGCCGTCCGGCTCCTCGAACCAGCCGCGGCCGCCGGTGACCACCACCGCCACCCAGTGGTCCAGCGTCCGGGGGCCGACCGTCGGCAGCCGGCCGCGCTGCATCCCGACGCCCAGACAGGCCAGGCCCGTCCGGAGCTGGACCGGCCCGGGCGTGAGGTACTGCCACCAGCGCTCCATCTGCTCCCCCGTTCCTCGGCCGGCCGGGCGTCCTCCGTCACCCTGCCCACCGGACGAACAATCCAACACGCCGCCGGGCTTTGTCCATGGCCGCACGGGGGGCGTTCCCGCAGGCTGGGGGCATGCTCACCTATGACTCCACCGGCTTCGCACTCGACGGGCGGCCGCTGCGGATCCTCTCCGGGGCCGTGCACTACTTCCGCACCCGGCCCGAGCAGTGGCCCCAACGGCTGGCCGCGCTGCGCGCGATGGGCCTGAACACCGTCGAGACGTACGTGCCGTGGAACCTGCACGAACCCGCCGAGGGCCGGTACGAGCGGCTGCCGGAACTGCCCGCGTTCCTGGACGAGGCGGCCCGCCAGGGCCTGTGGGCGATCGTCCGCCCCGGCCCGTACATCTGCGCCGAGTGGGACAACGGCGGCCTGCCGGCCTGGCTCACCGCCCGGGTGGGCCGCCGGGCGCGGACCTCCGACCGGGAGTACCTGGCCGCCGTCGACGCCTACCTCGACGTGCTGCTGCCCGAGGTCGTGGCCCGCCAGGTCGACCGGGGCGGCAACGTGCTGCTGGTCCAGGTGGAGAACGAGTACGGGTCCTTCGGCAGCGACCGGGCCTACCTGCGCCACCTCGCCGACGGGTTGCTGCGCCGGGGCGTCACCGTCCCGCTGTTCACCTCGGACGGCCCGACCGACCACATGCTCGCGGCCGGGACACTGCCCGGGGTGCTGGCCACCGTCAACTTCGGCAACGACCCGGAGGCGGCCTTCGAACTGCTGCGCCGCCACCGGCCGCAGGACCCGCCGTTCTGCATGGAGTACTGGAACGGCTGGTTCGACCACTGGGACAAGCCGCACCACACCCGGGACGCCGCCGACGCCGCCGACGCCCTGCGCCGGATCCTGGCGGCCGGCGGCTCGGTCAACCTCTACATGGCGCACGGCGGCACCAACTTCGGCACCGGAGCCGGAGCCAACCACGAGGACGCCCCGCACAACTCGACCGACTGGACCCGCTCCCCGTACCAGCCGGTCACCACCTCGTACGACTACGACGCCGCGCTGGACGAGCGCGGCGCGCCGGGCGCGAAGTACGAGCCGTTCCGCGCGGTGCTGGCCGAGTTCGCGGCCGAACAGCCCGAGCAGGCCCGCTTCCTGGACGACCGCACGCCCGCCTTCCCGGAGCTGCCCGCGGTGCTGCCGGCCGGCCGGGTGGAGCTGACCGCGTTCGCCGAACTTCCCTTCGGGCCGGCCGTCGAGGCCCCGGTGCCGCCGACGCTGGAGGAGCTCGGCCTGGCGCACGGCCTGGTCCGCTACACCTTCCGCACCCCGGAGCCCGGTCCCGAACTGCCGCTCACGGTCGAGGGCCTGCGGGACCGCGCGACGCTGCGCATCGACGGCAAGCGGACGGCCGCGCTGTACCGGGGCGCCGAGGGCACACCGGTGGCGGCCCCGGGCGGCGCCGTGGTCGAGCTGCTGGTGGAGTCGCTCGGCCGGGTCAACTACGGCCCCCGGGTGGGCGAGACCAAGGGCATCACCGGAGGCGTCCGGTACGAGCGCCAGTACCTGCACGGGTGCCGGGCCGAGCCACTGCCCCTGGAGCCGCTGCCCGACGCGGAGTTCGGCCCGGGCGAGCCCGGCTCGGAGGTCCTCGCCCGTGGCACGCTGACCCTCCGGTCCACCGGCGACACGTTCCTGGCCGTCCCCGGCGGCGGGCACGGCTACCTGTGGGTCAACGGCTTCCTGCTCGGCCGCTACGACGCGGCCGGCCCCCAGACGACGCTGTACTGCCCGCAGCCGCTGCTGCGCGAGGGCGCCAACGACCTCGTGGTGCTGGAGCTCGGTGACGCCGCCCCGGCGGCGGTGGAGCTGCGCGGGGCACCGGACCTGGGCTGAAAGGACGGGCGGCCCGGCTCCCCGCCCGGGGCCGGGCCGCCGGGGCCGCCGTGGCCGCCGGGCTCAGGCCTCCCAGCGGGCCAGCGGCCAGGAGGCCACACTCCGGTAGCGCGCCGGGCCGAAGCCCGGCTCGCTGCTCATCAGGTGAAGTTCCCCGGCCTCCCACTCGGCGCCCCGGAACCCCTCCAGCGCCGCCGCCATCGCCTGCAGTTCCCCGACGGCCGCCCGCCGCTCGGCCCGCCGCTGCCCGTGCGAGGACCCGGCCCGGGCCAGCGTCAGGTGCGGGTGGAAACCGTGCTGGTCGGACTCGATCCCGACCAGCGGCAGCGCCTGGCGGACGGCCTCCGCCAGCCCCCGCAGCGCCCACACCTCCCCCGCGACCCCGGCCCACAGCACCCGGTCGCCGAAGGTGCCGCCACCCGCGAGCCGCAGCCGGTGCGCGCCGTGCTCCTGCGCGGCGACGGCCAGCAGGGCCTCCAGGTCCGGCACGTTCACCACCGGCACCTCGCCGAGGAAGGCCAGTGTCAGGTGCCAGCCCGCCACCTCGCTCCAGCGCAGCCGGTCGGCGCCGGGCAGGTCCTTCAGCGGTGCGGCCGTGTCCACCAGCTCCTGGATCGCCGCCGTCGGCGGATTCACCGCCACGAAGAGTCTCATGGCGCCATCCTGCCGCCCATCGCCGCGGCCGTCCCGTCGATTCCTCTGCACACGGCGGACCCCACCGGATAGAACTGCGGTATGAGAATCCGCACCGGTGGACCCGCCGACGCCCCCGCCACCCTGGCCCTGCTCGACGCCGCCGTCGCCTGGCTGGTCTCCCTCGGCCGCACCGGCCAGTGGGGCGACCGGCCGTGGACCAGCCACCGCAAGGCCGTCGAGCGCACCGAGCGGTACGCCCGCGACTACCTGCTGCGGGTCGCCGAGGACGCGGACGGCCGCGCCCTGGGCGTCTGCGTGCTGGCCGAGGAGGCCCCGGAGTACGCGACCCCCGTCGACCGGCCCGAGCTGTACGTCCGGCTGCTGGTCACCGACCGCGCGCACCGCGGCTCCGGGATCGGCGCCGCCCTGGTCGCCGACGCCGTCGAGGAGACCCGGCGGCGCGGCCTCGGGCTGCTCCGGGTGGACTGCTACGCGGGCGACGACCGGCGCCTGGTCGCCCAGTACGAGAAGCTCGGCTTCACCCCGACCGAGTCCTTCGAGGTCGACCAGTCCGGCACGCCGTGGCCCGGACAGCTCCTGGAGATCCGGCTCTGACGCGCGCCGGCCGGAGCCGCCGCCCGCCCCCGGGCGCGGCGGCGGCTCCGGCCGGGTCTCAACTGGCCGTGGCCAGCTGCTGCCTGGACACCGTCCGCGGCACCACGGTCACCACCCGGCTGCCCCGGTGCAGGTCGACCCGCACCTTCAGGTTCGCGGCACGGGCCAGCACCAGGCCCACCACGGCCGCCGCGAGGGCGGACACCAGACCGCAGGCGAGCAGCCCGACCCGCGGACCGTACGCGGCGGTCACCCAGCCGACCAGCGGCGCGCCGATCGGCGTACCACCGGTGAAGACCAGCACCAGCAGGCCCATCACCCGCCCGCGCATCGCGGGGTCGGTGGCCAGCTGGAGCGCCGAGTTCACCGAGGTGTTGAAGGTCAGCCCGAACACGCCGATCAGGGTCAGCAGGATCGCGAACGTCCAGTACCCGGGCGCGAACGCGGCCAGCACCTCCAGCGCGCCGAAGGCCAGCGCCGCGGCGACCAGGCCGCGCAGCCGGGGCATCCCCCGCCGCGCCGCGAGCAGCGCGCCGACCAGCGAGCCGGCCGCCATCGCGGTGTTCAGCAGACCGTACTCGCCGGGCCCCACCTTGAAGGTGTCGTGGGCGAAACCGGAGAGCAGGGTCGGGAAGTTGAAGCCGAAGGTCCCGATGAAGCCGGCCAGCACCATCGGCCAGAGCAGCTCCGGGCGCTCGCGCACGTAGCGCAGGCCCTCGCGCAGCTGGCCCTTCTGCCGGGCGATCGGCACGGTGGGCCGCAGCTCGGCCGTCCGCATCGCCAGCAGCCCGCCGATCACGGCCGCGAAGGACAGCGCGTTGACGGCGAAGGCCCAGCCGCTGCCGACGGCGGCGATCAGCAGTCCGGCGACCGCCGGGCCGACCAGCCGCGCGCACTGGAAGTTGGCGGCGTTCAGGCTGACCGCGTTGGACAGGTCAGCGGGCCCGACCATCTCGCTGACGAAGGCCTGCCGGGTGGGGTTGTCCACCACCGTCACCAGGCCGAGCAGCAGCGCGAACAGGTACACCCAGTACGCCGTCACCGCGCCGGTGACGGTCATCACCGCGAGCCCGGCGGCCAGCAGGCCCATCGCGCCCTGGGTCACGATCAGCAGGCGCCGCTTGGGCAGCCGGTCGGCGAGGACGCCGCCCCACAGGCCCAGCAGCAGCATCGGGAGGAACTGCATGGCCGTCGTGACACCGACCGCGAACGGACTGCCGGTCAGGCTGAGGACCAGCCAGTCCTGGGCGATCCGCTGCATCCACGTCCCCGAGTTGGAGACGATCTGGCCGGCGAAGAAGTAGCGGTAGTTACGGACCCTCAGGGAGGAGAACATCCCGCCGGGCCGGGTGAAGCGGGCCCCCGTGGGGCCGTCGCCGGAACCAAGGGTGGAGCCGGAACCACGGGTGGAGCCGGAACTACGGGTGGAGCTGTCCCCCGAAGGGGCGGACGCGGCGGTGGAGGCCGCCGCGGTGCGTTCGCAGGGGTCGTCGTCGCCGGTGCCCGGCAGGCCCACGGGTGCGGGCGCCTGGCTCTCGGCGGTGGCGGCGGTACCCGCTGCCGGATCGGTGGTGGAGTCGTCGGTACGGATGGCGGCGCTGGCTGCGGCCGGCGGTGTCACGTGGTGCTCCCCTCGGTGCGCGGCGGCGGGCAGGGTTGCCGCCGCGCTGCTGGTCTCTCTGATCGGTCCTGCGGTGATGCGGTACTCCTTCTGTTGCCGTGCCTGATGTCAGAGGTGCGCCAGCTTGTAGAGCACGGGCGCCGCCGCACGCAGCTGCGCCCACTCCTCCTCGGTGAGCCCGGCGGCCAGGTCGGCCAGCCAGGCGTTCCGCTTCCGACGGGACTCGGCGAGCATCTCGTCGGCCTGGTCGGTACTGCTGACGACCACCTGGCGGCGGTCCTCCGGGTGCGGTTCGCGCCGCACCAGCCCCTTCTCCTCCAGCATCGCGATGATCCTGGTCATGGACGGCGGCTGGACGTGCTCACGCCTGGCCAGCTCGCCGGGGGTGGCACTGCCGCACCGGCCGAGGGTGCCGAGCACCCCGATCTCGGTGGGACTCAACGACTCCTCGACCCGCTGGTTTCGCAGCCTGCGGGCAAGGCGCATCGCGGACGAACGCAGCTGGCTGATCGCCGCCAGGTCGTCCTCGGACATCTCGGGCATGTCCTTAGCCTATGTCATTACTTTCGCTAAGGAAAATCCATTACCCATCTGCCCCGTCCGGCGCGTCGCCATACATCCACCCCACGGATGCGGCATGATTATCGAACACCCGATCGATTCAGTCCGGTCCAGCCCAGGGAGACCACCGCCATGCCCGGATTCGCCGACCTCGCCATGGTCACCATCGACTGCGCCGACCCGGCCGCACTCGCCGAGTTCTACGCCGGTGCGCTCGGCTGGGAGATCGCCCACAGCCAGGCCGAGTACGCGATGCTGGCCAACCCCGTCGAGGGCGGCGCCCCGATCGGGTTCGGCCGGGTCGACGGCTACCGGGCCGCGCCGTGGCCCGACCCGAACGGCAGCAAGCAGTTCCACCTGGACTTCCACGTGGACGACGTGGAGCTGGCCGTCGCCCGGGCCCAGGAGCTCGGCGCCGTCCGCCCCGACCACCAGCCCGGCGAGGGCTGGACGGTCATGCTCGACCCGGCGGGCCATCCGTTCTGTCTCTGCCCGCGCTGACCTCCCGGACGGCCCCGCCGCCCGCGCCCGTGCGCAGGTGCTCGGGCGTCCCCGCCGGGCCGTCCCGGTGCACGAAGGCCCGTCGCAGCGCGTGGTACGGCTCGTCCGGGTCGAAGAAGTTCCGCCGCATCCGGGCCAGTTCGTCCGCGCGGTAGGCCGCCGCCGGGCGCACCCGCTCGTCCCGGGCCCGCCGGCGCTTCTTCGCGAGCAGCCGGTCGGCCAGGGCCGGGGAGGCCGCCAGCGCCGCCGCCTCCCGTTCCGCCCGGGCCCGAAAGGCAGCCGCGTCGCCGGCGAACACCCGGTCCACCAGGCCCAGTTCGACCGCCTCCGCCGCCCCGACCGGCAGCGCCGCCGAGGTCAGCCGGCCGGCCTGGTGCTCGCCGACCCGGCGCGGCAGCGTGTATGTCCAGTACTCCGAGCCGTACAGCCCCATCAGCCGGTAGTGCGGGTTGAGCACCGCCGAGGCCCGGCACCACACCTCGTCCGCGGCGATCGCCAGCATCAGCCCGCCGGCGGCGGCATTGCCCGCCAACGCCGACACGGTCAGCTTCTCGGTGGTCAGCACCGCCTCGACCAGGTCGTCCATGGCGTTGATGTTCCGCCAGGACTCCTCACCGGGGTCCTCGGCGGCCTCGATCACGTTCAGGTGGATGCCGTTGGAGAAGAAGTCCCGGGCCGGCCCGAGCACCAGCACCGACGTCGGCCGGTCGCACGCCGCCCGGTACGCGGCCAGCAGCCGTTCGCACCCGTCGGTGCTCATCGCCCCGCCGGGGAAGGCGAACTCCAGGTGGCCGACCCCGCCCGCCTCCCGGTAGCGCAGCTCGGACCAGGTCTCCCGCCGGGCCGCCGCGGCCGGCTCCACCGGCACCTCGGGCACCCCCGCGAGCAGGCCGCCCAGCACCCGCGCCGCGGGCAGCTTGTACGTCGCCGCACCGCCCGGCACCCGGCGCGGGCGCAGCTGCGGGATCCAGACCGCGCCGTCCGCGGTGGCCCGGCAGAGCGCGCCGTCCCGGGTCGCCAGCAGCTCGCCCGGCACGCCGCGCAGCCGGTCCTCCGGGTGGCCGCCGTGCAGGTAGTACTCCCGGCCGAACAGCGTGTCCAGCACCCCGGGTTGGGAGTCCGCGGCGCGCAGCCTGCGCAGCACCGCCGCGGTGGGGTCGGTGGCCCAGTCGATCCGCCGGAACTCCTGCGCGTGGTACGGGCGCAGCGGCCCGGTGGCACCCGGCGCCGGGACGAAGCCGCCGGCGAACCGTTCGACGGCCAGCGCCACCGCGCCCACGGCCGCGTCGGCGACCTCGGTGCGGTACAACTCGCTCTTGCCGCACGGCGGTACGGGGAACGACGCGGACGCCCAGACCGGCCCGGCGTCCATCTCGGCGACGGCCTGGAGCACCGTCACGCCCCACTCGGCGACACCGTCCGCGACCGCCCAGTCCAGCGAGGAGGGGCCGCGGTCACCCGGCGGGCCGGGGTGCACGATCAGCACGGTGCACCGGCGCCAGACGTCCTCCGGCACCGCCCGGGTCAGCATCGGGGCGACCACCAGGTCCGGGGCGAACCGGTCCAGCGCCTCCCGCAGCGCGTCGTCCCCCGGGCCGAGCTCGACGGCGACGGTGTGGCCGCGCCGGCGCAGGTCGACGTGGACGCGCTGGGTGAGGCTGTTGAACGCGCTGGCCAGCAGCAGGATGCGCACGGGTGCCCTCCGGCGGTGGGGAACGGATCCCACCGACGGTACCCAGGATGTGACACCGCGTCACCGCACCTGGCCGTGGGGGCGGCCGGATCCGACCGCCCGGCCGGTCACTCCACGCTCACTCCACGATCAGCTGGAAGCCGAGCCGCCCGAACCGCACCTGGTCGCCGGCCCGGACGGAGACCGCACCCACGACGCGCAGCCCGTTCACGAACGTCCCGTTGCTCGACCCCAGGTCCTGGAGCACCCAGCCGTCGGCCGCGGGCCGCAGCTCGGCGTGCACCCGCGACACCGAGGCGTCGCCCAGCCGCAGGTCCGACCCGGTCTGCCGGCCGATCACCACCCGGGCCGCGCCCGGGCCCGGCAGCCGCAGGCCGGGCAACTGCTCGGTCTCCCACGTCCGCCGCAGCCGGACCTGGAACGCCGACACCCGGGCCACCCCGCGCAGCACCACGCGCTGGAACCGCCCGTACGTCTGCAGGTCGGCCACCACCGTGGCCAGCTCGGCCCGGCTCCGGGCGGTCAGCACGAGCTCCATCCGCCGGATGAACGTGTCGTGCGACAGCTGCCCGTTGCCGACCCCCTCCCGCAGCACGTCCAGCGCCCGGTCGCGCTCGACCTGCGACGGCCGGGCCACCTGGGTGCGGAACTCAAGAGAGGTCATGAACAGATTGTCAGCGGCCCGCCGGGGCCCTGTCCAGATTCCCGCAGCACAGCCCCGCACCGACCGCGGCGATCACCCCTCGTGGACCACCCGGGCGAGCCGGTCCGGCGTGAGCACGCCCAGCAGGAACCCGTCGTCGTCCACCACCGGCCAGGCCGGCAGCGACTTGGCCGCCATCGCCACGGCCGCCACCGTGAGGGCCAGCTCCGGCCAGGCGTAGGGGCCTTCGTCGTGCGGGACGTCCCGGACCCGCACGTGCTCGGCGAGGCGCGGATCGGAGAGGAACGGGGCCAGCTGAGCCCTCGTCACGATCCCCGAACAGCGGCCGTCGTGGTCACGCAACACCAGGTAGGGGACGTCGGCCCCGCGCAGGATCTCGTTGGCGCTGTCGACGGAGGTGTCGTCGGTGATCTGGTAGTCGGGAACGACCATCACGGCCTCGACGGAGTCCGTCACCGTCGGCGGTCCCATGAGAACGGTCATGGCTGCACCGGCCTGCCCCCGGGCCGGCCGGAGGGCCGACCCGGCGTTGTCGCTCGCCCGGGACGAAACCGGAGGTGGGTGGCCGGGATGCGAAGTGCCCTGGGTGCCTCCACCGTACTCCGTTCGGCCCACACGGGGCGGGCCTGCGGTGGAGTACCGTGGACGTACCAAGGACGTACCCATATCGGCGACCGAGCCGGTGTCACCCTGGTCGAAGTCGGCCCCTCGACGGGCCGGGACGGGCGGCACCCCGTGTTGCCGGCACAGTCTCCCTCGCCACTCCTGCCCCGCCTGGCCCTGGAGTGCACCTTCTCCCGCAACGGCATGTTCGACGGTGCCTGGTGGCCCCGCACCCGCTACCTCGAAGCCGAACTCCCCGACCTGATCACCGCGCTGTCCGCCCACTGCGGTCGGATCCTCCGGGTCGGTCTGGACACCTCCACGTGGGACACCGTCCCCCGGTCCGTCCAGGTCGACGGCCTGCTCGTGCGGATCGGCCGCTTCAGCGCCAGCGGCAACACCATGAGTCTCAGCCGCGGCCTCCAGGACCAGTTCGTCCTGCTGGTGATCCCGCCGGACACCCCCGCCCACACGGCCGCCGCCGCCATGGCCCACGCCGCCACCCCGGGCAACAGCAGCACCGCCACCGACCTCCTGCACACCCGCCCGGCCTAGGGCCGCTCCACCCGACGCACGACTCCCGTTCGTGAGCTGATCAGGCACCGCCCGGTCAACGGATCGAGCCCTTCCCCCGAACGAGGGAAGGGCTCGACGTGCCGGCCGGCCGGGGGCGGCCGTCAGATCAGGCCGAAGGCGGGCATCACGTAGTAGAAGGCGAACACTCCCGCCACCGCGTACATCGCGACGGGCACCTCGCGGCCCCGGCCGGCGGCCAGCTTGAGCACGCAGAAGGTGATGAAGCCGATGCCCAGACCGTTGGTGATCGAGTAGGTGAACGGCATCATCACCATGGTCAGGAAGGCCGGGACGGCGATGGTGAAGTCGGCCCAGTCGATCTCGGTGATGGAGTTCGCCAGGATCAGGAAGCCGACGGTGACCAGGGCCGGGGTGGCCGCCTGGGCGGGGACCATGGTGGCGAGCGGGGTGAGGAAGAGCGCCACCAGGAAGAGTGCGCCGGTGACCAGCGAGGCGAAGCCGGTGCGGGCGCCCTCGCCGACGCCCGCGGTGGACTCGACGAAGCAGGTGTTGGCGGAGGACGAGGTCGCGCCGCCGGCGGCGGTGGCGATGCCGTCGACCATGAGGATGCGGTTGATGCCGGGCAGGTCGCCCTTCTCGTCCAGCAGGTGGGCCTCGTCGGCGACGCCGAGGATGGTCCCCATCGCGTCGAAGAAGCACGACATGAGCACCGTGAAGACGAAGAGCACCCCGGTCAGGGCCCCGACGTCGGAGAAGCCGCCGAACAGGTCCACCTCGCCGACCAGCCCGAAGTCGGGGGCGGCGACCGGGTTGCCGGGCCACTGCGGGACGGTGAGGCCCCAGTCGGTGCCGGGCAGCTGGGTGAGCTGCTGGATGAGCACGGCGACGCCGGTCATCACGACGATGCTGATCAGGATGGCGCCGGGCACCTTGCGGATCAGCAGCACCAGGGTGAGCAGCAGGCCGAGGACGAAGACCAGGACCGGCCATCCCAGCAGGTGCCCGTTGCTGCCGAGCTGCAGCGGGACGGTGGTGTGGGCGGCGTCCGGGATCCGGCTGACGAAGCCGGCGTCGACCAGGCCGACCAGGCAGATGAAGAGGCCGATGCCGATCGCGATGGCCTTGCGAAGGCCGAGCGGCACCGCGTTCATGACGCGTTCGCGCAGGCCGGTGGCGACCAGGATCATGATCGCGAATCCGGCCAGCACGACCATGCCCATGGCGTCCGGCCAGGTCATCCGCGGGGCCAGTTGCAGGGCCACGATGGTGTTGACGCCGAGGCCGGCGGCCAGGCCGATCGGGACGTTGCCGATCACGCCCATCAGCAGGGTGGTGAGCCCGGCGGTGAGGGCGGTCGCGGTGACCAGCTGGGCGCTGTCGAGGTGGGTCCCGTTCATGTCCACGGCGTTGGCCAGGATGATCGGGTTCAGCACCAGGATGTAGGCCATGGTGAAGAAGGTCGCGACACCGCCCCGGACCTCGCGGGCGAGGCTGGAGCCGCGCTCGGAGATGCGGAAGTAGCGGTCGACGGCGCCGGTCGGGGGGTGCGGCGCCGTCGGGTCGGGCTTGGCGTCCGACGCATCGGTCGAGTGGGCCAGCGGAGGCATTCGGGTGTCCTCGTCGGGTGGGGGCGGAGGAGGAAGGGCACCCGAGCGACGGTGGCCGGGTCCGCCGGGGTACTGGCGCTCGCGCTCCGGGAGAGCCGACCCGCCGGTGACCAACCGGAATGCCAAGTATGAGTTCCTGGGTCGTGCACGCGCCATCTTCGCGCGTAGAAGAGACCCCTTACGACAATCCCCGGGCATCTCCGGTCACCACGGCACCCCCGCCTCTGCCGCGCTCCCGCACCGCCCCCGTACGCTTGGCCCCATGCCGAAGACCCCGCTGCACCCCGCCCCTCCGCCGATGGAGGCCAATGACGTCGCGATCGTCGGCGGCGGCACGGTGCTGTGGTTCGTCGCCTTCGTCGCGCTGGTCCCCTTCCAGAGCACGCTGTCCGAGCACGACCACGGCACCTGGCCGTGGATCTGCCTCTCCGGCGGCCTGCTCGGGCTGATCGGCCTCTGGTACTGCGTCTCGCGCCGTTCGGCGATCCGCCGCGACCGCGAGGCGGCCGCCCGGGCCGACGGGCCGACGGCCGAGAACCAGCCGGGCTGAGCCGTCACGGCCCCAGGCCGGAGCCGCTCCCGCCGGGCCCGCCACCCGGTTGGCCCGAATCGCTACACAGTGGGGCGCAGCGGACAAATCACCCCCATAGAGTCGTGCCATGACGCACCCCGCGGAAGACTCCTCCGGTGTGGGGAGCGCCAGTCTCGGCGCCCGCCCGCCCGCCACGGCCGTCCCCGGTGCCCACGCGACCGGCCCCCGGCCGCCGCGGGCCGTCGGCCTGAGCTCGGCGGAGGTCGCCGAGCGGGTCGCGCGCGGCCAGGTCAACGACGTGCCGGTGCGCTCCAGCCGGTCCACGAAGGAGATCGTCCGGGCCAACGTCTTCACCCGGTTCAACGCGATCATCGGCGTCATGTTCGGCATCATCCTGGTGGTCGGACCGATCCAGGACGGCCTGTTCGGCCTGGTCATCGTCGCCAACACGGCGATCGGCATCATCCAGGAGCTGCGGGCCAAGAAGACCCTGGACAGCCTCGCCCTGATCGGCGAGGCCAGGCCCCAGGTCCGCCGCGACGGCACCGCGCAGGCGGTGCCCACGGCCGACATCGTCCTGGACGACACCGTGCTGCTCGGCATCGGCGACAAGGTCGTGGTGGACGGCCGGGTGACCGAGGCGGACGGCCTGGAGATCGACGAGTCGCTGCTCACCGGCGAGCCGGACCCGGTGCTCAAGCACCCTGGTGCCGAGGTGATGTCCGGCAGCTTCGTGGTGGCCGGCGCCGGAGCGTTCACCGCCACCAAGGTCGGGCGCGAGGCGTACGCGGCCCAGTTGGCCGAGGAGGCGAGCCGGTTCACCCTGGTGCGCTCGGAGCTGCGCAGCGGGATCAACGACATCCTGCGGTTCATCACGTACCTGTTGATCCCGACCGCGATCGGCCTGGTCATCAGCCAGCTGGCGGTGGAGGGCAACGACTGGCGGGAGGCGGTCCGCCGGATGGTGGCGGGGATCGTGCCGATGGTGCCGGAGGGACTGGTGCTGCTGACCTCGGTGGCGTTCGCGATCGGGGTGATCCGGCTGGGGCGCCGGCAGTGCCTGGTCCAGGAACTGCCGGCGATCGAAGGCCTGGCCCGGGTCGACACCGTCTGCCTGGACAAGACCGGCACCCTCACCGAGGGCGGCATGGACGTGGTCGAGCTGCGTCCGCTGCTGGCCCCCCACGGCGGGCGGAGCGGGAGCGACGGGCGCGCCGAAAGCGCCGGGACCGACGTGGACGGCGACCCCGGGCCGGGTGCGCCGCCGGCCGCCCACCCCTTCGCGGACCCGGAGCTGCTCCAGCAGGCACTGGCCGCGATGGGCGGTGCGGACTCCCGGCCGAACCCGAGCATGCAGGCGGTGATCGACGCGTTCGACCCCCCGCCGGAGGGGCGCTGGCGGGTGCTGGAGGCGATGCCGTTCTCGTCCGCCCGCAAGTGGAGCGGGGTGCAGTTGCTGGAGCCGCAGGGCACCGAGGGGAGCTGGCTGCTGGGCGCTCCGGACGTGCTGCTGCCGGCCGGCGACCCGGCGCTGGCCGCGGTGGACGAGCTGGGCGCCAAGGGGCTGCGGGTGCTGCTGCTGGGCCGCACGACGGTCGCGCTGGACGCGCCGGACCCGGCCGCCGGGCTGGAGCCGCTGGCGCTGCTGGTGCTCCAGCAGCGGCTGCGGGACGACGCGGCGCCGACCCTGCGCTACTTCGAGAGCCAGCGGGTCCGGGCGAAGGTGATCTCGGGCGACAGCGCGATCTCGGTGGGCGCGGTCGCCTCGCACCTGGGCCTGCCGGGGGCGGAGCGGCCGCTGGACGCCCGGGACCTGCCGGCGGACGGCGAGGCGCTGGCCGAGACGGTCGACGGGACCAGCGTCTTCGGGCGGGTGACCCCGCAGCAGAAGCGGGACCTGGTCGGCGCGCTGCAGTCGCGCGGGCACACCGTGGCGATGACCGGCGACGGCGTCAACGACGTGCTGGCGCTGAAGGACGCCGACATCGGGGTGGCGATGGGCACCGGCAGCGACGCGACCCGGGCGGTGGCGCAGATCGTGCTGCTGGACGACCGGTTCGCCACGCTGCCCTCGGTGGTGGCCGAGGGCCGCCGGGTGATCGGCAACATCGAGCGGGTGGCCAACCTCTTCCTGGTGAAGACGGTGTACTCGGTACTGCTGGCCCTGCTGGTGGTGTTCACCAACGTGCCGTACCCGTTCCTGCCCCGGCACTCGACGGTGCTGTCCACGCTGACCATCGGCGTGCCGGCGTTCTTCCTCGCGCTGGCGCCCAACAACGAGCGGGCCCGGACCGGTTTCGTCCGGCGGGTACTGCGGCTGGCGGTGCCCGGCGGGGTGATCGCGGGGACGGCGACCTTCACGGCGTACATGGTCGCGCGGTCCGACAAGTCGACCGACCTGGAGGCGGACACCAGCGTGGCGACGCTGACGCTGTTCATCGTGGCGATCTGGGTGCTGGCCATCGTGGCGCGGCCGTACACCTGGTGGCGGCTGCTGCTGATCGCGACGATGTGCGGGGCGTTCACGCTGGTGCTGGTGGTGCCGTGGCTGTCGGACTTCTTCCAGCTGTCGCTGCCGGGGGTGCGCGACACCTGGGTGGGGGTAGGGATCGCGGTGGTGGCGGGGTTGTTGCTGGAGGTGGTCTGGCGGGTGATCGTCCGCCGGGCGGACGCGTAGCGGCGGGGGGCGGCATGGCACGCAGGGGCGGGGAGCTGGAGGCGTTCATCGCCTTCGCGGCGGGCGGGGCGGCCGCGGTCACGGGCGCGCTGGCACTGCACGCGGTGGCCCGGCTGACCGGGCACGGCGCGCCGCGCGGCGGGATGCTGCTGGTGCTGCTGGCCCTGGGGGCCGGGTGCGCGGTACTGGTGTACCGCGCACTCCGGGCCCCGGAGGCCGCCCGGCAGGCGCAGGACCTCGCCTCGCTGCGCGACCTGAAGGACCGTCAGGACTCGAAGTCGCGGGCGGCCAGCAGCTCGTAGGCCCGGTCGGGCTCGGTGAGCGCGGTGAGGACCTCGAACCGGCGGTGCCACTGGCCGACCGACCAGGCCAGGCCGGCCGCGAGCCCCTCGGGGGTGGCGGCGTGCAGCAGGCCGGGCGCCGGGGGCACCTCGAACTCGTCGTCCTCGTCGGCCGTTTCGGCGTCCTCGGGGTCGTACGGCAGCTCGGGGGCGGCCGCGGCGCCGTCCCAGCGCCAGTGCACGGCGGCCTCGCGGCCGTCCGGGCCGACCACCAGCAGCTCCTCGTGCTCCTCGTACGCGGCGGGGCAGCCGGGCAGCAGCTCGCGGACGACGGCGGGCACCCGGTGCAGGCTGCCCTCGGAGAGCACCCGGCCGCCGGCCACCTCGCTGGCGAGCGAGACGTGCAGCCGTTCGGCGAGGTCCACGGCGAGCGCGGGGGCGACCGGCAGCACGGGGTGGCCGTGCAGCAGCTCGACCAGGTCGGGGGCGTCGGCGACGACCGCGTCGGCGGCGTCCACGACCACCGTGCGGTCGCCGCGCCGGCCGGTCTCCTCGTCCAGCGCGGTGAGCGCCCGCACGACGTCCAGCGACTCCACCCGCTCGGCCGGCAACTGGGCCAGCGCGGTGTAGATGCCGTGCAGTTGGCGGTGCGTCACCTCGGAGGCCGGGTCGGTGAGGCGGTCCAGCAGCTCCTCCGGGCCGTGCGGCTCGGCGAGCAGCGCGGCGAGCGTGGTGCGCACCCCGAGGGCGTGCAGGAACTGCTCGTCCAGGGCGGTGCGGGCCTCGTCGTAGAGGCCGCGCAGCAGCGGGTCCGCGCCGGCGGCCCGCAGCCCGGCCGGTTCGCGGCCGTCCAGCACCGGGTGGTCGCGCAGCCACCAGGCGGTGTACGGCGGCAGGTCGGTGTAGCTGCCGTCGGGCAGCAGGGTCCGGACGGGGTTGACCACGGCCTCGCGGTACGGCGGCCGGGAGAGCAGGGCGAGCGCCTCGGGCCAGGCCGTGTCGTCGACCAGGTCGAGGTCGCGGACGGCGAGCAGCTCGGCGGCGACCGGCGGGACGCCGAGGTCGGCGTCGTCGGCGTGCAGCGCCTCCAGCACGTCCTCGCACCAGTCGGCGAGGCCGTCGGGGGCCTCGTCCAGCAGGCCGGTCGGACGGCCGCCGGCGGCGCGGTCGGCGGGGGCGGTCGGGTCGAGCCGCTCCAGGTCGTCCGGGTCGAGCACCACGTCCTCGGCGCGGACCAGGGCGAAGCTGGACAGCACTCCGGCGGCGGCGAGGACGTCGGGGCCCCAGCGGTCCAGCAGGTCGTCGTCCACGTACCCGGCGTCGTCCTCGCGGGCGAGGGCGGCGAGCGGGCTGTCGGGCAGGATCAGCTCACCGGCCCGGGTCAGCTCGCCCTCGTCGTCGGGCAATGCCAGCCGGGCCAGCCAGGGGTGGCCGCCGGGGGTCGCGTCGGCGGCCTTGACCAGGGCGAGCACCGCGTCGGCGAGGTCCACGGCGGCGTCGAAGTCGTCCTCGCCGACCTCCAGCGAGCGGGCCACGGCGGCCCGGACCTCGGGGGTGTCCAGGACGCCCGCCGGGGTGGCGGTGCCGGCGCCCAGCTTGGCCAGCAGCGGGTGCGCGGCGTCCGGGTGGGCCAGCCGCAGGTCGAGCAGTTCGAGGGCCTCGGCAAGCGTCTCGGGGTACCCCTCGTAGCCGGCCCAGTCGGCGGCGTCGGAGGGCAGCAGCACCCGGCGCGGGCCGGTGACGGTACGGCCGTCGGCCAGCGGTACCGGGAGCGCGCCCAGCGCCTCCGGGTCGGCCCCACCGAGCGCCGCGTACAGGTTGCGCCACCAGGCGGGCTCGCGGTCCAGGCCGCCGAGCTGGTCGACCACCTCGGCCAGCGGCACCCGGCGCACGGCCAGGGCGCGCAGCTCGCTGCGGCGCTCCAGGCCGGCCGGCAGCAGGCCGGGGAAGATCGGGGCGAGCGCCTCGACGACCAGGTGGTCGGCGCCCTCCAGCAGGGTGGCGTCGCGCGGGCGCAGGGCCGGGGTGCCCTCGTCCACGGTGCCGGGGTGCGGCAGGAAGGGGGTGGCGGGCAGCCGCTCCAGGATCGCGGCGCGCAGGGCGTTGTCGAGCGCCCCCTGGCCGAGCGGGGCGGGCACCAGGCCGAGCGAGCCGAGGTCGGCGCCGCGGACCCGGAGCAGGTCGGCGTAGGCCTCGGCGGCGCGCTCGGTGAGGAAGTCGGTGAGCGGGCCGGGCGCGACGTGCCGGCGGGTGGAGTCCAGCGGGTACCCGGCGATCAGCAGGGCGGGCACGCCGAGCGGCTCGTCGCTCGGCGTGGGGGCGTGCACCACGGGGGTGGTGCGGGGCGGCTGCGGGGTGCCGTCGGCGGTGACCGGGACGGCCCAGGTCACCGACCAGTACGGGCGGGCGCGCTCCTCGGTGGTGCGGTCGGCGAGCAGCTCGGGGGCGATCTCGCCGGACCGGCTGACGGTCTGCCAACTGGCCTGCCGCTCACCGTCGGTGATGGTCACCAGGGTCGGCCCGCCGGGCTCCGCGAGCGTCGCGGAGCGGGTCAGGACGCGCACGCCGTCGGGGGTCTCGACGGTGACCTCGGCGAGGCCCGGCAGGGTGAGCAGCAGGGCGTCGTCGACCTCGGCCAGCAACCGGCGGGTGAGGTCCTCGGCGGCGGCATCGCGCAGCGGCAGCACCACGACCGTGTCGTAGCCGTCCGGGGCGGCGCCCTCGGCCGGGAACGGCAGGCGCAGCAGCGGGACGTGGCCCTCGCGGCGGCGCAGTTCCTCGGCGAGCTCGGGCCGGGCCGCGGCCAGCCCGTACGCCTCGGTGAGCGACCAGCGGACGCCGCCGTGGCCGCCGAGCACGGCCGGTTCGTCGCTGACGGCCAGCACCGCGGAGAAGCCGACGCCGAACCGGCCGACGGCGCCGTCGCCGTCGGCCCGCTTGGCGGAGGCGCGCAGGGTGGAGAGCGACTCGACGGCGGCGGCGTCCGGCGGGGCGCCGGTGTTCGCGGCGGCGAGGACGCCCTCGCGCAGGGTCAGCCTGAGGCGGCCGGGGCCGCCGCCGGCGCGGGCGGCGGCGTCCGCGGCGTTCTGCGCGAGCTCGACGATCAGCCGGTCGCGGTAACCGCCGAGGGCCAGTTCCTCCTCCGCGTTGGCGTCCTCGCGGAACCGTGCGGGCGCGGCCGTCCAGGCGTCCAGCACCCGCCTGCGCAGTCCGGCCGTGTCGAAGACGTCAGCCGCCTGTCCGTCCGTGCCGCTGCCGATGATCCGAGGCTCCACCGCGACCTGCCGCCTTCCGCCGAGCTGTCGTGCGTACGGGGGCATTCTTCCCTGCCCGGCCGACATCACCGACCACGGGTGGGCGCGGCGGGCCGGGCGCGAGCCGGTCGGCGGCCACCGGCCGCGGCGGCGCGGGCGGGAACGGCGAAGGACCCCGCCGGTTCGACGGGGTCCTCCGGAAGCGGTTGCCGGGCCGTCAGGAGTGGCCGAGCTCCTCGGCCGGGGCGTCCGGCTCGACCGAACCGCCGGTGCGGTCCGGTCGCAGCTGGAGCGGCTCGACCACGGTCTCGTCCAGGATCAGCTCGGAGGGGACGGGCGGGGCGGGCAGCACGGCGGCCTCGGAGTGCGCGCCGCAGCCGTAGCCGAGCGAGACCACCTGGCCGTCGGCCGGGCCGAACTCGTTGCCGCACACGCCGAACGCCTGGCCGAGCGAGCCGCCGATCGGGACCAGGAAGCCGCAGCTGGTGCAGGAGGCCGGGGCCGCCTGGGCCATCGGCGTCTGCGGGCCGAAGGTGGACTCCCAACGGTCGGCGGCCAGGTGCAGGCCGAGCCGGGAGAGCACCCGGGGCCGGCCGAGGCCGAGCTCCTCGGCGATCGCGCCGATCCGGGCCCGGGCCGGTGCGGGCTGGACGTCCGGGTCCGAGACCACGACCTCCTCCTCGGCGGCCAGCGCCACCGCGGAGTTGGGGGCGGGCTCGTCCTCGCCGGTCCAGCCCGGCTCCAGGCGCAGGTCGTCGGCGCCGGTCGGCAGCAGGTCGCCGGGGCCGAGGTCGCCGGGGCGCAGCCGCTCGCTCCACGGCACCCACTGGGGTGCGAGGACGGCGTCCTGGCCCGGCAGCAGGACGGTCTCGTCCAGCGTGATGTTCTTCGCCCGCGGCGCCCGCGCCACGGTCACGGCCCAGTGCCAGCCGCGGTACGCGGCGTCCAGGCACTCGAAGGTGTGGGTGACGACGCGGTCGCCGTCCGCCTGGACGCCGAGGTGGGCGCCCACGCTCTCGGGGCCCACCGCCTCCCCGGCGGCCTGGCGGGCGAGTTCGACGGCCTCGGCACAGAGCCGGTCCGGGGTACGGCTTCGCATCGCAGCGCTCACGGCGTCGATTCTCTCCCAGTCCTGTCGTTCCTGCGGTAGATATCCGGCCCACCGCCCCGCCGGGGCGGGCCCGCAATGCTGCCGACGGGCGTCGGCCCGCCGGGTACCGGTTCCATTCTGCTCGAACCGGGGACACCTCCGGGACGGGCCGCGCCGCCCTGACCCCTCCCCTGTGCCGTCCCGGCACACGCCGTAGTGCAGGCTACCCGCCAGTCGACCGGGGAGCACAGCCCGGGGCACCGCGACGGCCGCACCGGGCACCCCCGACACCGCCCGGACGGCGACTCGCCATCCGTACGCAAGCGTCAATCACTCGTCGCCCACGCCATTCTCGGGCAGGATTGCGATGTGGCGGACGACAATCCGTCGCAGCACGGGCCGCACTCCCCGCAGGGCGAGGACCACGCGGAGGCGCAGGCTGTGCCGCGACAGCCGACGGTCCCCCCGGCCGGCGAACCGGAGCCGCAGCCGGAGGACGACTCGGCGCGGCCCGCCCGCTCACGCAACGTGCTGACCCGCGGCGCCTCGGCCGCCGGCGCGCGCACCGGCAAGGTGGTGCACGGCACCGGGCGGCGGATCCGGCGGGCGACCTCCGCGGAGGGCGCCGGCGAGTCCGGCCTGGCCAAGCTGATCGAGCTGCACGCGCTGAACTCCTTCGGCGACATGCTGATCACCATCGCGCTGGCCTCCACCATCTTCTTCTCGGTGCCGACCGGCGAGGCCCGCGGCCGGGTCGCGCTCTACCTCCTGATCACGATGGCGCCGTTCGCCCTGCTGGCGCCGGTGATCGGCCCGCTGCTGGACCGGCTGCCGCACGGCCGCCGTTCCGCGATGGCGATGTCGATGCTGGCCCGCGCGGTGCTGGCCTGGACGATGGCCGGGACGATCGCCACCGGCGGCCTGGCGCTGTACCCGGAGGCCCTGGGGGTGCTGGTCGCCTCCAAGGCGTACGGGGTGGTGCGCAGCGTGGTGGTGCCGCGGCTGCTGCCACCGCAGCTGTCCCTGGTGAA
The DNA here is from genome assembly GCF_044740765.1 of Kitasatospora sp. NPDC088346. NCBI lineage: Bacteria > Bacillati > Actinomycetota > Actinomycetes > Kitasatosporales > Streptomycetaceae > Kitasatospora > Kitasatospora sp. NPDC088346. The sequence goes on from NZ_JBIURH010000004.1 coordinate 243,700, forward strand.
GGCCAACTCGCGGGTCACGCTGGCCGGGCTGCTGGCCACCATGGTGGCGGCCGGGGTGGGCGGGGCGCTGCACCTGATCGGCCCGGGCTGGCCGCTGCGCGGGGCGTTCCTGGTGTTCGTGATCGGCACCCTGATGGCCTTCCACCTGCCGCACAAGGTGGACTCCGCCAAGGGCGAGCAGCGGGCCGTGCTGCACTCCGAGGAGCACGGGCCGGTCAAGGCCAAGGGGGTGCTGCGGGCGGTCGGCCCCTCGGTGATCCTGGCCCTGCGCGGGGTGGCCTCGCTGCGGTTCCTGGTGGGCTTCCTGGTGATGTTCCTGGCGTTCCTGATCCGCAACGACCCGATCGGCGGCCTGCCGGAGACGGCGGCACTCGGCGTGGTCGCGGCGGCGGCGGGGGTGGGCAACGCGCTCGGCTCGGTGTTCGGCTCCTGGCTGCGCACCAGGGGCTCCGAGGTGATCATCACCACGGTGCTGCTGCTGGCCACCGTGGCCGCCGCCGCGGCGGCGATCTGGTACGGCCTGCTGACCGTGGCCGTGGTCGCCGCGACGGCCGGCATGTCGGCCTCGCTGGGCAAGCTGGCGCTCGACGCGCTGATCCAGCGGGACGTCCCGGAGGCGGTCCGGACCTCGGCGTTCGCCCGTTCGGAGACCCTGCTCCAGCTGTCCTGGGTGGCCGGCGGGGTGGTCGGCATCTCGCTGCCGCTGAACGCGGTGCTCGGCCTGGCGCTCGCGGCCGGGGTGATGTGCGTGGCACTGCTGTTGACCGTCTGGTCGCTCTTCCGGATCGGCCCGCGCCGCTCCGCGGCCCGGCCCCGGGTGGCCTGACCCGCCCGGAGGATCGGCCGCCCGTGGGGACGCCGGGGCCGACTCGGCCACCCCGGCGCACCGTGATCGCGAAAGCCCGGTAGCCTCTTGCCCATGAGCCTCAGCACCCGTGTCATCGCCGCCCTCGGCGCCGTCGTCGTGATCGGCGCCGGCACGGTCGGCGGTTCGATCGCCTACGCCAGCAACCAGGGCAAGCCCGCAGAGCGCGAGGCGACGCTGGTCGTCGGCACCTCCTCGGTCCGCAGCGGTCCGCTCTGCTACAACGGCGGCAAGCCGCTCGACCAGGCGCAGATCGAGAAGTGCCAGGTGGACGCCAAGAAGGCCGGCAAGGACAAGAAGCTGGAATCCCTGGAGGTCGAGGCCGGCAACCGGGTAGGCGTCGGCGTGGACCCGGACACCGGCGACCGCGGCTGGTTCGCGTTCACCGACGGCGGTCAGCAGGGCCAGTCGCCGATCGCGCAGGAGGTCAAGGGCTCCACCTTCTCCGGCACGGTGCTCGCCTCCACGCTGCTGAACACCTCCGGCACCACCACGGTCACCGTGGTCGAGGCCGACCAGAAGACCAACGACATCTACGGCGTCTGGTACTTCGAGCTGCACACCGCGAGCTGACCCCTCCGCGATGAGCGCGTCCGACCACGAACAGCCCGGCCTCCCGCAGGCCGGGCTGCTGGTCGTCGTCGCGGTGCAGGCCGAGGCGGACGCGGTGCTGCGCGCGCTGCCCGGGGCCCGGCCGCTGCCCGTCCCGGGCGGCGGCGAGCTGCGGCGCGGCGAACACCCCGACGGCGTGCCGGTGGACGTCCTGGTCGGCGGTGTCGGCCCGGCCGCCGCCGCGGCCGGCGCCGCGGCCGCGCTGGCCGCACGGCCGTACGCCCTGGTGGTGTCGGCCGGGATCGCGGGCGGGTTCGCACCCGGCGCGCCGGTCGGCTCGCTGGTGGTGGCCGACCGGATCGTGGCCGCGGACCTGGGCGCCGAGACGCCCGAGGGCTTCCAGGACGTCGCCCGGCTGGGTTTCGGGACCGTCCGGCACACCCCTCCCCCCGCCGCCGTCCGGCTGGCCGCCGATGCCCTGGGGGCCGCCACCGGGGACGTCCTGACCGTCTCCACGGTCACCGGCAGCGCCGAACGGGCCGCGGCACTGACCGCCCGTCACCCGCGGGCGCTGGCCGAGGCGATGGAAGGCTTCGGGGTGGCCGAGGCGGCCGCCCGGTTCGGGACGCCGGCCTTCGAGGTCCGGGCCGTGTCCAACCCCGTCGGACCGCGCGACCGCGCGGCCTGGCGGATCGGAGAGGCGCTGGGGGCCCTGGAGCGGTCCTTCCACGCGCTGCCGTACCGAGCCCTGCTCCAGGAGGCCTCCCGTGGCTGAGCCGCTCAAGGTCGCCTACTCGCCCTGCCCCAACGACACCTTCGTCTTCCACGCCTGGGCGCACGGCCTGGTGCCCGGCGCGGCCGCGCCCGAGGTGACCTTCGCCGACATCGACCTCACCAACGGCATGGCCGAACGCGGCGAGCTCGACCTGCTGAAGATCTCCTACGGGCAGCTGCCCTGGGTGCTGGACGAGTACGCGCTGCTGCCCTGCGGCGGGGCGCTCGGCCGGGGCTGCGGGCCGCTGGTGCTGACCGCGGGCGAGCGGGACGCGGCCGCGCTGGCGGGTCGGACGGTGGCGGTGCCGAGCGAGCGCTCCACCGCGTACCTGCTGTTCCGGCTCTGGGCGGCGAAGGCCGTGCCCGGCGGCTTCGGGAAGATCGTGGTGCTGCCGTTCCACGAGATCATGCCGGCCGTCCGGGACGGCCGGGTGGACGCCGGCCTGGTGATCCACGAGGCCCGGTTCACCTACCAGCGCTACGGGCTGCACAGCCTGGCCGACATGGGCGAGGCCTGGGAGCTGGAGACCGGCCTGCCGATCCCGCTGGGCGCGATCGTGGCCCGCCGCTCGCTGGGCGCCGACCGACTGCGCGAGCTGGCCCGGACCATCCGCACGTCGGTCACGATGGCCTGGGACGACCCGGCCGCCTCCCGCGGGTACGTGATGGCGCACGCCCAGGAGATGGACCCGGACGTGGCGGACCGGCACATCGCCCTGTACGTGAACGAGTTCACCGCCGAGCTCGGCGAGGAGGGCCACGCCGCGGTGCGCGCCCTGCTCACCCGGGCCGCCGAGGAGGGTCTGGCCCCCGCGGTCGACCCGGGCGCGCTGGCGTTCTGACCGGGCCGGTGTCCTGAGCGTCGCTCAGACGTCGAACTGCTCGGCCACGGCGCGCAGCAGCACGGCCAGCTTCTGGCCGGTGGGCTTGGCCGGGTAGCGACCGCGCTGCAGCCCGGGCAGGACGGCGTCGAGCGTGGTGATCAGGTCCTGCACGATCGGGGCCATGTCGTCCGCGCTCTTGCGCTGGGCCGCCGCCACCGACGGCAGGGCCTCCAGCAGCGTGACGCTCATCGCCTGGTCACCGCGGTGACCGGCGACGATGCCGAACTCGACCCGCTGCCCCGGCCGCAGCGCGGTGACGCCGGTGGGCAGCGCCTTGGTGTGGACGAAGACCTCGCCGCCGTCGTCGCGCGACAGGAAGCCGTAGCCCTTCGTCTCGTTGAACCACTTGACCTGGCCGGTGGGCATCTCGAAAAGTCCTCGGTGTGGGTGTGGAGCGGCCTCGGCGCTGCGCCCGGGGCCCGCTGGGTGGACGCCGGACCGACCGCGCTCGGCGGATCGGCCCGGTGAGCGGGTCAATGATCTCTCAGCTGCTCACTCATGCGCTGGAAGAGACGCACTTCGGGGCCTGGCCGGGCCAGGGTGCGCAGGGGCGCTGTCCACTGGCTCTCACCCCCGCTCGGTAGGGCGGGTGTCCGCTCGGACCCCGCGCGATGGCTGCATACCCCGGCCGGGGCGAGGTCGAAACTCCCCGCTGCCAGGAAACTCCATGCAGTGACCGATGCCTGGTCACGGCGGGGCGGGACAGCGGCGGGAACCGGGCGGGAACGGGGCGGGAACCGGGCGGGCGCGGCGGGTCGGGCCGACGGGGTCAGGCCGGCGCGTTCAGGTGCTCGCTCAACCAGCCGAGCGAGGCCGGGAGCATCCGGTTCCAGGTGTTGAAGTTGTGGCCACCGGTCTCCAGCGTGATCGAGGAGACCCGGGTCGGCCCGCCCTTGGCGGCGGCGACGAACTGCCGGGTGCTCTCGTAGTAGTCGCCGTCGCCCTCCTTGCTGCCGCCGACCAGCAGCGAGACCGCCGGGTGCGGCAGGTTGGCCAGCCGCCAGGACAGGTCCGCCTCGTTGCGGCGCTGCTGCTGCCCGCCGAACAGGTCGCCGGTGGTCGGGTCGTCGGCCGCGCGGTAGTAACCGGAGAGCGAGACGGCGGCGGAGAACACCTCGGGGTGCTTCATCGCCAGCTTGAGCGCGCAGTAGCCGCCCGTGGAGTTGCCCACCAGGCCCCAGTCGCCGGGGGCGGCGCCGACCCGGTAGGAGCCGCGGATGGCGGCCGGCACGTCCTTGGCGAAGTACGACTCGGCCTGCGGGCCGCCGGGTATGTCCTCGCACTCGGTGTCGCGCGGCATCGCCGGGGAGGGGCGCATCAGTACCAGCACGGTCGGCTTCATCTTCCCCTCCCGGATCTGCTGGAGCTCCGTGGCGGGGTAGTTGAGCTTGGTGACCAGGTTCTTGGCGTCGCCGGGGAAGCCGGTGATGGCCATCGCGGCCGGGAACTTGCGGTTCTGGTACTCGGGTTGGAAGTACTGCGGCGGCAGGTAGACGTAACCCTCGGTGGCCAGACCGGTGGTGGCGCCCGGGATCCGGATCCGCTCCAGGCGGCCGACCACGGCCGGGTCACGGCCGACGGTGTTGGCGCCGCGCACGTTCTCGTTGCCGATCTGCTGGATGCCGGCCGTCCGGCGGCCGTCGGCGAACTGGTTCTCGATGTTCACCGGACCGTTGTCCGCGGTGCCCAGCAGGTCGTCCCAACTGCTGTAGAAGGCGAACGAGTTGTTGGCCGCCAGCCCCAGCGTGCAGACCACGGCCAGCTGGGTGGCGAGGATGGTGCCGATCCGGCCGCAGACCGCCGCCCAGCCGCCGCGGGCGAGCCGCGGCCACAGCCAGACCGTCCCGACCACCAGCAGGACAGAGACCAGCGCGGACAGCGCCAGCACCTTGTGACTGGTCAGACCCATGCGTGTGAAGCCCCTGTTTCCCGACGGCCCGGCCCCCGGGATCCCCCCGCAGAAGCCTCAGTACGACAACCTCCAGGGTGCCTGAGAACTCCCTGGGAAACCTGAGCGTACAGAGGGAGCCCCACCCCGCCGATCGGCGGGGGTCGGACGCTCTGTCAGACTGGACGGCCGAGCGGTGAAGGAGTCAGTTGTGAGCAGTCCGAGTGCAGACCGGGGCGACGCCCTCGTCCGGGCCGGGGCGATCGTCTTCGGCGCCGGGGCCGTGGCCACCCTGGTGACCTTCGTCCCGCTCTTCTTCGACCTGCCGCGCTTCCCCAGCCCGGCCTACTGGCTGTGCATGCTGATGCCGCTGGGCTTCCTGCTCTCGGTCACGGGGCTGTTCCTGTCCGCGCGGGCCCAGCGGCGGCGGGCCGTGGCGGGGCTCACGGCTCAGCCCGAGTAGCCCGCCAGCCAGGCCGGGAACCGGGTCAGGTCCGCCAGCACCACGTCGGCGCCGGCCTCGGCCAGCTCCTGCTCGCCGTACGGACCGGTGGCCACCGCGACCGCCACCGCGCCGGCCGCCCGGGCGCCCACCACGTCGCCGACGTGGTCGCCGACGTACACGCTCGCGCCGTGCTCGCGCAGCGCCGCCCCCTTGGTCTCCGCCCACAGGTCCCCCACCAGCACGTCCGCCCGCAGGCCGACGCCGTCCAGGTGCAGGCGGGCGTTGGGCTCGTACTTGCCGGTGATCACCGCCACCCGGCCGCCCCGCTCGCGGACCGCCCGGACGGCCTCGAAGGCGCCCGGCAGCACCAGGGTGCGGGGCACCGCGTGGTCCGGGTAGAGCGCCCGGTAGCGGTCGGCCATCTCGTCGACGTGCTCGGCCGGGAACCACTGCGCGATCTCCTGCACCAGCGGCGGGCCGAGCCGGCTGACCGCGAGGTCGCTGTCGATGAACGTGCCGGTCTCCGCGGACAGCACGTCGTAGGTGGCCTTGATCCCGGGTCGGGTGTCGAGCAGGGTCATGTCGAGGTCGAAACCAACGGTGAGCGCCATACCGCCAGCCTAGGACCCGCCCGCCCGACCCCGGCGGCCGACCCGAACGCCGGACCCGGACGGCGGACCCGGACGCCCCGGGCGCCATTGATCACGCTCTGCCGCACCGGGTCCCCGTCTTCGCGGGCAAACCGGGACATAATCGCTGGCAACCGAGCGTGATCAGGAGGTTCCGGCGTGCCGCACCAGCCCTCCCGCCGCACCGCACTGGCCGGACTGGGCGCCGCGCTGCTGACCGGCTGCACCGCGCTGGGCACCGGTCGGCCGCGGCTGGCGCCGCCGGTCGGCGGCACCGGGAGCCCGCTCCCGCTGCCGACGCCCAGCGTCACGGTGACAGCCGCCACCGGGCCGGTCGTGGTACCGGGCGGCCCGGACCGGGTGATCGCCCTGGACACCGCCGAGCTGGACTCCGCGATGACCCTGGGCATCACCCCGGTGGGCGCCGCCAAGGCCGCCCTCGACGCCGGTCTGCCCGACTACTGGCCCGCGTCCCGGCTGGCCGAGGTCGCCGGGATCGGGGACATCGGCAGCCCCGACCTGGTCCGGATCGTCGCCCTGGACCCGCAGGTGATCCTCGGCAACCGGAGCCGGGACGGCGCCCACTACGACGCCCTGAGCCGCCTCGCGCCCACCGTGTTCACCCACGCCGCCGGCTACCCGTGGAAGGACAACTTCCAGCTGCACGCCGCCGCCCTCGGCCGCCGCGAACAGGCCGCGGCCGTGGTCGGCGCGTACAACCGGCACGTCGGGCAGGCCGTGCAGGCGATCGGCGAGGCCGGCGCGGGCGGCCGGCGGATCAGCGTGGTGCGCTTCGTCGAGGGCTCCCCCGGCATCCGGATGGCCGGGCGGCCGAGCTTCATCGGCAGCGTGCTCGGCGACCTCCAGCTCGGGCGGCCGGACGCGCAGAACGTCGACCGCTTCGAGATCGAGGTGAGCGTCGACCAGCTCGCCCAGGCCGACGGCGACTACCTCTTCCACGCCACCCACGGCGATCCCGAACGGTCCGGCGCCGCGGCCGTCCTGGCCAGTCCCGCCTGGCAGGCGCTCGGCGCCGTGAGGGCGCACCGGGCGTTCCCGGTGGAGGACCAGCTGTGGTTCGAGGGCGTCGGCTACACCGGCGCCAACCTCGTCATCGCCGAACTCCAGCGGGCCCTCGGCGGCTGAACCGGCCGGTGCGCCGTCACGGCTTCGCGCGGACACGCCCTTGCCCCGCCGACGGGCCCGCGCCACCATGGCCGCATGGCGCACGCCCAGCGGCGCAAGGCCGAGATAGCCCGGACCTTCTCCCTCGTCGCCGACGACTACGAGGAGCACAACGGAGCCTTCTTCAACCCGGTCGGCGCACGGCTGGTCGCGCTGGCGGCGCCGGGCCCGGGCCACCGGGTGCTCGACCTGGGCTGCGGCCGCGGCGCGGTGCTGTTCGCGGCGGCCGCCGCCGTCGGCCCGCGCGGGACGGCGGTCGGGATCGACCTGGCGCCCGGCATGGTCCGCCGCACCGCGGCCGACGCCGCCGCCCTCGGACTGCCGCAGGTCGTGGTCCGCCTCGGCGACGCCGAGCAGCCGGACTTCCCGGACGGCTCCTTCGACGCCGTGCTCTCCTCGTTCGCCGTCATCCACACCCCCGACCCGGTCGCCGCCCTCACCGCCGCCCACCGGCTGCTGGCCCCGGGCGGGCTGTTCGGCTTCACCGCCTTCGGCCCGGAGGACCCGCGCTGGGCCGAGCCCTCGGCCGTGCTCACCGGCTTCGCCGCCGGGCGGGGGCCGACGGTGAAGGCCGCCGACGGACGCACCCGCGCGACCGGACCGAATCCGCTGGCCCGCACCGCGGAGGCGGCGGCCGGGCTGCTGCGGGACGCCGGCTTCACCGCCGTACGCACCGTCGAACGGGACTCCGTCACCCACTACCCGGATCCGCGGGCCTGGTGGGAGGCGCTGCGGGCGAGCGGGCGCCGGGCCACCCTGGAGGCCGTCCCCGCCGAACGCCTCGCCGAGGCCCGCCGGGCCGCGCTCGCCGCGCTGGCGCCCCTGACCGGGCCCGACGGATCGCTGACCCGCCGCACCACCATCCGCTACACCACCGCCGTGCGCGGGGACTGACGCCCCGGGGGCCGGCTCACGGCTCCCGGCGCCGCCGCAGCGTCACGGCCAGCAGGAACAGCGCCGTCAGCACCGCGGCGACCCGCAGCACCCCCGGCGCCGCCGACCAGGTCACCTCGCCCATCGGCGTTCCCGCGCTCACCGGCGTGCCCCAGCGGCCCTGCGCCCGGCCCCAGAACCAGACCGTCGCCCCGGTCATGCAGATCATCGGGATCCCCAGCACCGCGAACTTCTTGGTGACGTCGCCGAGCCCCCGGGACAGGTACGCCGCCCCCCAGCCGGCCAGCATCGCCAGCAGCACCCCGGTGTACGCCCCCGCCAGCAGCGCCAGCGCGGCGACCAGCAGCAGCGGCGCCGGCCGCCGCCCGGCCAGCAGCCCGGGCCGCACCGGTGGCCCCACCGCGTCCTCGGCGGCCTCGGGCACCGGGGCCTCCGCGGCCCGGGCCCTCGACGCCCGGCCGACCGGCCCCCGCGCTCCCTTGGCACCCGGTGCCTTCGGACCCGGTTCGGCGTCCTCGTCGCCCTCCCGCGGATCCGGCACGACCGGCGCGGGCGCGGGCTCCTCGAAGGGGTAGAACTTGACGGCGTCCCAGCCGGGGAACCTCGCCGTGACGTCCTCGCCGACCGAGCGCCGGCCGGAGTCGGCACCGGCCGCCGCACCGGACCCCGCACCGGTGCCGGTGAGCGACCGGTCCCACAGCGGCACATCCGACCGCGGTACGTCCGACCGCGGCACGTCCGACCGCGACGACGACGGGCCCGGCGACGAACCGGCGGAGGACGAACCGGACGGCGGCGGGGGCGCAGCGGCCGGCACCTGCGCCGCGTACACGCTCTCCTCGGGCTGCGTCCCCCCGTCGCCCCCGGCGCCGGCTCCCAGCACCCGCCCGCCGACCCGCCACCACTCGCCGTTCGTAGGACTGTCCGCCATCGCCCCGCCACCCCGCATCGCACCGCACCGCACGGCCCACCTGCGCTGACGGTACCCACTGCCGCCCGCCCCAAGCGAGCGCTTCGCCCCCTCGCGCCCCGGCCGGACGCCACGTGCCCGCGGCCGCGCCCGGTCCGGTCGCGGTCCCGGGGTCCGTCCTCGCACTCCCGCCCGGCCCGATCCGCCCGTCGCCCCTTGCCCTCCCTCGGTCCGGGCCGACTAACCTGGGTCGGATGACCACCACGCAGAGCGGGTCGCGCCCCGGCCGGGCCGCCGCCCCCCGCACGCTCGCCGAGGAGCTCCGCGCCCGGAGCGACCAGGCGCTCACCGGCCTGCTGCGGGCGCGGCCCGATCTGCTCAACCCGGTCCCCGGGGACCTGACCCAGCTGGCCGCCCGGCTCTCCAGCCGGGCCTCCGCGCTGCGCGCCCTGGAGCGCCTCGACCGGTTCACCCTTCAGGTCGCGGAGGCGCTCGCCGCGCTGCCCGACGGCGGCCCGGACACGGCCGTGCGCACCCTGCTGACCGGCCCGGCCCGGGTGAAGCCGCACCCGTCGGCCGATCCGGTCGACCGGGAGGCCGTCGCCGCCGCCCTGCCCGCGGCCCTCGCCGAGCTGCGCGAGCAGGCACTGCTCTGGGGCCCGGACTCCGCCCTGCGGCTGGTGATCGCGGTCCGCGAGGCGCTCACCCCCAGCGCCGCCAACCCCGGCCGGACCGGTCTCGGTCCGACGGTGGCCGAAGCCACCGTCGGCATGTCCCCCGCCCGCCTCCAGCAGCTGCTGGCCGGCGCCGGGCTGCCGCCGACCGCCGACCCGGTCACCGCCGTCGCCGCCCTGGCCGGCCTGCTCGCCGATCGCAAGCGCTGCGCCGCGCTGCTCGCGGAGGCACCCGAACCGGCCCTGGCGCTGTTGGAGCGCCTGGTCTGGGGCCCGCCCACCGGCACCGTCCCGGACGCGGCGCGGCCGGTCACCGTGGACGAGGTCCGCAGCCCGGTGGAGTGGCTGCTCGCCCGCGGCCTGCTGCTGCCGTCCAGCGCGGGCTCCGTGGTGCTGCCCCGCGAACTGGCGCTCCACCTGCGGGGCGGCCGCAGCCACCGTGCGGTGGAGGCCGCACCGCCCGCCCTCACCGCCGCCGACACCCGCGATCCCCAGGCGGTGGACGGCGCCGCGGCCGGCCAGGCGTACACCGCCGTCCGCACCGTCGAGGAGCTGCTGGACGCCTGGGGCCTGCAACCGCCCGCCACCCTGCGGGCCGGCGGGCTCGGCGTCCGCGACCTCAAGCGGGCCGCGCTGATCCTGGAGTGCCCCGAGCCGGTCGCCGCATTCTGGCTGGAACTCGCCTACACCGCGGGCCTGCTGGCCCCGGACGGCGAGGCCGACGAACGCTGGGCGCCCACTCCCGGCTACGACCTCTGGCTGCAGCAGCCCACCGCCGACCGCTGGGCGCAGCTCTCCCGCAGCTGGCTCACCGCCACCCGGGTCGCCGCGCTGACCGGCAGCCCCGACGGCAAGGGCAGGACCCGGGCCGCCCTCGGCCCCGAGCTGGACCGCACCCTCGCCCCGCTGGTCCGCCGCGCCGTGCTGGAGCTGCTCGGCGAGCTGCCGACCGGCTCGGTGGTGGGCGCCGGGGCCCTGCTGCCCGTGCTCCGCTGGCAGCGGCCGCTGCGTGGCGGGCCGACCGGCCCGGACGGCCGCGACCTGCGCGACCACCTCACCGAGTGGACGCTGGAGGAGGCCGAACTGCTCGGCGTCACCGGCCGCGGCGCGCTGGCCTCGCCCGCCCGCGCCCTGCTGGCCGGCGCCGACCCCGGCCCGCTGCTGGACCCGCTGCTGCCGCGGCCGCTGGACCACGTGATCCTGCAGCCCGATCTGACGGCCATCGCCCCCGGTCCGCTGCTGACCCCGCTCGCCCAGGCACTCGCCCTGTGCGCGGACGTCGAGTCCAAGGGCGGTGCCACCGTCTACCGCTTCACCCCCGACTCGGTGCGCCGCGCGCTGGACGCCGGCCGGACCGCCGCCGACCTGCGCACCTTCCTCACCCAGCACTCCCGCACCCCGGTGCCGCAGCCGCTCAGCTACCTGATCGACGACGTGGCCCGCCGGCACGGCGTGCTGCGGGTCGGCGCGGCCTCCTCGTACCTGCGCTGCGACGACCCGGCCCTGCTCGCCGAGGTGCTGGCCGACCGCCGGGCCGCCGAACTGAGGCTGCGGCTGCTGGCGCCGACGGTGCTGGCGGCCCAGGCCGGTCCGGAGACCCTGCTGTCGGTGGTCCGGCAGATGGGGTACGCACCGGTCGCCGAGTCCGCCGAGGGCGACGTGCTGATCACCCGCCCGGACAGCCACCGCACCCTGCCCCGCACGCCCCCCGTCCCCGTGCCGGACGGCCCGCCGCAGCCGGACGAGGTGCTGCTCGCCGCCGCGCTCAAGGCGATCCGGGCCGGCGACCGGGCCGCCACCGCGGTGCGCCGGGAGACGGTGGCCGGCCCGGCCGCCACCCTGCAGCAGACCGGTCCCGCCCGCACCGACCTGCGCCACCTGCCGCGCAGCGCCGCCGCCGACACCCTGGCCGCACTGCAGACGGCCGTCCTGCTCGGTGAACGGATGTGGATCGGGTACATCAACGCGGAGGGGCTGTCCTCGCAGCGGGTGGTCGACCCGGTGAAGGTGGAGGGCGGCTTCGTCACCGCGTACGACCACCTGTCCGACGAGGTCCGTACCTTCGCCCTGCACCGGATCACCGGCGTCGCCGAGGTCGACGAGGACTGACCGCCGGACCAGCCGCACCACCTACCCACTGGGGGACCCCGATGGAACTCGCACCCGGCATCCGGTACGCGGTCGCCGACCGTCGCGGCGGAGTGAGCGCCGCACCCTTCGACAGCCGCAACCTGGGCGGCACGACCCGGGACGACCCGGCCGCCGTCCGGCGCAACCGCGAGCTGACCGCCCGTGAGTTCGGCCTGGACCCGGCCCGCGTGGTGTTCATGCGCCAGGTGCACAGCGCCGACGTGCGCTACGTCACCGAGCCGTTCGGGGCGGACGCGCCGCCGCTCGACGGGGTGTTCACCGACCGGCCCGGACTGGCCCTGGCGGCGCTGGCCGCCGACTGCGCGCCCGTCCTGCTGGCCGACCCGGTCGGGCGGAGGGTGGGCGCGGCCCACTCGGGGCGGGTCGGCACCGTGTCGGGCGTGGTGCCCGCCCTGGTCGCGGCCATGACCGAGCGCGGCAGCGACCCGGCCGACCTGGTGGCCCTGATCGGTCCGCTGGCCTGCGGACGCTGCTACGAGGTGCCGGCGGCGATGCGCGAGGAGGCCTGCGCCGACCTGCCGGAACTGTGGTCCACCACCCGCCGGGAGACCCCGGCGCTGGACGTCCGGGCGGGGATCACCGCCCAGCTCACCCGCGCCGGGGTGACCGGGATCCGGCACGACGACCGGTGCACCATGGAGGACCCGGACCTGTTCTCGCACCGCCGCGAGCAGACCACCGGCCGCTTCGCGGCCTACGTCTGGCTCACCGGCTGAGACCCGGCCCGGCGGTGCTCAGTGCTGCTGGGCCTGTTGGGCGTCCTGCTCCTGCTTCTGCTTCTTCGCCTCGTCGACGATCGCCTGCGGGTCCGGCATCTTGGGCTCGACCCCGGTCAGCAGACCGGTGACGGTGAAGGCCGCGGTGCCGAACAGCCCGCCGGGCTGCCCGATGTCCGCGACCTGGTCGAGGCCGGGGGTGGGAGCGGCCTGTGCCGGGGTCGCACCGACGGCGGTGGCGACGGCGGCGCCGGAGAGGGCGAGGCCGGCCAGGAAGCGGTTGCGCTTGTTCATGGGCTGCTCAACGAGCCCGTGGCCGTCCGGTCACCCGGCTCCACCCGAGTGCGGGACAATGGAAGGTCTGCGACACCACCACCGGAGGGCTCCCCGCGTGAACGACGGACCGCTCATCGTCCAGAGCGACAAGACGCTGCTGCTGGAGATCGACCACCCCAAGGCCGCCGACTGCCGCCGCGCCATCGCCCCGTTCGCCGAGCTGGAGCGGGCGCCCGAGCACATCCACACCTACCGGGTCACCCCGCTCGGTCTGTGGAACGCCCGCGCCGCCGGCCACGACGCCGAGCAGGTGGTGGACGCCCTGGTGACGTACTCCCGCTACCCCGTGCCGCACGCGCTGCTGGTGGACGTCGCCGACACCATGGCGCGCTACGGGCGGCTGCAGCTGCAGAAGCACCCGGTGCACGGGCTGGTGCTGTCCACCACCGACCGCCCGGTGCTGGAGGAGGTGCTGCGCTCGAAGAAGATCGTCCCGCTGGTCGGCGCCCGGGTCGACCCGGACACGGTGGTGGTGCACCCCTCCGAGCGCGGGCAGATCAAGCAGATCCTGCTCAAGCTCGGGTGGCCCGCCGAGGACCACGCCGGGTACGTGGACGGCGAGGCCCACCCGATCGAGCTGGACCAGGACGGCTGGCACCTGCGCCCGTACCAGCAGCAGGCCGTGGAGGGCTTCTGGCACGGCGGCAGCGGCGTGGTGGTGCTGCCCTGCGGCGCCGGCAAGACGCTGGTCGGCGCCGCGGCGATGGCCGAGGCCAAGTCGACCACGCTGATCCTGGTCACCAACACCGTCTCGGCCCGGCAGTGGAAGCACGAGCTGGTGAAGCGGACCTCGCTGACCGAGGACGAGATCGGCGAGTACAGCGGAACCCGCAAGGAGATCCGCCCGGTCACCATCGCCACCTACCAGGTGATGACGACCAAGCGGAAGGGCGTGTACGCGCACCTGGAGCTGTTCGACGCCCGGAACTGGGGCCTGGTGGTCTACGACGAGGTGCACCTGCTGCCCGCGCCGGTCTTCAAGTTCACCGCCGACCTCCAGGCCCGCCGCCGGCTCGGCCTGACGGCGACCCTGGTGCGCGAGGACGGCCGCGAGGGCGACGTGTTCTCGCTGATCGGCCCGAAGCGCTTCGACGCCCCGTGGAAGGAGATCGAGGCGCAGGGCTACATCGCCCCGGCCGACTGCTGCGAGGTGCGGGTGACCCTCTCCGACTCCGAGCGGCTCACCTACGCGACCGCCGAGCCGGAGGACAAGTACCGCTTCTGTTCCACCACCGCGACCAAGCGCCGCGTGGTGGAGTCGCTGGTCCGCAAACACGCGGGCGACCAGACCCTGGTCATCGGGCAGTACATCGACCAGCTGGACGAACTGGGCGAGGTGCTGGACGCCCCCGTGATCAAGGGCGAGACCAGCAACGCCCAGCGGGAGAAGCTGTTCGAGGCCTTCCGGACCAAGGAGATCAGCGTGCTGGTCGTCTCCAAGGTCGCCAACTTCTCGATCGACCTGCCGGAGGCGACGGTGGCCATCCAGGTCTCCGGCACCTTCGGCTCGCGCCAGGAGGAGGCCCAGCGCCTCGGCCGGGTGCTGCGCCCCAAGGCGGACGGGCACTCGGCGCACTTCTACTCGGTGGTCGCCCGGGACACCGTCGACCAGGACTTCGCCGCCCACCGGCAGCGGTTCCTGGCCGAGCAGGGCTACGCCTACCGGATCATCGACGCCGACGACGTGTGACCGACCGGCCCGACCCGGGTGACCGACGGGCCGGCCGCCGGGTCAGAAGCGGACGCCGTCCCGGCCGAGGAAGACCACCCGGGCGGCGGTGTCCAGCAGGATGCCGACGTTGCGGACGGCCGTGGTCATCGGCCGGTGACGGCGGGGCCCGGTGGCCGAGGTCGCGCCGGCGGCGACCCGGGGACCGGGGACGGAGTTCTCGGACGTGCGCGCCCGGCGGGCGGAAGCCGCGGCCCGGGGCGCCGTGATGTGTACGGTGCTCATGCCTTCAACAGTAGGTTTTCGGCCATACGAACGGCATCAGTCCGAAGACCGTAGTCAGGGGGGCCGAGGTCGTCCTTCCGGCGTACGCGGAGCCCTGGGGCTCTCGGGGGCGCGGGTCCGGGTCGTACGGCGCGCGGGCCGGGCTCGTGCGCCGCGCGGGGGAGGCCGGCGCACGGTGAATTGATTCGCGCCGCCCGGTGAGCGGGTCTATGCTCTCCGGTCTGCCCCCTCCCGAACCGTGGTGCCCGTCGTCGGCAGCCGTGGGAGGTCCCGACCGGTCGGCAACCGGCGGTACCCCCTCCACCGTGAGCTCCGACAAGTCCGCTGCACTGCCCTGCCCGCCCCGCCGTTCCGTGCGACGGGCACCAGGCAGCCGGGAAGGTTCGCTGTGCCATCTCCCACCCCCACCGACGATCCGCTGCGCCGTGAGCGGGACCACCTGGCCGCCTCCCGGGCGGCGCTGCGCGCGATGCGCGAGGACGTCGAATCGCTCGACCTGCGGGACGTCACGGGCACCTGGGTGTCCGCCGCCGTCCTGCGCAACCAGATCGAGCTGCGGATCGCCGCGCTGGCCGACCTGGCGCACACCCCGCTGTTCTTCGGCCGCCTCGACTACCTCCACCCGGTCGGCGCGGCCCCCTCCTCGCCGACGGCCGACGAGGAGGAGGCCGCCGGCGGGGAGGAGGCCGCCGGCGGGGAGCGGTTCTACATCGGCCGCCGGCACGTGCACGACGCGGACGGCGACCCGATGGTGATCGACTGGCGCGCGCCGGTCTCCCAGCCGTTCTACCGGGCCAGCCGCAAGGAGCCGCTGGACGTCGAGCGGCGGCGCCGGTTCGGCTACACCGGCGGCGAGCTGACCGCCTACGAGGACGAGCACCTGACCGACCCGACCGAGACCGAGACCCGCTCGGCCCTGCTCGCCGCCGAGATCGAGAAGCCCCGCGTCGGCCCGATGCGGGACATCGTGGCGACCATCCAGCCCGAGCAGGACGAGATCGTCCGGACCGACGTCTCCGGCACGGTCTGCGTCCAGGGCGCGCCCGGCACCGGGAAGACCGCCGTGGGCCTGCACCGGGTCGCCTACCTGCTGTACGCGCACCGCGAGCGGCTCGCCCGCACCGGCACCCTGGTGATCGGCCCGAACCGCTCGTTCCTGCACTACATCGAGCAGGTGCTGCCCGCGCTCGGCGAGGTGGACGTCGCCCAGGCCACCGTCCAGGACCTGGTCGGCCGGGTCGAGGTGCGCGGCGAGGACTCGGCGGCCGCGGCGACGGTCAAGGGCGACGCCCGGATGGCCGAGGTGCTCCAGCGGGCCGTACGGGCCGGGATCAGCCTGCCGGCCGAGCCCTGCGTGGTGGTCCGCGGCTCCCGGCGCTGGCGCGTCCCGGCCTACGAACTCGTCGAGATCATCGAGGAGTTGCAGCGCCGCGGGATCCGCTACGGCGCGGCCGCCGAGGCGCTGCCGCAGCGGATCGCACACGCCGTCCTGGTGAAGATGGAGCAGGGCGGCGAGGCCCCGGACGACCGGGTGCAGGACGCGGTGGCCCGCACCCCCGCCGTGAAGGCCGTGGTCCGGGCCTGCTGGCCGGCGGTCGACCCGGTCCGGCTGGTGCACCGGCTGCTCGCCGACGCGGCCTTCCTCGCCGAGTGCGCCGAGGGGATCCTGAGCCCCGAGGAGCAGGAGCTGATCCGCTGGGCGCGGCCGCCGCGCTCGGTGAAGTCCGCCCGCTGGTCGGCCGCGGACGCGGTCCTCGTGGACGAGGCCTTCGACCTGGTCCAGCGCACGCCCTCGCTGGGCCACGTGGTGCTGGACGAGGCGCAGGACCTCTCGCCGATGCAGTACCGCGCGGTCGGCCGGCGCTGCTCGACCGGCTCGGCCACCGTCCTGGGCGACCTGGCCCAGGGCACCACGCCCTGGGCGACGGGGAGTTGGCCGGAGGCGCTGCACCACCTGGGCAAGGCGGGGGCCCACGTCGAGGAGCTGACCCAGGGCTTCCGGGTCCCGGAGGAGGTGATCGTCTACGCCTCCCGGCTGCTGCCCTCGATCGCCCCGGGCCTGGCGCCGGCGTCCTCGGTCCGCGAACTGCCCGACTCCCTGGCGGTCCGTCACGTTCCGGACGGTCTGCTGGAGTCGGTGGTGGCGGCCTGCCGCGGGACGCTCGCCCTGGAGGGGTCGACCGGCCTGATCGCGGCGGACGCCCGGATCCCCCTGCTGGCCGAGGCGCTGACCGCGGCCGGCCTGCCGTTCCTCGACCCGGGCACCGAGACCACGGCCGACGCCCGGCTGACCCTCGTCCCGGCCTCGCTCGCCAAGGGCCTGGAGTACGACTACGTGGTGCTGGACGAGCCGGCCGCGGTGGTCGCCGGGGAGCCGGACGAGCGGACCGGACTGCGCCGGCTGTACGTGGCACTGACCCGGGCGGTGTCCGGGCTGACCGTGCTGCACAGCGAGCCGCTGCCCGAGCAGCTGCGGTCATGAGGACGCGGGCGTGACGGAGCGGGTGGGAAGAAGGGGGCCGCGGTCCGCCGACCGCGACCCCCGCCTCCCGGACGCCCTCAGGCGTCGATCAGGGCCCGCCACTCGGCGACCTTCGCCGCGTCGACCGGGGTGTGCCAGTCGTCGGTGCGGACGGCTCCGCCGATGTGGAACGCGTCGAAGCCGGCCGCCCGCAGCCCGGGGACGTGCTCGGCCCGCAGGCCGCCCCCGACCAGGATCCGCTGCCGGTAGCCGGGCTCGCCCGCCTTGGCCAACTCGCCCTCCAGGACGTGCTGCCCGTGCGAGACGCCCGCGGCGGCGCCGGAGGTGAGGTAGGTGTCCAGGCCGGGGAGGTCGGCGAGGTCGGCGCGCAGCGCCGCGCGGTCGGCGCTGTGGTCGATGGCGCGGTGGAAGGTCCAGCGGCAGCCGGCCACCGCCTCGGCGACGGCGCGGGTCGCGGGCAGGTCGAGCCGGCCGTCCGCGGTCAGGAAGCCCAGGACGAACTCCTCGGCGCCCTCGGCGCGCAGGGCGGCGGCCCGGGCGAGCAGCTCGTCCAGGCCGCCGGGGGTGAAGCCGTCCCGGATGCGCAGCATGACGCGCAGCGGGAGGTCGACGGCGGCGCGGATCGCGGCGAAGTCCGCCACCGCCGGGGTGAGGCCGTCGGCGGCCATGTCCGTGACCAGTTCGAGGCGGTCGGCGCCGCCGGCTGCGGCGGCCTGGGCATCCTGCGCGGTCAGCGCGATGACTTCGAAGATTGGTCTAGACATGCGGCTACCTTGCCACACCCCCCGCCACCTCGGCGAGCCCCCGCGGGCAGTCACCCGACCGCCCGTTCAGTCCGCCGTCGGCGGCCGGTGCGACAGCCGGGCCTCGTGCCGGCGCCGGAGCCACCGGGCCCAGACCATCGCCAGGATCACGAACACCAGGTAGCCCGCCACCCGGCGGGCACCGCCGAGCTCCAGGTCGATCCAGTACCAGAGGTTGTCGTCGATCAGCAGCGGCAGCGCGCCGATCGCCGCCGCGGCCGGCAGCACCCGGCCGCGGGCCAGGCCCAGCAGCGGCAGCGCCACCAGCGCGAGCCGGTAGGGGTGCCAGCTCGGGTCCCAGAGCAGGTGCGTGTCAACGACCTTCCCGCCCACCGTGAGCAGCAGCGCCACCGCGACGCCCGCGAGGACGGTGGGCACCGCCCGGCGCACCCGCCCGCCGAGCAGGTCCGCCGGCGCCGGGAGCAGCAGCACCAGCCAGACCGCGAGGCCCAGCGAGGCCCGGACGGCCTGTGCGAGGTAGACCGACAGCGGCAGGTGCTGGAACGCCGGGCTCTGGGTGGCCCAGCCGACCTCCAGCACGATCCCGGCAACGGTCGCGGCCACCGCGATCCAGCGCGCCGCCACCCAGCGCCCGGCCAGCCCGGCCACCAGGGCCACCGCCCAGACGACGGGGAGGCCGACCCACCACCAGCGCAACTGCCCGTGCCAGGCGAAGTCGTACGGCGCCATCCGCCACGCCGCGCCGGCCTGCCGGCCGAGCCCGGCCCCGACCACGAACGGCACCGCCGCCGCGATCAGCTGCCCGGGCAGGCCGCCGGAGGTCAGCCCGGCCCGCAGCCGCAGGCCGTGGCCGGCCAGCCCGGCCAGCTCGCGGGCCCGGCCCAGGCGGCCCGTCCCGGCGGCCAACGAGTCGTAGACCTCGGCGAGTTCGGCGCCCCGGTCGGCACGGTAGGCGCGCGGGTAGAGCCGCAGCACGGCGTCGAGTGTGCGGTCGCTCATGCGAAGGCTCCGTTCAGTCGGGGACGGACGACCGCGAGCCGCCGCTCGGCCTCGGCCGCGACGGCCCGCAGGCGCTCGGCCTCGGCGGCCAGCACCGCCCGGCCGGAGTCGCTGAGCGCGTAGGTACGGCGGGCCCGGCCGTCCACCACCTCGTCGCTCTCGACCCGGATCAGGCCCTGCCCGAGCAACCGGTCGAGCGCGCCGTACAGCGTGCCGGCCCGCATCCGGACGCGGCCGCCGGAGATGACGGCGATCTCCTGGATCAGCGCGTAGCCGTGCCGGGGCGCGTCGGCGAGGGCGGTGAGCAGGAGCAGCGTGGGCTCCTGGATCGAACGTTCTGTCATGTCGCCCATATATACCGGTCGTCGGTATATACCGTCAGGCGATTCGAGAAACCCGGCCCTCCCTGACGGACCGTCGCCGCGCCGGGCCACAATGGGCGCCATGACCGCCGACCTGCTGGACCGCTGGAACGACCTGCTGCGCCGCTGCGGCGCGACCGTGGACCCGCAGCCGTACGGCCGGGACCTGCTGGGGCGCTGGGCCGAACCGCAGCGCCGCTACCACACCACCGACCACCTGCGGGCGGTGCTCGACCACGCGGACGCGCTCGCCGCGCAGGCCGCGGACCCGGACGCCGTCCGGCTGGCGGCCTGGTTCCACGACGCCGTCTACCGGCCGGACCGCTCCGAGAACGAGGAGCGCAGCGCGACCCTGGCGGTCCGGGCGCTGCGCGAGGCCGGGCTGGCCGAGCCGCTGGTCGAGGAGGTGGCCCGGCTGGTGAGGCTCACCGTCACGCACGCCCCCGAGGCCGGGGACCGCAACGGCGAGGTGCTCTGCGACGCCGACCTGGCCGTGCTCGGCGGCTCGCCCGAGCAGTACGCGGCGTACGCGGCCGCCGTCCGCGAGGAGTACGGCTTCGTTCCCGAGGACGCCTTCCGGGCGGGCCGGGCGACGGTCCTGCGCCAGTTGCTGGAGCTGCCCGCGCTGTACCGCACCGAGGCCGCCCGGGCACGCTTCGACGCCGCCGCGCGCGCCAACCTGGCGGCCGAGCTCAGGACCCTCGAAGGCTGACCCGGCCAGGCCGGCCCAGCACGGTCAGGTCAGCTTCCCGACCGGCGCGACGATAAGGCCCTCCTTGCCGCACACCCAGCGCGGGTCCGGTCCGAGCTCGGGTTCCACGCTCAGCGCGTGCGGGTCGCCGTCCCCGGCGCAGGCCTCGCACAGCGGCCAGCGGCCGTACGCCTCCAGCAGCGCGTCCTGGACGTCCTGGGCGACCAGCCCGAGCACGAACTCGGTGCCGTCCGGCCACTGCTCCAGCCACCAGCGGCGGTGCGTCACGGCGTCCTCGACCAGGGACACCACGGCGGCGTCCGCGACGTCGCGGGCGGTCAGGTCGGCGAGGATCAGCGCCCGGGCGCTGTGCAGTGCGGCTTCGATCTCAGGACTGGCCATCCGCCCATTGTCCCGCAGCTCAGCGCGGCCCCGGGAACCCGTCGGTCACCAGCTCGGCCCCGAACGGCTCCGGCAGGGAGACCGGCTTGCCGAAGGGCGTGCGCAGGCTCCGCCGGTAGGCACCGTTGACCGGCTCCGAGAACAGCGTGACGGTCGGGCCGTGCTCGTCGAAGCGGTCGATCAGCAGGTAGTGCGGGACGGGTGCGTGGGCGTAGGCCCAGAGCTTCCTGGTGCGGTCGTGCCGTGCGT
This sequence comes from Kitasatospora sp. NPDC088346, assembly GCF_044740765.1. NCBI lineage: Bacteria > Bacillati > Actinomycetota > Actinomycetes > Kitasatosporales > Streptomycetaceae > Kitasatospora > Kitasatospora sp. NPDC088346. The sequence goes on from NZ_JBIURH010000004.1 coordinate 264,506, forward strand.
TGCCGGCGGAGGTGATCTCGACGGCCAGCAGGATCTCGGAGGCGTCGACCGGGTCCGCGTCGCCGCGGTCCGGCTGCTTGAGGAGCTCCTTGTCCACGACCACCAGGTCCGGGACGTAGATCCGCTCCGACTGCACGATCTCGACTCCGAGGGTCTGATAGGCGCCGATCTCCGGAGGGAGGCAGCGCACCAGGGCGTCATGCACCTCACCAGCGATCAGGTTGTGGCCCTTGCCGGGCGGTGGCACCAAGACGATCTGCCCTTCCTCGATCTCGGCGCGCCAGCCCTCCGGGACGTCCAGTTCCCTCCAGGTGTCCAGCAGGTAGGTCCACTCCCGTTCCGACTCCACGGCCATCGCGGTCACCGCCGTCCCCCCTTCTGTCGCATGACGCTGCTCGCCCTCACCGTAGCCGCGCTCCGAGGCGCCGGGACCCTTCATGCGCCCAGCGTCGCACGATCGGGTGACCGGGGGCGAGAACGCCGCGAGGGCGGCCTCCCCGTGGGGAGACCGCCCTCGCGGACGATCGGAACTCGCCGATCCTCGAAGGAGGATCAGAAGTCCATGTCACCGCCCGGCATGCCGCCGCCGGCCGGCGCGCCGGCCTTCTCGGGCTTGTCGGCGATGACGGCCTCGGTGGTGAGGAAGAGCGCCGCGATGGAGGCGGCGTTCTGCAGCGCGGAGCGGGTGACCTTGGCCGGGTCGATGATGCCCGCGGCGATGAGGTCGACGTACTCGTTGGTGGCGGCGTTCAGGCCGTGACCGGCGGGGAGGTTGCGGACCTTCTCCACCACGACACCGCCCTCGAGGCCGGCGTTGGTCGCGATCTGCTTGATCGGGGCCTCCAGCGCCACGCGGACGATGTTGGCACCGGTGGCCTCGTCGCCGTCGAGCTCCAGCTTGTCGAAGGCGACACCGGCCTGCAGCAGCGCGACGCCACCACCGGCGACGATGCCCTCCTCGACGGCGGCCTTCGCGTTGCGGACGGCGTCCTCGATGCGGTGCTTGCGCTCCTTGAGCTCCACCTCGGTGGCCGCGCCGGCCTTGATGACGGCGACGCCGCCGGCCAGCTTGGCGAGGCGCTCCTGGAGCTTCTCGCGGTCGTAGTCCGAGTCGCTGTTCTCGATCTCGGCGCGGATCTGGTTCACGCGGCCGGCGACCTGGTCGCTGTCGCCGCCACCGTCGACGATGGTGGTCTCGTCCTTGGTGATGACCACCTTGCGGGCGGTGCCCAGCAGGTCGACGCCGGCGTTCTCCAGCTTGAGGCCGACCTCCTCGGAGATGACGGTGCCACCGGTGAGGATGGCGATGTCGCCGAGCATGGCCTTGCGGCGGTCACCGAAGCCCGGGGCCTTGACGGCGACGGACTTGAAGGTGCCACGGATCTTGTTCACGACCAGGGTCGACAGGGCCTCGCCCTCGACGTCCTCGGCGATGATGACGAGCGGCTTGCCGCTCTGCATGACCTTCTCCAGCAGCGGGAGGAGGTCCTTGACCGAGCTGATCTTGGAGTTGGCGATCAGGATGTAGGGGTCCTCGAAGGAGGCCTCCATCCGCTCCAGGTCGGTGGCGAAGTAGGCCGAGATGTAGCCCTTGTCGAAGCGCATGCCCTCGGTGAGCTCCAGCTCCAGACCGAAGGTGTTGCTCTCCTCGACGGTGATGACGCCTTCCTTGCCGACCTTGTCCATCGCCTCGGCGATGAGCTCGCCGATCTGGGTGTCGGCGGCCGAGATGGAGGCGGTGGAGGCGATCTGCTCCTTGGTCTCCACGTCCTTGGCCTGGGCGAGCAGCTGGTCGGAGACGGCCGCGACGGCCTTCTCGATGCCGCGCTTCAGGGCCATCGGGTTGGCGCCGGCCGCGACGTTGCGCAGGCCTTCCTTGACCAGGGCCTGGGCGAGCACGGTGGCGGTGGTGGTGCCGTCACCCGCGACGTCGTCGGTCTTCTTCGCGACCTCCTTGACGAGCTCCGCGCCGATCTTCTCGTAGGGGTCCTCGAGCTCGATCTCCTTGGCGATGGAGACACCGTCGTTGGTGATCGTGGGGGCGCCCCACTTCTTCTCAAGGACGACGTTGCGGCCCTTGGGGCCAAGCGTCACCTTGACGGCGTCGGCAAGCTGGTTCATCCCGCGCTCAAGGCCGCGGCGAGCTTCCTCGTCAAACGCGATGATCTTTGCCATGTGAAGTGGTCCTCCGGGACGCGATCGACTGCATCGGACCGAAGGGTGCCCGCGACGGACGGCCCTGCGAGCGGGGGTCCTGTCCCCTACCGCTCCCGGGAGGCCTCACCGACCCGATCCGTTTGTCACTCTCGTACCGAGAGTGCTAACGCCAATGATTAGCACTCTCGGGTGGCGAGTGCAAGCCCGATCGCGGGGTGTCCCCGAACATGGCGGCAGGCCCGCACGGGGATGCCGTACGGGCCTGCTGCCGGTGATCTGTGGCCGCCAGCTCGTTGACCGAACCGAGGCTCCGCAGGTCGAAGAGGTCACGCAACCAGCGCGCGGACCATGTCCGCCTGCGGACCCTTCTGCCCCTGGGAGATCTCGAACTCGACCCGCTGGCCCTCTTCGAGGGTGCGGTAGCCGTCCATCTGGATCGCGCTGTAGTGGACGAACACGTCCGCACCACCGTCGACCGCGATGAAGCCGTAGCCCTTCTCGGCGTTGAACCACTTGACGGTGCCCTGAGCCATTCCGAACTCCCCTTGTGCTGTGCTGGCCCTTCACGGACCCGCAGGGTGCGGGTCCAGAGGTCTGGAAGGCCGGCCCGGGAACCCCCCTGGGCGCAGCCGTGCACGCCGCAGACCACCGCGCCGGGCCCGAAAGGGGAACCGGAACGCGGGTGAATGCGTCGACCGCGGCTGAATGTATCCGGACATGCGCCCTCTGCAACAGGCCCCACTTTTGGGCAAATGCTACGGGCCGCAGGGGATATGACGGGATGAAAGCGGCACTTGTGTGCAATTGACGCCGGACATCGGGGACCAACGGCGCAAATCGCCGAAATAATTCTGACGGCGGCCTGACAGTTCCCGGCCGCGCTCCGCCGCACCGGCCTCAGTGCACGGACAGGCGCTGCGTACCCGACCGGAGGACGGGGACAGGCTCGCTCGAATCGGCCTCGAATGCCCCGTTGCCCCGCACTCTATACCCAGCCACGTGCGCAAATGTCCGCCGGCAACGCCGGGAGCCGTCGCCGGGACCGGAATTTCCGCATTCCGTTCCTGGCGACGGCTCAGGCGTGCTAGCAGCCCCGCGGGAAGTGCCGGGGAAGTGCCCGGCGAGGGGCGTCGGCCGAGGTCAGCAGCCGCCGGCCACGGCCGGGATGATGGAGACGGCGGCGCCGTCCTTGACCGCGGTCTGCAGGCCGCCGTCGAATCGCACGTCGTCGTCATTCACGTACACGTTGACGAATCGCCGCAGCTGGCCGGCGTCGTCCAGGATCCGGGCCGCGATGCCCGGGTGGTTCCGCTCCAGGTCGCCGATCACCTCGGCCAGGGTGGAGCCCTCGGCGGCCACCTCGGCCGAACCGCCGGTGTAGGTGCGCAGGATGGTGGGGATGCGGACGGTGGCGCTCATGGGCGTCTACTCCTTGCTGCGGGGTGGTGGTGGGGGCTCAGGCGGAGGCGAGGCCGGCGGCGCGGAAGGACTCCAGGGTCGGCCGGATGGTGGCGGTCAGCCCGGCATCGGAGACGGCGTCCAGGGTCTTCAGGCCGTCGCCGGTGTTGATCGCGACGGTCTCCCTGGTCGGGTCCAACTGCCCGGTCTCGACCAGCTTCTTGAGCACGCCGACGGTCACGCCGCCCGCGGTCTCGGCGAAGATCCCCTCGGTGCGGGCCAGCAGCTTGATCGCCTCGACGACCTCGGCGTCGGTGACGTCCTCGACGGCGCCGCCGGTGCGGCGGGCGATGTCCAGCACGTACGGGCCGTCGGCCGGGTTGCCGATCGCCAGCGACTTGGCGATGGTGTCGGGCTTGACCGGGCGGATCACGTCGTGGCCGGCCTTGAAGGCGGCGGAGACCGGGGAGCAGCCCTCGGCCTGGGCCCCGAAGATCCGGTACGGGCGGTCCTCGACCAGGCCCAGCTTGATCAGCTCCTGCAGACCCTTGTCGATCTTCGTGAGCTGGGAGCCCGAGGCGATCGGGATGACGATCTGCTCCGGCAGCCGCCAGCCGAGCTGCTCGCAGATCTCGTACGCCAGCGTCTTGGAGCCCTCGCCGTAGTACGGGCGGAGGTTGACGTTGACGAAGCCCCAGCCCTCGCCGGCCGGGTCGCCGATCAGCTCGGAGCAGAAGCGGTTCACGTCGTCGTAGTTGCCCTGGATGCCGACCAGCTCGCCGCCGTAGACACCGGCCATCACGACCTTGCCCTGCTCCAGGTCGTGCGGGATGAACACGCAGGACTTGAAACCGGCCCGGGCCGCCGCCGCACCCACCGCACCGGCCAGGTTGCCGGTCGAGGAGCAGGACAGGGTGGTGAAGTCGAAGGCGCGCGCCGCCTCGATGGCGCAGGCGACCACCCGGTCCTTGAAGGAGTGGGTCGGGTTGCCGGAGTCGTCCTTGACGTGCAGCTGGGCGGTGAAGCCGAGTTCGCGGCCGAGGTTGTCCGCCTTGACCAGCGGGGTCCAGCCGGGGTTCAGGTTGGGCTTGGAGGCGACGTCGGCCGGGACGGGCAGCAGCGGGGCGTAACGCCAGATGGAGGCCGGTCCGGACTCGATCCGCTTGCGCAGCTCCTCGGCCTCGTACGAGCCGAAGTCGTAGGCGATCTCCAGCGGACCGAAGCACTCCACACAGGCGAAGCTCGGGCCGAGCGGGGTGCGGGCGCCGCACTCGCGACAGGACAGCGCGGCGGCGGGGCCGAGGTCGACGGCGACAGGGGTAGCGGTAGCCATGATGGCGGAGGCCTCTCTCCTCATCTTCCCCGTGACGCGGGCGCGCCACAGGACGGAATTGGCACCTGTCCCGCCGGAGCCCCGACCTGACGGTCGGTCAGCCGGACGGGAAGGTTGCCGGGACGTCGACGGGCCGTTCCCTCAGTCCCTCTGGATGAGCAATGTGGCGCGCGGTGTTGGAACCGGCAGCGCGTTTGTGGTCGTGCACGGCGACCCACCCCGACGTGCGAAGGTCGGATCGCATTACCAAGACTGTATCCGAAGGCCCCGGTACCACCTCATGGCGTCCGACACCCGAGACGGCGTCGCCCATTACAAGGAGCAGACCTTGCCCGACCAGCCCCGGCCCGACGTGCTGCCCGAGGTGGCGTCCTGGCTGCGCCGCCGCTCCTGGGCGGCGGGCGAGCGCCCGGTCGACGCACTGCTCGCCGCGAAGCGCGCCGCGGGGCGGGCGGGCACGGTCAGCGTGGTGCTGCCCGCCCTGGACGAGGAGCCGACCGTGGGCGAGATCGTCTCGGCGATCCGCGAGGAGCTGATGGAGCGGCTGCCGCTGGTGGACGAGCTGGTGGTGGTCGACTCCGGCTCGGTGGACCGCACCGCCGAACGGGCCGCGAAGGCCGGCGCGCGGGTGGTGCACCGGGACGCGATACTGCCGCGGCTGCCCGCCGAGCCCGGCAAGGGCGAGGTGCTCTGGCGCTCCCTGCTCACCACCCGCGGCGCGATCGTCTGCTTCATCGACGCCGACCTGCGCGAGTTCGACCCGGCCTTCGTCACCGGCATCATCGGCCCGCTGCTCACCGATCCCGGGATCCAGCTGGTCAAGGCCATGTACGACCGGCCGCTGGAGACCGAGGGCGCGGTCGTCCCGGCCGGCGGCGGCCGGGTCACCGAGCTCGTCGCCCGCCCGCTGCTCAACCTGCACTGGCCGCAGCTGGCCGGCTTCGTCCAGCCGCTCGGCGGCGAGTACGCGGCCCGCCGTTCCCTGCTGGAGCGGCTGCCGTTCCCGACCGGCTACGGCGTCGAGCTCGGCCTGCTGGTGGACGCCCTGGACACGGTCGGCCTGGACGCGCTGGCGCAGGTCGACGTCGGTGTCCGGCACCACCGCCACCAGGACGGCCAGGCGCTCGGCCGGATGGCCGCCACCATCTACCGCACCGCCCTGGAGAGGCTGGACCGCACCCACCGGCTGAAGGCCGGGGACGGCCTGGTGCACCCGCTGCTCACCCAGTTCTCCCGCGACCCGCAGACCCGCGGCTTCACCGCCCACACCCATCCCGTCGGCGCCGTGGAACGCCCGCCGATGCACACCGTCCCCGAGTACCGGCGACTGTTCCCGTGACCGCGCGGCGCGCCCGGCCACCGCGCCGAGTGGTTTGCGCCCGGGGTGTCGCGGCAAGCTTGGCAGTATGGCCGATCACGCGTCCGCACGTTCGAATCAGCCCGGCGCCGCCCCGATCCTGGTGGCCTCCAACCGCGGCCCGGTGTCCTTCAGCAGCGAGGACGACGGTTCGCTGACCCTGCGCAGAGGGGGTGGCGGCCTGGTCTCCGGCCTCTCCGCGATCGACGACCCCAGTGCCGTCTGGGTCTGCGCCGCGCTCGGCGAGGCCGACCGGACGGCCGCCCGGCAGTCCCCCGACGGCCGGCTCGACCTCGGCGGCTTCGACGTCGGCGGACAGGCCGTCCGGATGCTGGACATCGATCCCGGCACCTTCGCCCGCGCCTACAACGGCGTGGCCAACTCGACCCTCTGGTTCGTCCACCACCTGCTCTACGACACCCCGGTCTCGCCCGTCTTCGACGACCGCTTCCGCCGCGAGTGGGAGTCCTACACCGCGTACAACACCGCCTTCGCCCGGGCCCTGGCGGCCGAGGCCGCGCCCGGCGCCGCCGTGCTGATCCAGGACTACCACCTGTCGCTGGCCCCGGACCTGCTCCGGGCGCTGCGCCCGGACCTTCGGATCGGCCACTTCTCGCACACCCCCTGGGCTCCGCCCGAGTACTACCGGATGCTGCCCGACGACGTGGGCACCGCCGTCCTCACCGGCATCCTGGGCGCCGACCGGGCCGGCTTCCTCACCCGCCGCTGGGCGCTGGCCTTCGCCGACTGCTGCGCCGACCTGCTCGGCGCCGAGGTCGACCGCGACGCCCTCACCGTGACGCACGCCGGCCGCACCACCCGGCTCGGCGTGCACGGCCTGGGCGCCGACGCCGACTTCCTGCGCGAGCGCGCCCACCGGCCCGACGTGGACGCCCGGCTCGCCGCGCTCCGGGAGGCCGTCGGTGACCGCCGGACGGTCGTCCGGGTCGACCGCACCGAGCTCAGCAAGAACATCGTCCGCGGCCTGCTCGCCTACCGGCACCTGCTGCGGACCAGGCCCGAGTGGCAGGACCGGGTGGTGCACATCGCGTTCGCCTACCCGTCCCGGCACGACCTGCCCGAGTACCGCGAGTACACCGCCGCCGTGCAGCGCATCGCGCACGAGATCAACGACGAGTTCGGCACCCCCGCCTGGCAGCCGCTGATCCTGCACGTCAACGACGACTTCCCGCGCTCGCTGGCCGCCTACCGGCTCGCCGACGTCGCCCTGGTCAACCCGATCCGGGACGGCATGAACCTGGTCGCCAAGGAGATCCCGGTGGTCTCCGACGACGGGTGCGCGCTCGTCCTCTCCCGCGAGGCCGGCGCGTTCGCCGAGCTCGCCGAGGACGCGATCACCGTCAACCCGTACGACGTCGTCGCCACCGCCGAGGCCCTGCACCGGGGCCTGACCATGCCGCGGGGCGAGCGTGCCGACCGCACCAAGCGGCTGGCCGCCGCGGCCACCGCGCTGCCCCCGCAGCAGTGGTTCCTGGACCAGCTCGACGCCCTCGGCTGAGCCTCAACGCGCTCGGCCGAGCCGGCCCGCGAGGGCGGCGAGCAGTGCGACCACGCCGGCGGGGCCGGGGACCACCAGGTCCGCCCGGTCGGCGAGGTCGCGGACCGGGGCCTCGCCGCCGTCCGGCGCGCTGCACACCAGCAGACCGGCCAGGCCCTCGGCGCGGCGCCGTTCCACGGCCGCGTACGCGGGCAGGTCGCCGAGGTCGTCGCCGGCGTACAGCACCGTCCGCAGCTCCCGCTCGGTGAGGAAGGCGGTCAGCGCCGCGCCCTTGTCCACCCCCGGCGGGCGCAGCTCCAGCACCATCCGGCCCGGCTCGACCATCAGGCCGTGCGCGGCCGCGAGCTCGTCGAGGGGCCCGCGCAGCAGCTCCAGCGCCTCCTCCGGCCGGTCGGTGCGCCGGGTGTGCACGGCCAGCGCGCGCCCCTTGTCCTCGGTCCAGGTGCCGTCGGGTGCGCCGGCCCGGGCCAGCACGGCGGGCAGCTCCGCGCGGACCGCCGCCACCCCCGCGGGCGGCTCGGGGGCGGTGATCCGCCCGGTGCGGGCGTCCCAGCGCTCGGCACCGTAGTGCCCCAGGACGGTCAGGTGTTCGAGCCCGGGGACGCCGGCGAAGCCGCCGTACTCCACCGCCAGTGCGGCGGGCCGCCCGGTCACCACCACCACGGAACCGACCAGCGGCGCCAGCGCGGCGAGCGCGGGCACCACCCCGGGGTGCGCCCGGGCCCGCTCCGGGTCGGCGACGATCGGCGCCAGCGTCCCGTCGAAGTCCAGCCCCACCGCGCCCCGCCCGGGCTCGGCCAGCAGCGCGGCCAGCCCCTCCCGGCCCGCGGCGGTCCGGGGCGTCACGTTCTCAGGCATACCCATGCCCACGACCGTACCCAGACCCGCCGGGCCGATGCCTGCCCGCGCGCCCGCGCCCGGCGGACGCGACCCGCCCGCGCCAGGCCGCCACGACCCGCCCGCCTCAGCGCGCGTCGCGCCGGGCCTGCCGGATCCGCCGGAGGCGGTTGACCAGCACCGGTGCGTGGGCGAGCGCCTCCGGCCGGTCGAGCAGCGCGTTGAGCAGCTGGTAGTACCGGGTGCCGGAGATGCCCAGCTCCTCCCGGACGGCCCGCTCCTTGGCGCCGGCCGTCCGCCAGGCCCGCGCCTCCAGCGCCAGCACCGCGCGATCGCGCTCACTCAGCTCAGCCATGGTCACCTCCGCTTACGAGGTGTCATTCTGCCCGCCCGCCCCGACACACTCTGCGTCCGCCGGCCGGGGCCGCCGGCGGCTAGCGTCGGGATCATGACCAACAGTTTCGCGGTGCACATCCCCGACGCCGAGCTCGAACCCGACCCGCTCGACCCCGCCCAGATCGTCTCCGGCTCCCCCGAGGTGTCCGGCAAGGTGCTCTGGGAGTCCCCGGACGGCAGGCAGGTCCGCGGCATCTGGCAGATCACCCCCGGCGTGGTCACCGACACCGAGGCCGACGAGCTGTTCGTCGTGGTCAGCGGCCGGGCCACCATCGAGTTCGAGGACGGCCCGACGCTGGAGGTCGGTCCGGGTGACCTCGCCGTCCTGCGGGAGGGCGACCGCACCACCTGGACGGTGCACGAGACGCTGCGCAAGGCCTACTCGATCAACCTCTGACCGCGGCCGCCGCCGCCCACCGCCCCGCCCCCGTGCCCGCCCCGGTCCCCGCGGCCGTCGGTGCCCCGCGGCCGTCGGTGGCCGGCGGACGTCAGTGGCCGGCGGCGGCGCGGGCCCGGCCGGCCTCCTGGGCGGCCGAGGCCTGGAGCTCGGCCAGCACGCCCTCGCCGCCCGGTTTCACCGCTCCGCCGATCTTCGCCTTCAGCAGCCCGCTGACCTTGTCCCAGGAGGGGTCGCCGAGCGGGTAGAAGTTGGCGGTCGGCAGGGCGTTCAGGAACTCGGTGAGGTCGGGGTGCTTGCCGCTGCCGATCATCTCGTCCTTGGTGTCCTGGGTGACCGGCAGCAGGTTGTACTGCTCGTCGAACTTGAGCGTGTTCTCCTTCGCGTACACGAAGTTGAGGAACTTCTTGATCTCGGCCTTGTGGCCGTTGGCCTTGAAGGCCATCATCCAGTCGGCCACGCCGAGGGTGCTCGGCTTGGCACCGGCGTCCTTGCGCGGGATGGCCGCCGTGCCGTACTCGACCTTCGCGTCGATCGCCTTGGCGACCAGCCCGGGGTGCCCGTTCAGCATGGCGACCTTGCCGGTCGCGAAGTCCGTGAAGGCGGTCTTGCGGTCGACCGTCGACGGGTCGGGATAGGTGAGGTGACGGTCCACCAGGTTGGTGCGCAGCCACTTGAAGGTGTCCCGGTTGGGCTGGCTGTCGACGGTGTAGTTGCCGGCGTTGTCGGCCAGCGTGCCGCCGCCGCTCATGGTCCAGATCATGGACTCGCCCTGGGCCTCCTCGGGCCCGAGCGGCAGCGCGTACGGGATGGTGCCGGGCTGCTTGGACTTGATCAGCTCGGCGTCCTTGCGCAGGTCCTCCCAGGTGGCGGGCGGGCCGCTGATGCCGACCTTCTGGAAGATCGTCTTGTTGTAGACGAAGACCCGGGTGGAGGCGACGAACGGGATGCCGTACTGGCTGCCGAGCACCTGGCCGGCCTTGGCGAACACGTCGATCATGTTGGCCTGGGTGTCGATCGACAGCACCTCCCCGGCCGGGTAGAGCCGGTCGGCCGCGACCTGGTCGGCGTAGCCGCCGGTCTGCACCACGTCGGGGGTCTTGCCGGTGGCGATCAGTTCGGCCACCCGCTTGTCGATGTCGTTCCAACTGACCACCTCCACCGAGACCTTGAAGCCCGGGTTGGTCGCCTCGAAGCGGCTCACCAGGTCGTTCCAGTAGTGGGTGGTGCTGGTGGCCTCGGTGTCGCCGTAGTCGGCGGCCACCAGCCGGAGGGTGACCGGGCCGCTGTCGTCACTGCCGACCGTGCCGCAGCCGGTCAGCAGGAGGGCGCCGGAGAGGGCCGCCGCGAGGGCCGGGCGACAGGACGTGCGAGTCGGTCTTTGCTGGGCCGCGCTGTTCAACTCGGTTTACCGCCTTCGGGGGAGGAGACCGGCGCCACCCTGACAGGCTTCTCCTGGGTGGTCCATACCTCTTGCGGTGTTAGTTACCGAGTTGTCTCCTGACGTTGCATCAGGCGCAACCGGATTCGGGCCTTTCGTGACATCGAGGACACCCTCCGCCGGGTCTCCCCCGGACCTGCGCGGGGGCCCCACGTCCCGTTCAGGCCGTGATCACCTCGACGCCCGCCTCCGTGAAGGCGGCGGCCAGTTCGGCGTCGACACCGGCGTCGGTGACGAGGGTGTCCACCCGGTCGAGACCGCAGATCCGGGCGAAGGCGCGGTGTCCGACCTTGGAGGAGTCGGCGGCCACCACCACCCGGCGGGCCCGCTCGGCGAGCATCCGGTTCACGCTGGCCTCGCCCTCGTGGTGGGCGGTCGCACCGTGCTCGACGTCCACCGCGTCCACTCCCAGCACCGTGATGTCCAGGGCGAGTTCGCCCAGCACCAGGCCGGCCAGCGGGCCGATCAGCTCGTACGACTGCGGACGGGCGACGCCGCCGGTCACCACGATCTTGACCTGCGGACGGACGGTCAGCTCGTTGGCGATGTTGAGCGCGTTGGTGACGACGGTGAGGGGCTGCCCCGGGCCGTTCTCCGGCCGCTCGGCCACCTCCGGGCGGACGGCCAGCGCGCGGGCCACCTCGGTGGTGGTGGTGCCGCCGTTGAGGCCGACCACCTCGCCGGGTGCGATCAGCGCGGCCACCGCGGCGCCGATCCGCTGCTTGGCGTCCGCGTGCCGGGCCGACTTGTAGCGCAGCGGCAGGTCGTACGAGACGTGGTGCGCCACCGCGCCACCGCGGGTGCGGGTGACCATCTGCTGGCGGGCCAGCTGGTCGAGGTCGCGCCGGATCGTGGCGGCGGACACCCCGAGCGCGTCGGCGGCCTCCTCGACCTCCAGCTTGCCGTGCTCGGCGAGCAGCTCCAGCAGTGAGTTCCAACGCTCGTACCTGGACACGCGGTGCCGCCCCTCCTCGCACGTTCGGCCTGCTCCGGGAGTCGCACGGGACCGCGCGCGAAGCGGGGACAGCTTGTCACATCCCCGCGTGCCGATGCGGGATCCTCCGATCGGGACGGCGAGCACCATTGCGCAATGATGCTCGAAAAAGCTATAAATCAATCAGCTTCACGCATCACTCGTTGCCTGGACCGGAGTGCCGACCCGAGGAGCCCACCCGATGCCCCATCCATCCCTGACCGGCGAGGAGCTCGCCACCCAGCCCGCCGACTGGCGCACCGCCGCCTCCCTGGCGGCCGAGGCGGGCGCCGCCCTGCCGCGACGCGGCGAGCGCGTGGCCGTGGTCGGCTGCGGGACCCCGTGGTTCATGGCGCAGTCCTACGCGGCCCTGCGCGAGGCCGGCGGCCACGGCGAGACGGACGCCTTCGCGGCCTCGGAGTTCCCCTACCACCGCCGCTACGACCGGGTGGTGGCGATCAGCCGCTCGGGCACCACCACCGAGGTGCTCGACCTGCTCGGCCGGATCGACACCCCCAGCACCGCGATCACCGGGGACGTCTCGCAGCCCATCGCCGCGGCCGCCGACCGGCTGGTCGACCTCGGCTTCGCCGACGAGCGCTCGGTGGTGCAGACCCGCTTCGCCACCACCGCGCTCGCACTGCTGCGCGCGCACCTGGAGGTCGAGGGGGCCCGTCCGGCCGGGGTCGGCACGGTGGCCGCCGCCGCCGAGGACGCCGAGCGGGCACTGGCCGAGCGGTTGCCGGCGGAGCTGGTGGCCTGCGAGCAGTTCACCTTCCTCGGTGCGGGCTGGACCAACGGGCTGGCCCAGGAGGCCGGTCTGAAGATGCGCGAGGCGGCACTGGCCTGGACGGAGGCCTACCCGGCCATGGAGTACCGGCACGGCCCGATCAGCATCACCGCGCCGGGCCGCGCGGTCTGGGGCTTCGGGGCACTGCCCGAGGGCCTGGCCGAGCAGGTCGACGGGGTCGGCGGGCGGCTGGTCGCGGACTCCGGCCCCGGCGGCATCGACCCACTGGCGGACCTGGTGCGCGTCCACCGGCTGGCCATCGCGGTCGCCGAATCGCGTGGTCTCGACCCGGACAAGCCCCGCAACCTGACCCGGTCCGTCATCCTGGCCTGAGCCCGCGGCGACCCCCGGGCGCCACGGGCACGACCGGAAGGAAGGTTGCCCGAGGATCCACAAACCCCTCAGCAGGCACCCAAGCGCGACAAACCTCACCTCCCATGGACCAGACCAATCGGGCAACTGGACTAGACCTCTTCGACTCGGGCAAGGGAAACTGTCCCCCGTGAAGCACGTCATCGCACTCGATGTAGGCGGCACCGGCATGAAGGCCGCGCTGCTCGCCCAGGACGGCTCCGTGCTGTTCGAAGCACGCCGACCGACCGGGCGGGAGCGCGGCACCGAAGCCGTCGTCGCCACCATCCTCGACTTCGCCGCCGACCTGGCGGACGAGGGCCGCAGCCGCTTCGGCTGCGCGCCCCTCGCCGCCGGCGTCGCGGTGCCGGGGACGATCGACGAGAGGAACGGGATCGCGGTCTTCTCCGCCAACCTCGGCTGGCGGGACCTCCCGCTGCGCAAGCTGCTCGGCGAGCGGCTCGGCGGCCTGCCGGTCGCCCTCGGCCACGACGTCCGCTCCGGCGGGCTGGCCGAGGGCCGGATCGGCGCCGGCCGCGGGGTCGACCGCTTCCTGTTCATCGCGCTCGGCACCGGCATCGCCGGCGCCATCGGCATCGGTGGACGGATCGAGGCGGGCGCGCACGGCTACGGCGGCGAGATCGGCCACGTGGTGGTCCGCCCCGGCGGGCCGCGGTGCGGCTGCGGCGCGGCCGGCTGCCTGGAGACCCTGGCCTCGGCCTCGGCGGTCTCCCGGGCGTGGGCCGAGGCCAGCGGCGACCCCTTCGCCGACGCCGCGGCCTGTGCGCTGGCCGTCGACGCCGGGGACGAGCGGGCGGTCGGGGTCTGGCGGACCGCGGTCGACGCCCTCGCCGACGGGATCGTGCTGGCCCAGAGCCTGCTCGACCCGTCGACGGTGATCGTCGGCGGCGGGCTGGCGGAGGCCGGTGACACCCTCTTCACGCCACTGCGCGACGCGGTGAACGAGCGGCTGACCTTCCAGATGCCCCCGATGGTCGTTCCGGCCATGCTCAAAGACACCGCCGCGTCCCTGGGCGCTGGCCTGCTCGCCTGGGATCTGCTCTCCATGGAGGTGACCGCGTGACAACCGCGGACCGTACTGCACTGGCCGGCGCCCGTCTGGTCCTGCCCGGCGGCGTCGTCGACAACGGCCGGATCACCGTCGAGGGGTCGCGGATCGCGTCCGTCGGCGGCGAGTCCCGGCCCGGCGACCTCGACCTCACCGGACGCACCGTGGTGCCCGGGTTCGTCGACCTCCACGTGCACGGCGGCGGCGGTGCCTCGTACACCTCCGGAGTGGCCGAGGAGGCCCTGCGGGCGGCCCGGACGCACCTGGAGCACGGCACCACCACCACCGTCGCCTCCACGGTCACCGGCGAGATCGACGAACTGTGCCACCAGGCCGCGGTGCTGTCCGAGCTGGTCGAGGACGGCGTGCTGGCCGGCATCCACTTCGAGGGGCCGTTCATCTCGCACAACCGGTGCGGCGCCCACCGCCCCGACCTGCTGCGCGACCCGGACCCGGCGCTGGTGCGCAAGCTGGCGGACGCGGCCCGCGGCCACGCCCGGATGTTCACCCTCGCCCCGGAACTGCCGGGCGGCCTGGAGTCCGTCCGGATGCTGGCCGACCTCGGCATCATCGCGGCGGTCGGCCACACCGACTCCGACTACACCAAGACCCTGGAGGCGATCGAGGCCGGCGCCACCGTCGCCACCCACCTGTTCAACGCGATGCCGGGCATCCAGCACCGCGCCCCCGGCCCGATCGTGGCGCTGCTGGAGGACGAGCGGGTCACCGTCGAGCTCATCAACGACGGCGTCCACCTGCACCCGTCCGTGCTGGACCTGGCGTACGGCACCGCCGGCGCGCACCGGGTCGCGCTGATCACCGACGCGATGGGCGCGGCCGGCATGGGCGACGGGCTCTACCCGCTCGGCCCGCTCCAGGTGCGGGTGGAGAACGGCGTCGCCCGGCTCGTCGAGGGCGGCTCCATCGCCGGCTCCACCCTCACCCTCGACGTGGCGCTGCGGCGCTCCGTCACCGTCAACGGCCTGAGCCTCGAACAGGCCGTGCAGTCCCTGTCCACCGTCCCGGCCCGCCTGCTCGGGCTGAGCGACTCGATCGGCTCCCTGGAGGCCGGCAAGAACGCCGACCTCGTCGTCCTCGACTCCGACACCCACGAGCTCGTCGCGGTGATGCGCCGCGGCGAGTGGATCGTCGGCGCGGACCGCCTCGCCCGGGCCCACGCGGCCTGAACTCCCGTCCTGCCGGGGGTGAGTAGCGGTGCCGCGTCCCGCTACTCACCTTCCGGGGGACTCCCATGCCTCTTGCCCGTACCGCCGACCTGCTCGCCGCCGCCGTCACCGAGCGGCGTGGCCTGCCGGCCTTCAACGTGATCACGCTGGAGCACGCCGAGGCGATCGCCACCGGCGCCGAACGCGCCGGCACCGCGGCGATCCTGCAGATCAGTCAGAACGCGGTCGCCTTCCACGGCGGGCGGCTGCTCCCGCTCGCCCGGGCCTGCGCCGAGGTGGCCGCCGCCGCCCGGGTGCCGCTGTCGCTGCACCTCGACCACGTCGAGGACGAGGACCTGCTGCGGGCCGCGCCCTCGGCCGGCTTCTCCTCCGCGATGTTCGACGCCTCGGCCCTGCCGCACGCGGAGAACGTCAAGGCCACCGCGGAGGCCACCGCCTGGGCCCACCGGCACGGCCTGCACCTGGAGGCCGAACTCGGCCGGGTCGGCGGCAAGGACGGCGAACCGCCGCTCTCCCCGCACGCCCCCGGCGCCCGGACCGACCCGGACGAGGCCGCGCGGTACGTCGCCGAGACCGGGGTGGACGCGCTGGCGGTCGCGGTCGGCAGCTCGCACGCGATGACCACCCGCTCCGCCGCGCTCGACCACGGGCTGATCCGCCGGCTCGCCGCCGCGGTGACCGTCCCGCTGGTGCTGCACGGCAGTTCGGGCGTCCCGGACGAGGAGCTGACGGCGGGCCTGGCGGCCGGCCTGGTGAAGGTCAACGTCGGCACGGCGCTGAACACCGCCTTCACCCCGGCCGTCCGCCGGCACCTGGCCGGGGACGACCGGGTCAGCGACCCGCGCACCTACCTGGCGCCCGCCCGCGCCGCGATGGCCGAGGTGGTCGCCCACCTGGCCGGGGTGGTCAGCGCTTCGGGTAGTCGGTGACCGACATCGCGGTCAGCGCCACCTGATCGAGCAGGACCGAACCGCCGCCGCCGGCCGGGATGGTCACCGTCACGGTGTTCGTCCCGGCCTGCATCTGCGGCCATATGTTGGTGCTGAACCAGGACCGCTCCGGGTCGGTGCCGCCCTTGCCGTAGTTCTTGAGGGTGACGCCGCCCTGGTGCTCCGCGCCGTTGACCGTGACCGTGGCCGGCAGGTCGGCGACCGAGTTGTTGAAGTGCAGCCAGAGCTTGTACTGACCGGCGGTCGGCACCGAGATCGTCCAGGTCACCGAGGATCCGGCCTGCAGCGTGAGGTAGCCGCCGTCCGCCGAGATCGCCCCCTTGACCGAGTTGCCCGCCTGGGCGTTCTGGCCCTGCAGCTTCGAGGCGTCCGCGATCGGGTTGCCGTCCGCCGTCGGGCTGGGCGAGGCCGCCGGCGACGCCGGGGGCGCCGCCGAGGACTGCGCCGCGGCCGGCGCGCTGCTCTGGGTGCCCTTCGCCCCGGACTTGCCGTCCGCGTCGCCGGTGGACAGCGCGATGCCCGCGCCGACCGCGACGGCGGCGATCACCGCGACCGCGCCGATCACCGCGGCCTTGCCCCGGCCGCCACCGGGCCGGTCGTCGCCCGGCTGCGGGCGCGAGCGCTCGGCGTACCGGCTCTGCTGCGGCACCGATGCGGGCTGCGGGGGCTGCGGGAACTGCTGCGTGGGCGCCGCGGCCGGCGCGCCGTACTGGGCCCGGCCGACCTCCATCGGCCTGCTGTACGCGCTGCGCGGCTGCTGCTGCGGAGCCGTCTCGCCCTCGGCGGGGCGGTAGAGGTAGGCGAACGGGTCGTCGTCGCCCGCGCCCTCGGGTGTGCCGTTGCTGCCGGCCGTGGTCACGGTGGTTCAACTCCCCATCGCGGCGGGCCGCACGGAGCATGCCGTACGGTCAGTGGTGGACGCTCGTACCCGGGCACCCTACCTGCCGCCCCGGACTACCGGGAAAACGGTCTGATCTGCGCTCGGCCGCTCCCGCCCGGCTCAGCCCGCGCGGCGGTGCGAACGGTCGCCCCGCGCCCCGCGCACGGCGCTCCCGCGGGCCCGCTTCTCGTCGTACATCCGCTCGTCGGCGGCGTGCAGCACCTCCTCGATGCTCATCCCGCAGCCCGCCCAGCCGATGCCCAGACTGACCCCGACCCGCATCGCCCGGTTGTCGATCCGCATCGGCGGGATGATCGCGTTGCGCAGCCGTCCGGCCAGGTCCTTGGCCTCCTCGCGGCCGATGCCGTCGGCCAGCACGACGAACTCGTCGCCGCCCATCCGGGCCACCGTGTCGCCCTCCCGGACCACCTGCTGGAGCCGGCGGGCCACCTCGATCAGCACCGCGTCGCCGGCGTTGTGGCCGAACCGGTCGTTGACCGACTTGAAGCCGTCCAGGTCGCAGAAGAGCACCGCGAGGCCCTTCTCGCCCGGCGGGGCGGTCCGGCGGGCTGCCCCCCAGACCTCACCGGCCGGCGGGTCGCCGGGAACGACGGCGTGCACGTGGTCGGCGGCCGGCTCCCGGCCGCGCAGCGGGTAGCCGCCGTCGAACGCGTCGACGTCGAGGTGCAGCGACTCCTCCGGGTGGCCGTAGCCGTGCGGCGGGACGCCCGCGTCCAGGCCCTCGAAGCCCCCGTGGGCGCCGTAGGAGGCGCTGTAGGAGGAACCGCCGTGGACGGGCTCGTGGGCGGGGCCGTAGGACGCCCCGAAGGCGATGTCCTGGGCGTCGTGCACGGCGGCCTGGGGCAGCGGGGCGTGTCCGGCCGCCACCGCGCCGTAGCCCGCTCCGTACGCCGCGCCGTGCGCGGCCGCGCCCCCCGGCCCCTGCGGCGCGGCACACAGCCGGCGGCCGAGCCTGGCCCGCAGCTCGGCGCCGTTGGGCAGGCCGGTCAGGGCGTCGTGGCTGGCCCGGTGGGCGAGCTGGAGCTCGTGCTTCTTGCGGTCCTCGATGTCCTCGACGTGGGTGAGCAGGAAGCTCGGCCCCTCGGCGGCGTCGGCCACCACCGAGTTGCGCAGACAGACCCACTGGTAGCCGCCGTCCCGGCGGGACAGCCGCAGCTCCGCCCGGCCGCCCTCGGCGCTGGTGCGCAGGAGCAGCGCCAGGTCCTCGGGGTGGACCAGGTCGGCGAAGCGCTGCTGGCGCAGGGTGGCCCGAGGCCGGCCGAGCAGGCGGCAGAGCGCGTCGTTGACCCGGGTCAGCTGGCCCATCGCGTCCCCGTGCAACTCGGTGATGGCCATCCCGCTGGGCGCGTACTCGAAGGCCTGCCGGAAGCTCTCCTCGCTGGCCCGCAGGGCCTGCTGCTCCTTCTCCAGCCGGGCCAGCGCGCGCTGCATCTCCGCGCGTAGCCTCGCGTTCCCGATGGCGATCGACGCCTGGAGCGAGAACATCTCCAGGGCCTCGCGGGTCCAGGCGCCCGGGCGCTTGCCGCTGCGCGGGCGGTCCACCGAGAGCACGCCGAGCAGGTCGCCGCCGGCGCTGTACATCGGGGCGAGCAGGGCGTCGTTGGGGTGCCAGTCGTTGGCGTACACCGGCAGCGGGCCGTCGCCGGTCCAGGTCGGGATGTCCGAGGCGACCGCCCAGCCGCGGTCGTGCGGCAGGAAGCGCAGGGTGCCCCAGTGGTCGCAGACGCCCAGCAGCCGCTCCCAGGACTCGCGGGAGCCGACCTGGCCGAGCAGCACGGCGGGCCCGCCGAGGGCGCTCTCCTCGATCTCCCAGACCGCGGCGACCACCAGGTCCCCGTCCGGTCGGACCAGGCTGACCGCGGCGGCGTCGAATCCGAGCCCGTGCACGGCGCCCTCGACCACGGCCTGGAGGGTGCCGGCCAGGCTCCGGGCAGCGTTGAGGTCCGCCACGACCCGGTGCAAGGTGCGGAGGGTCGCGAGGCGGACGTAGGGCTCCGACTCGGCTTCCATGCGGGGGCTCCCCGGCTGCTTCGGATTGTTCGTGACTGGTTATCGTCCGATTGCCAGAAGAACTGAATCACAGGGAGCACTGCGATAGGCACGCTCGGTCAGCAATAGGTAGCCACTGTGACTCAAATCACACAGGGTTGAACCGGTTCGGGCGCTTTGAGTCATCCGATACCGGGACATTCCCTGACGCCGGACCGTCCGGCACCCGGCCACCACGGCCCCTCGACCGGCGTGCCGGGGCGGGCGCCGGGCCCTGCATCATCACCCCTGGGAGTGAGCGGGACCAGCCCCCCGGCCGCACCCGTCCAGGGCGACGGGCCGATCCGGTCCTACGACCAGGGCCCGATACCGGCGGCCGGGCCGGACGACTACCGTGCGGTACGTGCACAGCTCCCCACAGCCCTCCGCCGCTCCCGCCGCCCCGGCCGTCCCGGTGGCGACCCCCGACGAGTTCCGGGCCGCCCTCGGCCAGCTCGCCTCCGGGGTGTCGCTGGTGACCGCCCACGACCCGGAGGACGGCGAGGACGTGGGGATGACCGCGACCTCGGTGCTCTCGGTGTCGCTCGACCCGCCGCTGGTGCTGGTCTCGGTCCGGACGGACTCACGGATGGACGAGCTGCTCGCCCGGGTGGACGGCTGGGCGGTCTCGCTGCTCGCCGAGGAGCAGCGCACCCTCGCCTCGCGGTTCGCCATGAAGGGCCGGCTCAGCGACCGGCTGCTGTTCGCCGACACCCCGCACCGCCGCGGCCGGTGGTCGGGCGCGCCCCTGGTCGACCGGGCGCTGGCCACCCTGGAGTGCCGCACCGAGCAGCGCGTCGAGGCCGGCGACCACGTGCTGGTGATCGCCCGGGTGCTGGAGGCCACCGTCCCCGGACCGTCCGAGCGCCCGCTGCTGTACTTCCGCGGCGGCTACCGCCGGATCGGCTGACCCTCGGGACACCTGCCCGCACGGTCCCCGCGGGCGGCCGCAGCTCACTCCGGACGCGGCCTGCTGCGGCCCTGCTTCAGCTCGGCCCGGCGCCGCTTGTTGTCGAGCCGGCGCTCCACCATCCCCCGGCTGGGCCGGGTCGCCCGGCGGGCCTTCGGCGGCGGCGCCGTGGCCTCCCCCAGCAGCGACGCCAGTCGGGCCGCCGCGACCTCGCGGTTGCGCCACTGCGAGCGGTGCTCGGAGGCGCGGACCACCAGCACGCGCCCGTCCACCAGCCGGCCGGCCAGCCGCTCCAGCGCGCGGGCCTTCCACACCTCGGGCAGCGCGGCGCTGGCCGCCAGGTCGTAGCGCAGCTCGACCTGGGTGTCGGAGGTGTTGACGTGCTGCCCACCGGGGCCGGACGAACGGGAGAAGCGCCAGACGAGCTCGGCGTCGGGGACGACCACCGACCCCCGTACGCGGATGGGCTCAGGCATGCGCCCATCATCCCGCGCCGGACGGCCACCGGTCACCCGGTTATCCCCGGCACCGCGGCACCCCGCCGGTGCCGGACAATGGCGTACGTGATCGAGCTCGGCTACGCCCTGTCCAACCGCTTCCCCGACCCCCCGCAGACCGACTACCGCGGCGCCTCGGTGCGCAGCCTGCGGTACGACCTGTTCTGCGGCGACGTCTACCTCGACCTGGACGGCGAGGAGCTGTCCACGCGCTGGGGCTGGGTGCCGGTGCTGGACTTCGCCTGGGCGCTGTGCGACGTCGTCGAGCAGTTGGACGCCGACCCGCAGGGCAGCCGGGCCGCCGCCGTGCAGACCGCCGATCTGGACTTCACCCAGAACACCGAGCTGCTGCGGTTCGCCCGCCGGTTCGGCTGGGTCGAGATCAGCGCCACCTGGCTCCGGGACGCCGAACCGCTGGTGGTCCGCCACGCCGAGCTGCGGCGGGAGGCCAGGGACTTCCTCCAGGACGTCCTGGCCGACCTCACCGACCTGCACGACGGACTCGCCGACAACCCGGCGGTCTGGACGGTTCAGGGCAGGTTCCCGCGGGTCTGAACGGGGGCGCGCGGCGCGCCGGTGGGGCGGTTCGGGTGACGATCGGGTGATGGTTCGTGAGAGAACTCGCCGCCCTGATGGAACCATGGACGGGCCGGACCGCGTTCTCCCGGCAGAAGCGATCGAAGGGACACCAAACAGCATGCCAGTGAGCCTCTCCAAGGGTGGCAACGTCTCGCTGACCAAGGAGGCCCCGGGCCTGACCGCGGTCACCGTCGGCCTCGGCTGGGACGTTCGCACCACCACGGGTGCCGAGTTCGACCTGGACGCGAGCGCGATCGTGCTCAACGAGGGCGGCAAGGTCTACTCCGACCGCCACTTCGTCTTCTTCAACAACACCAGCACCCCGGACAACAGCGTCGTCCACACCGGCGACAACCGCACCGGTGAGGGCGCGGGCGACGACGAGGCGATCAACGTGAACCTCGCCGCGCTGCCGGCCGACGTCACGAAGATCACCTTCCCGGTCTCGATCTACGACGCGGTCACCCGCGGCCAGAGCTTCGGCCAGGTCCGCAACGCCTACATCCGCGTGCTGAACGCCAACGGCGGCGCCGAGATCGCCCGCTACGACCTCTCCGAGGACGCCGCCACCGAGACCGCCATGATCTTCGGCGAGCTCTACCGCAACGGCGCCGAGTGGAAGTTCCGCGCCGTCGGCCAGGGCTACGCCTCCGGCCTGGTCGGCATCGCCCAGGACTTCGGCGTCAACGTCTGAGACGTCTGCAGCGTGGACGGCTGGAGCATGGACGTCTGAGGCGTCACTGTCTGAGGCGTCCACGCCCGGTCGCCGGAACGGGCGGCGCCCGGACCCTCACGGGTCCGGGCGCCGCCCGTTGTCACGTCCGCGACTGCCGGGCCGTCAGGACGACCGGCTCGCCCGCAGTTCCGGCAGCTCCAGCAGCTCGGTCTCCTCGTCCGGGGTCAGGTCGACCACCTCGGGACGGCCGTGCACCGGCTCCGCCTCCTCCTCCCGCTCCACCACGGGCTCGGCCTGCGGATCGGTCGACAGCGCCGGCGGCACGGCGTAGCGGGCACTGGCCGCCACCGCCTCGTCGCCGACCACGTCGGCCAGGTCACCGACGGACGGCGCCGGTGCGGCGGCCCGCACGGCCGCCCTGGCCGCGCCCGGACGGCCGCCGAAGAAGCTGAACCCGGAGCCGCGCCCGGCCCCCGGCTGGGCCGGCCGCACCCGCTGGCGCCCACCGGACACCACCGTGGCGGCCGGTGCGGCGGGGACGGCGGGCAGCTGCGAGGGCGGCACCGGGCCGGCCAGCTCGGGCCGCTCCGGCGCGGCGGCCACCGCCGGCCTGACCGGCGGCTCCGCGGCGGCCCGCGCCGCCGCACCGGCCGCGACCAGCTCCGGCACGTGGCGGCCCGGCGCGAGCTGCGTCCTGGCCTCGCCGGCCCGGCGCGCCGCGGCGTGCTCCGCCTTCCGCTCCAGGTGCCGCAGAGCGGCCGCGGCGCGGACGTACGCGGCCTGGCCGACCGGGTGCTTGGGGCGGGACTCCGCCAGCGCCCGCCGGGCCGCCTCCGCGTCCTTCAGGGCCTGCTCGGCGACGGTCACGGCGCGCTCGCGCAGCAGGCGGGCGATCTCCGTCTCGGCCTTCGCCAGCCGGGACTTCTCGGCCGTCAGCCGGCGCCCGAACCTGGTCGCGCGCTCCTCCGCGACCTCGGCCGCGTACTCGGCCTCGGCCAGCTGTTCCTCGTACCGCTCCTCGGCCCGCAGCCGTTGCACCACGGCGAGTTGGGCCGCCGCCCGGGCGGCCTTGTCGCGCTGGCGCAGCACCACGCCGAGGCCGACGGCCGCGAAGACCGCCGCGACGCCGACCGAGCGGGCGACCACCTGGTCCGGACTGGCCACCAGCGCGGCGAGGGCCGCGACGACGAGAACACCGGTGGCGGCCGGGGGTGCGGTTCGGCCGAGGAAAGAGGAATGGCGGTGGCGTCCACGAGACATGCCAAAGAAACTAGCGTGCGAATTGGGGCGCTGTCAGCCTCGCCACTCATTCCGCTCTTGACAGCGCGTCGGAAACACGTCGAGCGACCGCCGGGTGACCCTGTGCGCACCCCCTGCCGGGGAGGGTGTCGCTCCGTCAGGTCCGTCAGGTCCGTCAGGTCCGCGGGGGTCCGCCGGGGTCCGTGGAGGGTCCGCCGGGGCGCCCGTCGGGTCAGCGGTGGGCGGCCGGCCGGCCGGCCGG
Source organism: Kitasatospora sp. NPDC088346 (assembly GCF_044740765.1). NCBI lineage: Bacteria > Bacillati > Actinomycetota > Actinomycetes > Kitasatosporales > Streptomycetaceae > Kitasatospora > Kitasatospora sp. NPDC088346. Next base: position 287,753 of record NZ_JBIURH010000004.1, read on the forward strand.
GCCGCCCTCGTGGTCCTCGGGGAGCCGGCAGATGTGCTGCAGCCACAGGGCGACCGCGATCACCGCCGCACCCGCCAGGACGGCGAAGCCCGCGGTGATCGCCTGCGACCTGCGGACCGCGATGTCGAGCTGGCCGAGCAGCACGATGCCCACGCCCGCGTACACCCCGGACACCACCGCCGACACCAGTGCGCTGGCCTGGGCCAGCACCAGGGCCCGGGCCGCACCGAGCGGGTCGACCCCCTTGGCTCCCGGCTGCCGCTCCCGGACGGCCTTCAGCCTGGACCGCAGCGAGATCGCGGTGGCCAGCAGCACCACCGCGATCCCGGCCATCACGAAGGGCGCGAAGACCGGCACTCCGGGCAGCGCGCCGCGCGCGTCCCAGAGCTTGGCACCGGCCCAGGACAGCACCGCGGCCACCGCGGCGATGCCGAGCAGCAGACGGAGACGGAGCGGCTTCACGCGCAGGAGGTCCCTTCCCGACAATCGCGGCGACCGGGGCAACCCCGGCCGGGTGCCGGGGAGACTGCCGGGCCGTCGCTGGGCGGCGGCCAGGCCACCGTACCGGGCGCAGCACCCGCAGTACTTACTCGTACGGCCCTGACCGGTGGAAGGTTCCCGGCGCCGGCCCCGGGCGCCCCGGAGCGGACTACTCCGGCAGCCGCAGCTGCAGGTCCTCGCGGCGGGTGACCACCTGGCCGGGCTGGTCGGCGATGCCGGCCAGCAGCTCGCCGACCGGGCCCTGGCCCGGGACCTCGGCGGTGGGGTCGGCGTCCTGCCAGGGGGCGAGCACGAAGGCCCGCTGGTGCGCCCGCGGGTGCGGCAGCAGCAGCACCGGGTCGTCGCTGGTGACGCCCTCGTACGCGAGGATGTCGACGTCCAGGGTGCGGGCGCCCCAGCGCACGTCGCGGACCCGACCGAAGGCGTCCTCGACCGCGTTGGCACGGTCCAGCAGGTCGTGCGGCGGCAGGCTGGTGCGCAGCACGGCGACGGCGTTGAAGTAGTTCGGCTGCTCGTCCGGGCCACCGAGGGCCTCGGTCTCGAACACGGCCGAGACGGCGGTGATCCTGATGCCGGGGGTGTCCGCGAGTGCGTCCACGGCGCCCTGCAGGGTCTCCAGCCGGTTGCCGAGGTTGCTGCCGAGGGCGACCACGGCGGAGCGGGTGGTGTGCAGGGTGGATTCGGCGCAGTCCACCCGGCGCTCCAGGTCGAACGTGGTCGGCGAGGCGGTCGGGTCGCTGGTGCTCATCGGAATCCCTCTGCTCGGGGCGGCGGGAGGCTGCGGCCGCTGGAGATGGGGGCGGCGCACCTCATGCGCGGCCCCGGTGAATGGTGATGGTGACGTCGTCGAACGGGACGGTGATCGGGGCGTCCGGCTTGTGCACGGTCACCTCGACCTCCTCGACGGTCTGGTGGGTGAGGCACTGGTCGGCGATCCGCTGGGCGAGGGTCTCGATCAGGTCGACCGGGTCTCCCGCGATGACCGCGGTGACCTCCTCCGCGATGATCCCGTAGTGGGCCGTGCGCGTGAGGTCGTCCCCCGCGGCGGCGGGCCGGGTGTCCAGGTGGAGCACGAGGTCGACGACGAAGGTCTGGCCCTCGATCCGCTCGCGCTCGAAGACGCCGTGGTGGCCCCGGGCGCGCAGGCCCCGCAGGGTGACGCGGTCCAGCAAACGAATCACTGCTCCCAGATTCGGCCCCTGCGCAGGCAGGGTGGTGGCGGGCCCCGTCGCCCGTTGCCCCCGAATCTACCCGCGGGCGCGGACACCGCCTGACCGTCTACCCGGCACGGCGGGGCGCCACGCGCACCGGTTCGGCGATTGACGTGAACGTTCGGTGCCGTTGTGCGGACATCGGGGCGACCGGCCGGCCGGGCCCGGCACTACGCCGTGCGGTCAGTCCTCGTCCTCGTCGTCGCCGCTGGTCAGGACGGGTGAGCCGTGGTGCGACCAGAGCCGCCAGCCGTCCGCCGTCCGGCGGAACAGATTGGTGGAGACGACCTTCCCGCCGACCAGCGGGCCGAGCTCGCCCTCCTCCTCCGACTCCCCGCCGGACAGGATGTTCTCGGTGCAGGTGACCAGTGCCACATCGCCCTGGACCTCGACCTCGACGTCGGTCAGGAAGAACTGGATGTACTCCGTGTTCATCATGATCAACATGTACGAACGGGTGACCTGCGCCCGTCCGCGCAGCACCGGCCAGCCGGGGTGGACGCAGACCACGCCGTTCTTGTCGTCCGCGTCCGCCGCGCCCAGCCAGATGGACTCGACCGCCTCCAGGTCACCCGTCTCCAGCGCCTCGTAGAGGGCCTGGTTGGCGGCCAGGACCGCCTCGCGGTCCAGCTCCGGAGCCGCCGCCGGGTTGCTCCGGTCGTTGCCGCTCACCGCTTCTGCCACGCCTTACCCCCTCTGTGCGGCCTGCTCCCAGGCCGCGACCACTCGAACGGCGTCGGCCGTGCCGGCCACGTCGTGCACCCGGACGGCCCAGGCGCCTGCCCGGGCCGAGAGCACCGAGACGGCCGCCGTGGCGTCGTCCCGCTGCCGGGCCGGGCGCGGCTCCCCGGTTTCCGGGTTGGCGAGCAGCGTACCCAGGAAGCGCTTGCGGGATGCCGCGACGAGGACCGGGCGGCCCAACGCGGTCAGCGCGTCCAGGCGGCCGAGCAGCGCCCAGTTGTGCTCGGCGGTCTTGGCGAAGCCCAGACCGGGGTCGAGGATCAGCTGCTCCTCCTCGACGCCGGCCGCCCGCAGCGCGGCCATCCGGCCGGCGAGCTCGGCGGCCACGTCGGCCACCACGTCGTCGTAGACGGCCAGGCTGTCCATGTCGGCGGACTGGCCGCGCCAGTGCATCACCACGAACGGGACGCCGGTGCGGGCCACCACCTCCGCCATCGCCGGGTCGGCGAGTCCGCCGGACACGTCGTTGACCAGCCGGGCGCCGGCGGCGACCGCCCGGTCGGCGACGGCGGCCCGCATGGTGTCGACGGAGACCACCACGCCGGCGGCGGCCAGCTCGCGGACCACCGGGATCACCCGGCGCAGTTCCTCCTCCTCGGTGACCCGCTGCGCGCCCGGACGGGTGGACTCCCCGCCGACGTCGACCAGGTCCGCCCCGCGGGCCGTCAGGGCCAGACCGTGCGCCACGGCGGCGGCCGGGTCGAGCCAGAGACCACCGTCGGAGAAGGAGTCGGGGGTCACGTTGACGACGCCCATGACGGCGCAGCGACCGAGGGTGGGGAGGCCGGGAAGACGGTTGTTCATGGGGTCATTATCGAGCGGACGCGGGACCGGCCGGGCCGCTGACGTCGGGCGTGCGCGTCGGACGGGCGATGACGGACGGACGACGAACGACAGAGAACGGACGACGGCTGACAGATTCTGAAATCTGTCAGCCGTCGTCCGTCAACCCATCACACTCAGCCGGTCGAGCCGGCCCCGGCCGGACCGGTCGGCCTCACGCCGCCTCGGTCACCGCGCCGACCTTGACGGCCTCCGGCATCAGCCCCTGCCGCTGCCGCTTGCGCCCGAACCGCGGCATGCCCAGCGTGATGAAGGCCTCCGCCTGCATCGCCGCGAAACCGATCCGCGGCAGGTCCCGGGTGGCCGGGTAGACCAGGAACCGCGGCTCCCACTCCGGCTGGAACTTGGCGTTGAACTTGTACAGCGACTCGATCTGGAACCAGCGCGAGAGGAAGACCAGCAGCCCCCGCCAGGCCCGCAGCACCGGCCCGGCACCGATCCGCTCACCGCGCGCCAGCGCCGAGCGGAACATCGCGAAGTTCAGCGACACCCGCCGCACGCCCAGCGCCGGCACCTCCTGGAGGGCCGCCACGATCAGCAGCTCGTTCAGGCCCGGGTCGGCCTCCCGGTCGCGGCGCATGAGCTCCAGCGAGATCCCGTCCGGCCCCCAGGGCACGAAGTGCAGCACCGCCTTGAGGTCGTCGCCGACCCCGGCCGGCGCGCCGCCCTCGGCGGCCCCCGCCTCGGCACCCTCGGGCGCCTTGTGCGCGGTGACCACCACGCAGTCGTCGTCCCCGATGTCGCCGAAGCGCCCGAGGGCCATCGAGAACCCGCGCTCGGTGTCCGTTCCGCGCCAGCGGGCCGCGGCGTCCGCGATCTGCCGCTTCTCCTCCTGGCTCAGGTCACCGACCCGGCGGACCTTGCAGGAGTAGCCGTTGCGCTCGATCCGCTTGACCATCTGCCGGACGTTGCGCATCGCGCGACCGGAGAGCGAGAAGGCCGCCGTGTCGACGATGGCCTCGTCGCCCAGCTCCAGCGCGTCCAGCCCGGCCTCCCGGGTCCAGACCTCGCCGCCGACCTCGCTGCAGCCCATCACGGCCGGCACCCAGGCGTGCTCGCGCGCCTCGGCCATGAAGACCTTGATCGCGCCGGGCCAGGCCTCGACGTCGCCCACCGGGTCACCGGAGGCCAGCATCACGCCGGACACCACCCGGTAGGAGATCGCCGCCTTGCCCGAGGGCGAGAACAGCACGCTCTTGTCCCGGCGCAGCGCGAAGTACCCGAGCGAGTCGCGCTGCCCGTGCCGGGCCAGCAGCTCCCGCACCCGGACCTCGTCCTCCGGGGTCAGCTCGGGTTCCGGCTTCTCCGGCCGCAGGGCCAGGTAGGCGGTGGTGAACGCGGTCAGCAGACCGAGCGCGCCGAGCGAGTACGCGACCAGGTCGCCGACCCGGTCGCTGCCGTACTGGATCGGGCCGTCGAAGCCGAACAGGCCGTAGAGCGTCTCCTGGAGCCGCTCGGCCAGGCTCGGGTCGCCGATCTCCGACTTCGGGTGCACCGACACGATCAGCAGGCCGAGGCCCAGGCTGACCAGCGCCATCACGATCAGGTTGGCGACGGCCCGCCAGCGGGTCCGCGGGTCGGCCTTGGCGTAGAACTCGCGGCGGTGGATCAGCACCACCACGAACAGCACGAGGGACACCACGCACGGCCCGGGCTGGTGCCAGCGCAGCGCCTGCAGCGCGGCGCCGAGCGGCAGCAGCACGCAGACCGCCCGCCAGGCCCGGCGCTTGCGGCGGCGCAGCGCGTGCGCCAGCAGCACCAGCAGGATGCCGATCATCAGGGTGCCGACCGCCGCCAGCGTGGTGGTCGCGCCGGGCAGCTGACCGGCGAAGGTGTGCACCTTGGTGTGCCGCAGCTTCGGGAAGACCGCACTGCAGATGTCCAGGAGCCCGATCAGCAGACAGGCGTACCCGACCGCTCCGGGCAGCCAGGCTCGCGGGACGGACGCGGCTTGGGAACGGAGCGTCTGCAGACCCCGGCGGCGGGGCTGCTCGGGCGACGGCTCAACGGACACGGGAACGCTCATGGAAGCTCAGCCTAGAGGCTGCCTGGGACTGTCCTGTCACTCCGGAGGAGGAGCTGTGATGGACCTTCATGACTATTCCTTGGTCTGGCAATCCGTTGGTCAAGGGAATCCCTCGGGCGGTCGGACCGCCCGGGGACACGGGACTCCCCCGGCCGCCGGAGCCTGGGGACAGGTGGTGCCGGGCCCGGTCCGTCCAGCAGGACGGCTGGTCGGGCGGGACGGCGACAGCGGAGAACGGGAAACGGGTGCCCCCCGCGGCACGGGTGGCATGGGACCAGCATGACCGCATCGGCGCCGGGAAAGGGTCGCCGACGCGTTTACACACGGTGGACGCCGCATTCTAGGGCCTCGGTTGCGCCCGGTTTCAGCCGCGGGCCGTTCGGCGCCGAACGCCCGGTCAGGCTAGCCCCGGTGGCCGGAACCTGCGGCCCAACGCACGATGAACCCTGGCCCGACAGCAACCCGAGGAGGACGAGCCCGGATGGAACTGACGAGCAGCGCGCTGGTGTACTCGCTGACTGCGCTGGGCTCCGTGGGCCTGCTCGCCACACTCTGGCTCTGGCCCCGGCTGGCCCGGCAGCGGCCGCTCCCGATGCTCGGCCGACTCGGACTGCTGAGCGTGGTTCAGGTCTCGGTGATGGCCGTGCTGGCTCTGACGGTGAACAACTCGTTCGGCTTCTACACCTCCTGGGACGACCTGCTGCGCCCCGGCGGCGCCCCGCTCGTGCTGGCCGGCGCGTCCGCCCCCCGGGGCGCGGCGCCGGACCCGGAGAAGCTGGTCCAGCCGACCGCCGAGGGCGGGATGGAGACGGTCAAGGACCTCCTTCCCCCCGGCACCCCGCAGGAGGTCGGCAAGGTGGAGTCGGTCCGGGTGACCGGTCCGGTCTCGGGCCTGTCCGACCAGGTCTTCGTCTACCTGCCGCCGGAGTACTTCGCCCCCGAGTACGCGAAGATGCGTTTCCCGGCGGTCCTGGCGATCGGCGGCTTCCCCGGCACCTCGCTGCACCTGCTGGACAGCCTGCGACTGCCTCAGACCGTCTCCACGCTGCACCGGGCCGGCCAGGTCACCCCGACCGTGATCGTGATGGCCCGGCCCACCGTGGCCCCGCCGCGCAACACCGAGTGCGTGGACGTCCCGAACGGGCCGCTCACCGAGACCTGGTTCGCCAAGGACCTGCCGAACGCCGTCCACTCGGCGTACCGGGTGCGCGACTCGGCGAACTCCTGGGGCGTGCTCGGCTACTCCACCGGCGGCAGCTGCGCGTTGCGGCTGGCCATGCGCTTCCCCGAGCGGTTCACCGCCGCGGCCGCCCTGCACGCCGACTACCAGGTGCCCAACGACAGCTGGACGGGCGGCGACCTGTTCCAGGGCGACGCCGCGCTGGCCAGCCAGTCCGACGTGCTGTGGCGGCTGCGCAACCTGCCGGCGCCGCACACCTCCCTGCTGGTGGTCAGCACCAGGACGGAGGAGAACTTCAAGGCGACCGAGGACTTCGTCGCCGTCGCGCAGCAGGTGGCGCAGGCCCATCCGGAGTTCACGGTGGAGTCGACGTTCCTGGACGACGGTGGCCACAACTTCGACTCCTGGCAGCGCGAGCTGCCGGCGGCGCTGACCTGGCTGGGCGACCGGCTGGGGACCTTCGAGTGGGTCAACGACCGCCCTTAGGACCGGTCCGGCCCGGTGAGCGCCCCGGCCCGGTGAGCGTCCCGGCCTGTGAGCTCCCGGCCGGGTCGGCGCCCGCTCCCGGTCAGCGCCCGATGATGAGGCTCATCGCCTCGGCGCGGGTGGCGGGGTCGCGGAGCTGGCCGCGCACCGCGGAGGTGAGGGTCTTGGCGCCGGGCTTGCGGATGCCCCGCATCGACATGCACATGTGCTCGCACTCGATGACGACGATCGCCCCGCGGGGCTCCAGGATCCGCATCAGCGAGTCGGCGACCTGGCTGGTGAGGCGCTCCTGCACCTGCGGGCGGCGGGCGAAGACGTCGACCAGCCGGGCGAGCTTGGACAGCCCGGTGATCTTGCCGGTGGTGGACGGGATGTAGCCGACGTGGGCGACGCCCCGGAACGGCACCAGGTGGTGCTCGCAGGTCGAGAACACCTCGATGTCCTTGACCAGCACCATCTCGTCGTGGCCGAGGTCGAAGGTGGTGGTGAGGACGTCCTCCGGGCGCTGCCGCAGGCCCGCGAATATCTCCTGGTACGCCCGGGCGACCCGGGCGGGCGTCTCCAGCAACCCCTCGCGGTCCGGGTCCTCGCCGACCGCGATCAGCAGCTCGCGCACCGCGTTCTCGGCCCGTTTCTGGTCGAAGTCCCCGACGGCGGCTTCACCCTCGAGAGTCACCGGATCGATCATGCGTGCCTCGCTTGGCTGCGGAGTGGGCGGAAGGAACGGGTCTGGCAGCACGGATGCCGCGCCTCCAGGGTACAAACCCTGGTGACGCGGCATCCATTCCGTCCGGTGTGCCGAGTGGATCAGGCCTCGGCGGGGCCCTCCGGCAGCTTGCGCACGTCGACCGCCGGGGCGTCGACGGACGGCACCGCGATGCCGTTGGAGAGCGCGAGCTCCTTGGGCGACTGGACCGGCGGGCGGGTGGAGGGGGTACGCCGCGAGGAGCCCGTCCAGGCCGGACGGTGCGGGCGCTTGATCACGTGGGCGAAGACCTCCGCGATCTGCTCCTTGTTGAGCGTCTCCTTCTCCAGCAGCTCCAGGACGAGGTTGTCGAGCACGTCGCGGTTCTCGACCAGGATCTCCCAGGCCTCGTTGTGCGCCGTCTCGATGAGCTTCTTGACCTCCTCATCCACCAGCCCGGCGACCTCTTCCGAGTAGTCGCGCTGGTGGCCCATCTCGCGGCCGAGGAACGGCTCCGAGTCGCTGGAGCCGAACTTGATCGCGCCGAGGCGCTCGCTCATGCCGTACTGGGTGACCATGGCCCGCGCCGTGGCGGTGGCCTTCTCGATGTCGTTCGAGGCGCCGGTGGTCGGGTCGTGGAAGACCAGCTCCTCCGCCGCGCGGCCGCCCAACATGTACGCCAGCTGGTCGAGCATCTCGTTACGGGTGGTGGAGTACTTGTCCTCGTCCGGCAGCACCATGGTGTAGCCGAGCGCCCGTCCCCGGGACAGGATGGTGATCTTGTGCACCGGGTCGGAGTAGTTGCACGCCGCCGCCACCAGGGCGTGGCCGCCCTCGTGGTACGCGGTGATCTTCTTCTCCTTGTCGGACATGATCCGGCTGCGCTTCTGCGGGCCGGCCACCACGCGGTCGATGGCCTCGTCCAGGATGAAGTTGTCGATCAGCTTCTTGTCCGACCGGGCGGTCAGCAGGGCGGCCTCGTTGAGGACGTTGCTGAGGTCCGCGCCGGTGAAGCCGGGGGTGCGCTTGGCGACGGCCGAGAGGTCGACGTCGGGCGCGATCGGCTTGCCCTTCTGGTGCACCTTGAGGATGTCCAGACGGCCCTGGAGGTCGGGGCGGTCGACCGCGATCTGCCGGTCGAAGCGGCCCGGGCGCAGCAGCGCCGGGTCGAGGATGTCCGGGCGGTTGGTGGCGGCGATCAGGATGACGCCGCCCTTGACGTCGAAGCCGTCCATCTCGACCAGCAGCTGGTTGAGGGTCTGCTCGCGCTCGTCGTGGCCGCCGCCGAGACCCGCACCGCGGTGCCGGCCGACGGCGTCGATCTCGTCGACGAAGATGATCGCCGGCGCGTTTGCCTTGGCCTGCTCGAACAGGTCGCGGACCCGGGAGGCACCGACACCGACGAACATCTCGACGAAGTCGGAGCCGGAGATCGAGTAGAACGGCACGCCGGCCTCGCCCGCGACGGCGCGCGCCAGCAGGGTCTTGCCGGTACCGGGCGGGCCGTAGAGCAGCACGCCCTTGGGGATCTTGGCACCGACCGCCTGGAACTTTGACGGCTCCTGCAGGAACTCCTTGATCTCCTGGAGCTCCTCCACCGCCTCGTCCGCACCGGCCACGTCGGAGAACGTGGTCTTCGGGGTGTCCTTGGTGAGCAGCTTGGCCTTGGACTTGCCGAACTGCATGACCCGCGAGCCGCCACCCTGCATCTGGTTCATCAGGAACAGGAAGACCAGCACGATGATCACGATGGGCAGCATCGACAGCAGCAGACTCATGAAGGTCGACTGCTTCTCGGGGCTGATGGTGTAGTTGTCCGGCAGCTGGCCGTTGGCGAACTGGGTCTGAAGCCGGTCCGCGATGTCCTTGGCCTGCTGGTCCGAGACGTAGGACGCCTGGAACTTGCTGCCCGATGGCTGCTTGCCGGAGCTGTTGGAGGGCAGCTTCTGGTCGCCCTTGAGCTCAATCTTGATCAGGTTCGAGTCACCAGTGGTGATCTCCGCCGACTTCACCTGCTGCTTGTCGATCGCAGCAACGACCTGACCGGTGTCCACCGTCTTGTAGCCGCCGGAGTCGGAGACGACCTGCATCAGCACAACGACGGCGAGGACGGCCAGCACGATCCACATGATCGGCGCACGGAAGTATCGCTTGACGTCCATCCATGCGGGGCGTTGCCGCCCCGTCCCTCCTGCCACTCAACGGCGCTGCGCGACGGGAGTCGCGGGCGCATCCGGGTATGTGCTCATGAGAAGAGCGGTTTATTGGACCGTACCGCAGTCCCACTCGCTCAAGGCGAGAGCACCGACGACACGACGTATTTTCCTACCCCGGCTCAACGGGTGGGAACGGTGCTCCGTTCCCACCCGTAGCCCGAACGATTCAGCCCCCGTAGACGTGCGGTGCCAGGGTGCCGATGAAGGGCAGGTTTCGCAGCTTTTCGGCGTAGTCCAGGCCGTAGCCCACCACGAACTCGTTGGGAATGTCGAAACCGACGTACTTGACGTCGATGGTCACCTTCGCCGCGTCCGGCTTGCGGAGCAGGGTGCAGACCTCCAGCGAGGCCGGGCCGCGCGAGCCCAGGTTGCCCAGCAGCCAGGACAGGGTCAGACCGGAGTCGATGATGTCCTCGACGATCAGGACGTCCCGGCCGGCGATGTCGGTGTCCAGGTCCTTGAGGATCCGCACCACGCCGGAGGACTTGGTGCCCATCCCGTACGAGGAGACCGCCATCCAGTCCATGGTCACCCGCGAGTGCAGGGCCCGGGCGAGGTCGGCCATGACCATCACGGCGCCCTTGAGCACCCCGACGATCAGCAGATCGCGACCGGCGTAGTCCTGGTCGATCCGCTCGGCCAGCTCGGCCAGCTTGGCGTCGATCTCGTCCTTGCTGATGAGCACCTTCGCCAGGTCGGCGCCCATGTCGTTCTGATCCACCGGGGATACGTCCTCAAACGTTCGGGGTCTGGGTTCGGCGGCGGCCCTGGGACCAGCGGACGGGCTCACGCCCGCTGATCGCCCTGTCGCCGAAAGACCAGCGTGCCACACCGGCGGACGGCTTCCACTCCCCCGGGTAGGTGCAGCGGCCCCTGACCGCGCCACCCGGTGACCAGCAGGTCCACCGCTTCGAGGTGACGGGCGAACAGGTCCCCGGCCGGGCAGCCCGCGCGCAGGGCGGCCCGGCGCAGCACCCGGCGGCGGACGGCGGGCGGCAGACCGGTGAGTTTGCCGACGTCCAGGGCGCCTTCGGCCGTTCGGAGGTCGGGCTCGGCGAGGGCGGCCCACTGGTCGAGGGCGTCGGCGTCGTCGCGGAACAGCCGGGCGGTGCGGGCCAGGGCCTCCACCACGCCGCCGCCCAGGTGCTTCTCCAGCACCGGCAGCACCTCGTGGCGGACCCGGGAGCGGGTGTAGGCGGGGTCCGTGTTGTGCGGGTCGTCCCAGACCGGGATGGACTGGGCGGTGCAGGCCTGCCGGGTGGCCGCGCGGTCCAGTTCCAACAGCGGCCGGCGGTAGCGGCCCTTCTGCGCGGGCATGCCGGCCAGCGAGCGGGAGCCGGAGCCCCGGGCCAGGCCCAGCAGGACGGTCTCGGCCTGGTCGTCACGGGTGTGGCCGAGCAGCACGGCGAGGGCCCCGAGCCGGTCGGCCGCGTCGTCCAGCGCCGCGTACCGGGCGTCGCGGGCGGCGTTCTCCGGGCCGCCGTCGCGGCCGACCCGGACCCGGATCGCCTCGACCGGCTCCAGCCCGAGCTCCCCGAGCCGGTCGGCGACCTGCCGGGCCCGCTCGGCGGACCCGTTCTGCAGCCCGTGGTCGACGGTGACCGCGCCGACCCGCAGCCCCAGCTTGGGCGCCTCGAACGCGGTGGCGGTGGCCAGCGCCATGGAGTCCGCGCCGCCGCTGACCGCGACCAGGACGAGTGGGGACCCCGGCGCGGCCGGGGTCCTGGGCAGGCCGGAAGGGTGTCGGCGGGCGTTGCCGATCAGGGTGGTGGCGCCGGCCAGGGCGGCCTCGGGCGCGGCGGCCGGGCGCAACCGCGGCGCCCGGGTCGGCGAGCCCGGGACGACACCGGCCTCGGCGGCGAGTTCGGCGAGGGTACGGCGGACGGCGAGGCGTATCGCCGCGACAGCAGGATGTGGGCCCACGGGGATGCACTCCTTGGCGGAGGGGGGAACGGGCAGGCCGGAGGCAGCGCCACAGGGTGCGGGGAACACCCGGTCAGCTCTCTGTCACCATGCGCTCACAGATGGTCGCAGAATCCGGCCGCCGGCTACGCCACCCGCGCCACCGGTACGACCACCGTCCCACGTACGGGTGAATGAAGAAACGTTCATTCGGGCTCCGTCTGCACGGCTGCGCCACTCCTGCGGGCGCCGGCGGCCGGCCCCGGGAGCGCCACCGGACGCCGTCGGAGCGCCACCGGCCGGGGTCGGCGGCGCGCTGGGGCGCTCAGCCGACCACCCGGGCCACCCAGGCGGCCGGATCGTGGATCTCCTCCTTGGTCGGGAGGGTGTTCGGCGACGTCCAGACCCGGTTGAAACCCTCGATCCCGACCCGGTCCACCACGCCGCGCACGAAGACCGCGCCGTCCTGGTACTGGCGCAGCTTGGCGTCCATGCCGAGCAGCCGGCGCAGGACCAGGTCGAGCCGGCCGGCGCCGCGGTCGCGGCGCTGCTGGAACTTCTCCCGGATCTCCGCCACCGAGGGCACCACGGCCGGGCCGACGCCGTCCATGACCACGTCGGCGTGACCCTCCAGGAGCGACATGACCGCCGTCAGCCGGCCCAGGATCTCGCGCTGGGCGGGCGACTGGACGGCCTCCAGCAGGGTGCTGGGCCCGGATCCGTCACCGCGGCCGCCGAGGCCCGGCAGGCCGCCGCCGAAGGCCTCCCTGGCCCGTTCCAGCAGCGCGCCCGGGTCGACGTCGGCCTGGGCCAGGAACGCCTGCACCTCGGACTGGATGTGGTCGCGCAGCCAGGGCACGGCCGTGAACTGGGTGCGGTGGGTCTCCTCGTGCAGGCAGACCCAGAGCCGGAAGTCGTGCGGGTCGACGTCCAGCTCGCGCTCGACGTGCACGATGTTCGGCGCGACCAGCAGCAGCCGCCCGGGGCCCGGCAGGTCGGGGCCGCGGCGCGGCTTGTCGAACAGTCCGGCCGGGCTGTCCGGCGGGGCCGGCAGCTCGGCCGGGGCGAAGGTCTCGTACTGCCCGAGCACCTTGGTCGACAGGAAGGCCAGGACCGCGCCGACCTCGACGCCGGTGGCCTTCTCGCCGAAGGAGCCCATCACCGCCGTGCCCGCGCCGGAGCCGCGACGGGCCTGGAGCTTGTCGACCAGCGGCTGGACGATGGTGCGGAAGCCGGCCACGTTGGCCCGCACCCAGCCCGGCCGGTCGACCACCAGGACGGGGGTGGCGACCGCGTCGGCCAGGCTGCTGGAGCGCATCCGGGTGAACTCGCGGACGTGCTCCTCCGCCTCCAGCGCGTGCCGGCGCAGTTCGGCGACGACCCTGCGGGCCTCCTCCCGGGACACCTCGGGGCCGGGACGGACCAGCCGGGTCGCCGTCGCGACCGCGAGATCCCAGTCGACCATGTCCACCCTGCCGCTCGCGCTCGTCATGCCCTCACGGTACGTGCTCGGACGCGCCTGGGGGAGGGAGTCCGCAGCGGAACGCCCCTCCCCCGGCGACCGGGCCGGGAGGTCAGTGGCAGCCGCAGGCGACCAGCCGCGCGACGATCCGGTCGACGGCGGCCCGCGCGGTGTCCGCGCCGGCCCCGGTCCTGGTCATCATCGCGAAGGCCAGCACCCGGCCGTCGGCGTCCACCACGGTGCCCGCCAGCGTGTTGACACCCGAGAGGCTGCCGGTCTTGGCCCGGAGGATGCCGGACGCCTCACCCGCGCCGGACCTGGCGCCGAACCGGCCGGCCAGGGTGCCGGTGAAGCCGGCGACCGGCAGGCCGGTGAGCACCGGGCGCAGCTCGGGGTGGTCCGGGGAGGCGGCCGTCGCCAGCAGCTTCACCAGCGTGGTCGGCGGGATCAGGTTGGCCGTGCTCAGCCCGCTGCCGTCGTTGAGCAGCACGCCGGTGGTCGGGATCCCGAGCTTGGCCAGGACCTGGGTGACCGCGCCCGCGGCGCCCTCGAAGCTGGCGGGCTGGTGCGCGGCGACGGCCACCTGCCGGGCGACGGCCTCGGCGATGGTGTTGTCCGAGTAGGTGAGCAGCCGCTCGACCAGCCGGGCCAGGGTGGGCGAGGAGACCGTGCCGAGGGTGCGGGCGTCGGCGCCCGCGGTGGCGGCGGCCGGCCGGCCCTGGACGGTGATCCCGACGGCCTTGAGCGCCGCCGTGAAGGCGTCCGCCGCCTGGGCGGCCGGGTCGGGCACCCGGGCCGGCGCCTCCAGCAGGGAGCGGGGCTCGTACTTGCCCTCGTCCACCATCAGCGGGGTGACGGGGGCGACGTTGTAGTCGTCCTTCTCCATGTGCCGGATCGGGCCGGTGTAAAGCGAGGTGTCGTAGCCGAGCCGGACGGTGGTGGTGCCGGCGGCCTTGAGCGCGGCGGCGGTCTGCGCGGCCAGGTCGGCCATCGACGCGGGGGCGTTGTCCGGGTCCACCGGGAGGCCGCCGACCTGCACCTGATCGGCCGGGAGGGCGGTGAGGGTCGGGTCGCCGCCGCCGATCAGGACGATCTCGTCCGGCTTGGCGCCCGCGACCACCCGGGTGGTGATCCGGTGGTCGGCGGGCAGCGACGACAGGGCCGCGACCGAGGTGGCCAGCTTGGTGGTGGAGGCCGGGGTGGCCGGGACGTTCTCGCCCGCGCCGAACAGGAACTGGCCGGTGGCGGCGTCCGAGACGGCGAAGTTCAGCGTCCCGAGCGACTTGTCCTGGAGCAGCGGGGCCAGCGCCTGCTGCAGGCCCTGGGCGGTCGGCACGGTGTCGGCGGCGTCCGCCACCGGTGCCAGCACCGCCCCGCCCGGAAGCGGGACGGCCGCCGTCCCCGGAGCCCGGCTGCCGCTCTGCCCCGCGGCGGGGGAGGGTGCGGCGAGCGCCCGTTCCGTCCCGACCGCCAGCCCGGACGTCGCGAGGGCCGCCCCCAGCACGCCCGCGACCGCGGCCCTGCGCCGCCGTCCCACCCCTGTACCACCGTTCACCGACCGGCCCCTTTCCAGAGCACACCTTGCCGTAGGAGACACTTGGATTCTGTCAGTCCCTACCTTGGAGGAACCGTTGGAGTTCGACGTCCTGATCGAGATCCCGAAGGGCTCGCGGAACAAGTACGAGGTCGACCATGAGACCGGCCGCCTCCGTCTGGACCGGATGCTCTTCACCTCGACCCGCTACCCGGCCGACTACGGCTACGTCGAGGGCACCCTGGGCGAGGACGGCGACCCGCTGGACGCGCTGGTCATCCTGGACGAGCCGACCTTCCCCGGCTGCCTGATCAAGTGCCGCGCGATCGGCATGTTCCACATGACCGACGAGGCCGGCGGCGACGACAAGCTGCTCTGCGTCCCGGCGACCGACCCGCGCTGGGAGCACCTGCGGGACATCCACCACGTGTCGGAGTTCGACCGTCTGGAGATCCAGCACTTCTTCGAGGTCTACAAGGACCTGGAGCCCGGCAAGTCCGTCGAGGGCGCCAACTGGGTGGGCCGGGTCGAGGCCGAGGCCGAGATCGTCGCCTCGATCGAGCGGCTGAAGGACCAGGGCGGTCACTGAACCGCCGTCCCGCCGTCGTGCGGGGTGACCGGGAGGCCGGGACGAGCGAATCGCTCGTCCCGGCCTTCTGCCGTCCGGAGGGGTCCGGCTCGGGGTCCGGAGGGGTCCGCCCCGGGGCGGACCGGGCTGCGGCGCGGGGCCGGGTGCGGCCGGCGGATTTTTACCGACAGGGTGTCGGCATGACATTGACTTAGGTAACCCTAACCAGAAGAATCGTAGGGACAGTCCGTCCGGAACCGGAGGCCACCGCATGCCCAACTCCGAGCCCCTCGCCTTCTCCGCCGTGCTGCGGACCGCCAGCAGCCAGGAGCACGAGGCCGCCGAGCACTCGCCCTTCATGGGCCACCTGCTGAACGGCCGCCTCGGAGTGGACGCCTACGCCGAGCTCACCGGCCAGTTGTGGTTCGTCTACCGGGCCCTGGAGGGCCGGGCCGCCGAGCTCGCCGACCACCCGGTGGTCGGCCCGCTGATCGACCCGGCGCTGCTGCGCACCGCCGCGCTGGAGCGCGACCTGGCCCACCTGCTCGGTGCCGGCTGGCGGGACGGCCTCGCCCCGCTGCCCGCCACCGCCGCGTACGTGGCCCGGCTGGAGGAGCTCGCCGAGCGGTGGCCGAACGGCTACCTCGCCCACCACTACACGCGCTACCTGGGCGACCTGTCGGGCGGTCAGATCATCCGCGGCATCGCCGAGCGGACCTGGGGCTTCGAACGCAAGGGCGCCGGCGTGGAGTTCTACGTCTTCGCGGAGATCTCCAACCCGGCCGCGTACAAGCGCGACTACCGGGAGAAGCTCGACGCGGCGGGCCTCGCGATGGACGAGGTCGAACGGCGCCGGGTGGTCGAGGAGTGCAAGCGGGCCTTCACCCTGAACGGCGCGGTCTTCGCCGATCTGGACACCCGGTACCCGCTGAGTGCCTGACCCCCGCCGGCGCGGACGGTGAGCCGCCGGGTCGGTGGACGACCCGGCGGCTCACCGCGTTCCGGCGGTGGCGCGCGGGGCGGGACACGACCGGTCCCCCGGCGGTGGCGCGCCGGGGGACCGGTGGCTGTGCGTCAGCTGTCGCGGGCGGTCCGGCGGCGGAGCAGGACGGTGGTCCCGCCGCCCAGCAGGAGCAGGCCGGTCGCGGTCGCGAGCAGCGGAACGAACGGGGTGTCGGTGCCGGTGGAGGCGAGCACCCCGCCGGTCGAGTAGCCGGTGGCGCCGGTGAGGGTCAGGCCGGGGCCGGCCGGCACCGGGGCGGCGGTGGTGGCCGGGGTGCTCGGTGCGCCGGTCGGCAGCGCCGCGCCCTTCTCGAAGGCCAGCACGACGGTCACCGGGTCGAGCGCGGCGCCGGCCCGGTAGAAGCCCCCGAAGGCCGGGGCGCCCTGCTCGGTGAGGGTGGCGGGCAGGTCGGCGAGCGTCACCACGCCCTTGACCGGGGTGAAGCTCGCCTTGGAGAGGTCCAGCCGGGCCACCGGTACGGCGGTCAGCGTGGTGGTCTTCCCGTCCATGCCCTTGGCCGTGACGTCGGCGACCAGGAAGGCCCCGGTCCGGTCGACCTTCAGGCCGAGCCGGGCGAAGGCGAGGTCCAGCTGGTGGCCGCCGGAGGCGTCCGGGTGGCCCAGGAAGCGCACGGTACCGGCGAAGGCGGCGGTGACCCCGTGCGTGGCGGTGTCGTACTCGCCCGTCCCGCCGGCGAAGCGGTAGTCGGCCGCACCGGAGCCGAACTCGACCCGGCCCTGGGCTGCCGGACCGGCCAGGTAGCTGCGGAAGCTCTCCTTGAAGCCCCAGTTCAGGGCGCCGTCGACGATCGGCAGCCGGGCGCCCGCCGGGGGCGTGCCGGGCGAGACGGAGGCGCTCGGCGAGACCGGCGCGCTCGCCGAGACGGAAGCGCTCGCCGAGGCCGAGGCGCCCGCGGAGGCGCTCGTCGAGGCCGAGGCGCCCGCCGACGGCGACGCGGCGTCGGAGGCCGGTGCGGAGGCCGAGGGGCTGGCCGGCGCAGCGGACTTCAGCACCAGGTTCAGCGGGTCCATCACGGTGCCGACCGGGTAGAACGGCGCGAACACCTTGGCGCCGTCCGCCGTCAGGGCGGTGGCGGTGTCGCCGCCGGCCGTGGTGTCGCGGCCGACCGTGAAGGTCACCAGGGCGACGTCCTGGCGGTTGACGATCTGCGGGGTGGTCGAGCCCTCGGGGGTCTCCCGGGTCGCGGTGTCGGCGGTCAGGGTGCCGGTGGTGCCGGTGGTGGTGAGCCTGAAGTCGTCCAGGGTGATGTCCAGGGCGCCCCGGTGCGCGGTGAAGTGCACCCCGCCGGTGAAGGCGGCCGACAGGGTGTGCGTCGCCAGGTCGTAGCGGCCGGAGCCGAGGCCGAGGTGCAGGGCGCCGGAGGCGTTCCGGGTGGCGCCGCCGGTCGTCTGGATCTTCCCGCCGTCGGAGGCCGGGCCCTCCAGGTAGGTGCGGAAGCTCTGCTTGACGCCCCAGTCCAGCCCGCCCTGGTCGTAGACCACCTCGGTGGGGCCGGCCCCGAAGGCCGGGCCCGGGGCGCCGACGGCGGTCAGCCCGAGGCCGACCGCGGCGGCGGCGAGCGCGGCGAGCGGCGGGCGGCTGCGGCGACCGCGGTTCGTGGTGCGGGAGTTCATGGAACGAGGGCTCCTTGTGGCGGGGGAAGGGGACGGGATCAGGAGGCGCGGCGGCGGCGCCGCAGGAGGACCACGCCGGCCACCGCCAGGGCCGCGGCGAGCAGGACGCCGACCACGGCGAGGGCGGGCCCGGCCGAGGAGCCCCCGGCGGTGGCCGCGGCCACCGGGGAGGCCGCGGGCGGGGCCGGCGCGGACGGGGCGGACGGGGCGGACGGGGCGGACGGGGCGGACGGGGCGGACGGGGCGGACGGGGCGGACGGGGAGACGCTGCCGATGTCGGGCAGCGGGGGGAGCGCGGCGGCCGGGTCGAGCGCCATCGCGAAGCTCAGCGGGTCCATCGCGGTGCCCGCCGGGTAGAGCGAGCCGAACGCCCCGGCGCCGTCCTCGGTGAGCCGGAGCGGCAGTTCGACGGCCTTCAGCAGGCCGCCCTCGGCCTTGAGCCCGGCCGGGTCGAAGGTGCCGATCGGCACCGCGGGGCGCTGCTGGGCGGCGCCGTCCGGGGTGCGTCCCAGGACGTCCGCGGTGAGCGTGCCCCGGCCGGCGGCGACCGAGACCGCCGGGTTGGCGAGGGTGAGGTCGAGGCCGTAGCCGTCGCCGCTCTGCAGGCCGCGGAACTGCACCCGCCCGGTGAAGGCCGCGGTGAGCGCGCCGGTGGCCGGGTCGTAGCTGCCCCGGCCGGCGGCCCAGCGGAAGAACGCGCCGCCGTCCGCGGCGCCGTCCGCGAGCTGCCAGCCGCCCTTGGCGATCGACCCGGTGACGTAGTCCCGGAAGGTCCTGCGGACGCCCCAGTCGAGCGCGCCGGCGGCGAACTCGGTACGGGCCGGCGGCGTCGACGCACCCGGGCTCGGGCCCGGGGCCGCGGTGGTGGCCGTGGTGGACGGGCTCGACCCGGTGCGGTCGGTGGGCTTCGTGCCGGGGGCCGAGGGCTGCGGTGCCGGTTCGGCGGGCAGGTTGACCGAGACGGTCACCGGATCCAGCGCCGTCCCGGCGGTGTAGAAGCCGCCGAAGGCCTTGGCCCCGGCGGCGGTCAGGGTCGCCGGTACGTTGCCGAGGGTCAGCGTGCCGGTGGCGCCGCGCAGGTTGAGGCCGCCGAGGGAGAGGTCCGCGAACCTTGCCTGGGAGACGCTGGAGACGGCGCCGCTGTCCTTGTCCTTGCCGGTGACGTCGGCGTACAGGCCGGCGCCGCCGCTGCCGTCCGTCCGCAGCGCGAACCGCCCCAGCTGGAGGTCGAGCTGGTGGCTGCCGTCGGCGTTCTGGTGGCCGAGGAAGCGCACGCCGCCGGAGAACGAGGCGGTGAGTGCGCCGCTCGCCGGGTCGTACGAGCCGGTCGCCGAGTGGAACCGGAAGCCGGCGCCGCCGACCGTGGCCGCGCCCCCGGTGAGGTTCCAACTGCCGTGCGCGATCGGGCCGGTGACGTAGCCGAGGAAGGACTGCTTGATGCCCCAGTCGAGCCGCCCGCCGGAGACCCTGCCCTCCGCCGCTCCGGCCTGCGGCGGCGTCAGCAGCAGCGCGGCCAGCGCGGCGACCAGGACTGCGGCGATCCGGCGCAGCCGTCGGGAAAAGGGCATGGCGAAGCTCATCTCGGCAGGGGTGGAGGGCGGCGCGTTCGGGGGCGGCGGCGACCCACCCTCTTGCGCTTCCAAGGTAAGGCTAACCTAATATATGCATCCGGGACCGTACTCGGTCAACAGTTCCCACCGGAGCGACCGCGGCGGCAAAGGTCTACGAAGGGGCCGCAGTTGAGCAGCACCACCACATTCCGGGCCCGCGCGCTGGCCGTCGCGGCGCTCCTGCTCGCCGCGGTGTCCTGCACCGGCGCCACCGACCGCGCCGGGCACGGCACCTCCGCCGCCCCGGCCGCCGCCGACCGGGTCGAACCCGTCACCGCGGCCGTCGCCCCGGCCCTCCCGACGACCACCGCCTCGGCCGACGGCCGGCAGGTCACCGTCGCGAGCGCGGAGCGGATCATCCCGCTCAGCGGCAGCCTCTCCGAGATCGTCTTCAGCCTCGGCCTCGGCTCCAGGGTGGTCGCCCGCGACGTCTCCACCACCTTCGAGCAGGCCGCCGCCCTGCCGGTGATCACCCAGGCCCACGACGTCTCCGCCGAGGGCGTGCTCTCCCTGCACCCGACCGTCGTCCTGGCCGACCGCTCCACCGGCCCGGCGGAGGCGGTCGAGCAGATCCGCGCCGCCGGCGTCCCGCTGCTCGTCCTGGACGACGCCAAGCAGCTCTCCGACGTGGACGGCCGGATCTCCGGGGTCGCCGCCGCCCTCGGAGTCCCCGCCGCCGGCAAGGAGTTGACCGACCGCACCGACGCCCGCACCGCCGAGGTCCGCGCCACGGCCCCCACCGGCCCCCGGCCCAAGGTCGCCTTCCTCTACCTGCGCGGCTCGGCCTCGGTCTACCTGCTCGGCGGCGCCCGCTCCGGAGCCCCCTCCCTGCTGGAGGCCGTCGGCGCCGTCGACGCCGGCACCGCCTCCGGCCTCACCTCCGACTTCACCCCGCTCACCAGCGAAGCCCTGGTCAAGGCCGCACCCGACGCCATCCTGGTGATGAGCAAGGGCCTGGACTCGGTCGGCGGCGTGGACGCGCTGCTCAAGCTGCCCGGCGTCGCCGAGACCCCCGCCGGGCTGGACCGCCGGATCGTCTCCGTCGAGGACGGCATGCTGCTCAGCTACGGCCCGCGCACCCCCCAGGTGCTCCGCTCGATCGCCGACCAGCTCCACCGCGGGACCGCCGGGTGACCGCGCCGACCGTGACGCCCACCGCGCCCACCGCCGCACCGGGCCGCCGCCGCCCGCGCCGCACCACGCTGCTCACCGCCGCCCTCGGCGCCGCGCTGGTCGCCATCGCCCTGCTGGCCGCCGGCGTCGGCGCGTACGACATCCCGCTCGGCGACATCCTCGCCTCGCTGGCCCACCGCCTGGGACTCGGCGGCCACCCGCTGGACCGGGTGCCCGAGTCGGTGCTCTGGAACGTCCGCCTCCCCCGGGTGGTGCTGGCCCTGCTGGTCGGCGGCTCGCTCGGCTGCGCCGGCACCCTGATGCAGGGCGTCTTCGGCAACCCGCTCGCCGAGCCGGGCGTGATCGGCGTCTCCTCCGGCGGCGCGGTCGGCGCGGTCGGCTGCATCGTGCTCGGCCTGGACGCCTTCGGCAGCTGGACGGTCACCGTCTTCGCGTTCGCCGCCGGCCTGCTGACCGTCTTCGCGGTGTACGCACTCGCCCGCTCCGGCGGCCGGACCGAGGTGGTCACCCTGGTGCTCACCGGGGTCGCGGTGAACGCCTTCTGCGGCGCGCTGATCGGCATCTTCCTGTTCACCGCCGACAGCGCGGCGATCAACCAGGTCACCTTCTGGCAGCTCGGCTCGCTCGCCCAGGCCACCTGGGGCAAGGTGCTCGGCGTCCTCCCGTTCGCCGTGGTCGGCCTGGCCGTCGCCCCGCTGTACGCCCGCCGGCTGGACCTGCTGGCGCTCGGCGAGAAGCCCGCCCGGCACCTCGGCGTGGACGTCGAGCGGATGCGGCTCACCCTGATCACCGTGGTCGCGCTGCTGACCGCGGCGGCCGTGTCGGTCAGCGGCGTGATCGGCTTCGTCGGCCTGATCGTCCCGCACCTGCTGCGGATGGCCGCCGGGCCGGGCCACCGTTTCCTGCTGCCGGCCGGCATCCTCGGCGGCGCCCTGGTGCTGGCCGCCGGCGACCTCGCCGCACGGACCGTCGCCCAGCCCGCCGAGCTCCCGCTCGGGGTGCTCACCGCCCTGATCGGCAGCCCGTTCTTCTTCTGGCTGCTGCGCCGGACCCGGAGCCGTCAGGGAGGGTGGGCATGAGGCGCGCGCGACGCTTTCCCGAGCGGCCGGCCGCCGGTGCCGAGGTGCTGACGGCGACCGGGCTGCGGCTCGAACTCGGCGGCCGCGAACTGCTGGCGGGCGTGGACCTGGGCGTGCGGGCCGGTGAGCTGCTGGCCCTGCTCGGGCCGAACGGCGCCGGCAAGTCCACCCTCCTCGGGGTGCTCGCCGGCGACCTCGCCCCCACCACCGGGAGCCTGCTGCTGCACGGCGGGCCGCTGGCCGAGGTGAAGGTCGCCGACCTGGCCCTGCACCGCGCCCTGCTCCCGCAGTCCTCCGGGCTGTCGTTCCCCTTCCCGGTCGACGAGGTGGTCCGGATGGGCCGCGCGCCCTGGGCCGGCACTCCCGCCGCCGCGCAGGACGACGCGGTGGTCGCCGAGGTGCTGGAGCTGACCGGGACGGCGCAGTTCGCCGGACGCCCGTTCACGGCCCTGTCGGGCGGCGAACGGGCCCGGGTGGCACTCGCCCGGGTGCTCGCGCAGCGGGCCTGCCTGCTGCTGCTGGACGAGCCGACCGCCGCGCTCGACCTGCGCCACCAGGAGCTGGTGCTGCGGCTGGCCCGGCAGCGCGCCGCCGCCGGGGACGCGGTGGTGGTCGTCCTGCACGACCTGTCACTGGCGGCGGCCTACGCCGACCGGGTGGTGCTGCTGGCGGCCGGGCGGGCGGTCGCCGACGGCCCGGTGCGCGAGGTGCTCGCCGGGCCGCTGCTGTCCGAGGTGTACGGCCATCCGGTGGAGGTGCTGGACCATCCCCGCACCGGGGCGCCGCTGGTGCTGCCCGACCGTACGTGGGGCGGCCCGCCGGATCAGCCCTCGTCGTCGAGCCGGAAGCCGACCTTCAGCCCCACCTGGTAGTGCTCGATCCGGCCGTCCGCGATGTGCCCGCGCACCTGGACCACCTCGAACCAGTCCAGGTTGCGCAGCGTCTGGGCGGCCCGGTCGACGGCGTTCCTGATCGCCTGGTCGACGCCCTCGCCGGAGGAGCCGACGATCTCGGTGACGCGGTAGATGTGGTCCGTCATGGCAGTCTCCTGAGCAGTCCGGTACGGCACGTCCGAGGTCCCCCGGTCCACCGTGCCGCACCCGGCCGCACCCCGCGCGCCGGAGCACCCGCCCGTGGCGGGCGGCCGCAAGGGCCGCCGCAAGGGCCGCCGGAAGAGCCACCGCGCCGCCGCGAACGCCGCCCGACCGCCGCGAGGCGCCCGCGCAGAAGGCCGTCAGGAGCCAGTCAGAAGCCCTTCAGAAGGCCGCCCGGACCTCTCCGACCACCGCACCGCCGCCGTGCAGCGGCGCGGCGCCGATCCGGTCCAGCACCTCGTGCTCGACGCCCAGGCGGCGCAGCACCTCGGCCAGCACCGGGCCGCAGGCCCGCTCGGTCCCGTCCTCGATCTTGAAGGCGAGCGCCCGGCCGTCGGCCAGCGCGACCACCTGGATGGCCTCCGCGCCCATCTTGGACAGTGCCCCGGGCACGGCCCGCATCAGCCAGGTGTCGATCCGGCGGGTGCCGGCCACGTACTCCGGGTGTGCCCGCATCGCGTCGGCCACCCGGCGCGGCGCGGTACCGGGCTCGGCCAGCAGCAGCTCGCGGTAGCCACGGGCCAGGCCGGTCAGCGAGACGGCGAGCAGCGGGGCGCCGCAGCCGTCGGTGCCGAGGTGGGCGGGCTGCTCGCCGGTGGCCTCCTCCAGCGCCTCGCGGGCGAGCAACTGGATCGGGTGGGCCGGGTCGAGGTAGCTCGCGGTGTCCCAGCCGTTGGCGGCGCAGGCGGCGAGCCAGCCGGCGTGCTTGCCGGAGCAGTCCATCAGGATCGGGCTGCGATCGCCGCCCCGGCGCAGCAGTTGCTCGGCCTCGGTCGCGTCCAGGGGGAGGTCGGCCGGGGTCCTCAGGTCGGCTTCGGAGAGTCCGGCCTCGGCGAGTATGCGCCGCACGGCGTCGAGGTGGAACGTTTCAGCGGAGTGGCTGGAGGCGGCCAGCGCCAGCAGCTCGCCCTCGATCGCCAGCCCGGCCCGCAGGGTGGCCACGGCCTGGAAGGGCTTGGCGGTGGACCGCGGGAAGATCGGGGCGTCCGGCTCGCCGAGGGCGAGGTCGACCGTGCCGTCGGCGGCCAGCAGGACCAGCGAGCCGCGGTGACGGCTCTCGGTGAATCCGGAGCGGACGACCTCGGCGAGTACGGGCAGAGTGGACTGCGGCATGGGGTGACTCCAGTGATTCCAGGGGCACAGGGTGAGGGTGGCCCGGCCGCCGTCCCGCCCCCGGCGGGTCCCCTCAGCCCCCGGTGAGCAGGTCGTCGACCCGTGCTTCACCCTCACGGTACCTGCGGGTGATTTCCGCGCTGCAGTCGTCCGCCGTCCGCTGCAGCAGCTGGCGGCGGCCGGAGACCTCCCGCTCGTGCTGGGTCAGCCGCTCCACCGCGGCCAGCAGGTCGGCGGTCGGGTGCGCGGCCAGGTCGGCCAGCTGGACGTCGCCCATCAGCTCGTCCGCCTCGGTGCGGGCCTGCTCGCTGCGCGGCGGCCCGAGGGTGACGTGCCGGGCCGGGCGCCGGACGGAGGACGGGGGGTCCGCCAGGATGGCCGGCAGCCGGTCCAGCAGCGCGCCGACGTCGAACGCGGCGATCGCGGACTCGTCGAGCGGCACCTCCCGGCGGTCGAGCTCGGCCCGCAGGATGTCCAGCCGGCCGTGCAGCAAACGGCGGAGGTACGAGAGGTCGGCCTCCTGCTCCTGGGCGTCCCGGCGCAGCGCGCGCAGCTCCTCCAGGCCCAGCCGGCCGATCCAGCCGGCCTGTTCCCGGGCCGTCCCGCTCGCGTCCATCATCCAACCACCTGCCGTGATCCGATCCCGCCCTGACTCCAGTACGGGGCCCGTACTGGAGCACGCCCGGACATCCCCGGGGGTTCCCCCGGCACCCCGCTGCCACCCGCCCGGGCGACTGCGGCCGGTACGGGTGTACGAGCCGCCCGCACACCGTCGGACGGCGCACCGTACGGCACCGTCCGACAGCGTGCCACCCCCGCCCGGGCATGTGCACGCCCGAGCACCCGAACGGCCCCGTGGCGAACGGGGGTGGCTGATACGACCGGAGCAATCCGCAGGCAGGCACGCGCCCTCAGGGGCGCGCAGCGCGCCACCCCGGCGTGCGGACAGGTCATTCGCGCCCTTGCACTCCGGCAGAATGGCGGCATGCGAGCAGTGGTGCAGCGGGTGGCCGGGGCGGGCGTGACGGTGGACGGCGAGAGCGTCGGGTCGATCGAGGGCCCGGGGCTGTGCGTCCTGGTGGGCGTGACCCACGACGACACCCCGGCGAAGGCCGCCCAACTCGCCCGCAAGCTCTGGACCCTGCGGCTCTTCGACGGCGGGGACGGGGCCGAGCGGTCCTGCTCGGACCTGGGCGCACCGCTCCTGGTGATCAGTCAGTTCACGCTCTACGGCGACGCCCGCAAGGGTCGCCGCCCCACCTGGAACGCCGCCGCGCCCGGCCCGCTCGCCGAGCCGCTGGTCGACGCGGTGGTGGACGAACTGCGGGCGCTGGGCGCGACGGTGGCGACCGGGCGGTTCGGCGCGGACATGAAGGTGGCGCTGGTGAACGACGGACCGTTCACCGTGCTGCTGGAGGTCTGAGCCGCTACTGCGGGACCACCACGTCCTGGGTGGCCGGCACCGTGCCGGCCAGCAGCACCGCGTCCACCGGCACGTTGCGCTTCACCAGCGCGAGCGCGATCGGGCCGAGCTCGTGGTGGCGGGCCGAGGAGGTGACGAAGCCCAGGGCGCGGCCCGCCCCGCCGTCCGCGGCGAGCCGGACCTCGGTGCCGTGCGCGGGCAGCTTCTCCTCGGTGCCGTCCAGGTGCAGGAAGACCAGCCGGCGCGGCGGACGGCCGAGGTTGTGCACCCGGGCGACCGTCTCCTGGCCGCGGTAGCAGCCCTTCTGCAGGTGGACGGCGCTGCCCAGCCAGTCCACCTCGTGCGGGATGGTGCGGTGGTCCGTCTCGAAGCCGAGCCGCGGCCGGTGGCCCTCCACCCGCAGCGCCTCGTACGCCCACACCCCGGCGGCCGGGCCGTAGCCCCCGACCAGCTCCGCGAGCTCGGCGCGCGGCACGAACAGGTCCCGGCCGTAGGGGAGTTCGCGTACCGCCGCGGCGCCCTCGGCGGAGGCCGTGGAGCCGGCGGGCAGGTGCACCACCGCGTAGTCGGCGGTCGCGTCGGCGACCTCCACCCGGTAGAAGAACTTCATGCTCTCCAGGTAGGCGACCAGCGCCTGCTGGGTGCCCGGCTCGACGTGGGCCCAGGTCGTGGTGCCGTCGTCGACCAGGTACAGGGCGTGCTCGACGTGGCCGTTCGGGGAGAGCACCAGCGCCTCGGTGGCCTGCTGCGGCGGCAGCTCGCTGACGTGCTGGGTGAGCAGCAGGTGCAGCCAGGAGAGGCGGTCCGCGCCGCTGACGGTGACCACGCCGCGGTGCGAGAGGTCCACGAAACCACGTCCCTCGGCGAGCTCGCGCTGCTCGCGGAAGATGTTGCCGTAGTGGGCGGCGACGCCCTCGTCGGCCCCCTCGGCGGGGACGGCACCGGGCAGGGCAAGCAGCGGGCTCTTCATACCGGCCAGCTTACGTCCGCCGCTCAACCGGTCTGCGACTGCTCCCGCTTCGCCGTGCAGTCGGCGCAGCGGCCGAAGATCGCGAAGTGCTTGAGGTCGGTGTCGAAGCCGTGCTCGGCCCGCAGGCCGTCGATCAGCGGGGCGGCGATCGCGGTGTCGGTCTCGGTGACCTTGTCGCAGTCCCGGCAGACCAGGTGCAGGTGGGTGTGCCGGCCGGCCAGGTGGTAGGTGGGCGCGCCGTGCCCGAGGTGCGCGTGGCTGACCAGGCCGAGCTCCTCCAGCAGCTCCAGCGTGCGGTACACGGTGGAGATGTTGACCCCGCTGGCCGTCCTGCGGACCTGGGAGAGGATCTCGTCCGGGGTGGCGTGGTCGAGGGTGTCCACCGCCTCCAGCACCAGCTGGCGCTGGGGGGTGAGCCGGTAACCGCGCTCGCGCAGGTCGGTCTTCCAGTCGGTGGTGCCCTGGAGTCCGCTGGGGGTGTCGGTGTTGGCCACGGTGTCGTCCCTGCCCGGTCGAGGTCGTGAGACAAGTGTAGGGACCGACCGGGTGGTCGGTCCCTCGTCCTGCGCCGTGCCGGGCGGGCTCAGCGGAAGAAGGCGATGCCGTCGTCCGGAAGGTCCGCGATGTCCTGGATCAGCTTGGCGGGGTTGAGCACCTTCTTGAGCTGGGCCGACATGTACGGCCGCAGCGGCACCTCGGGGGCGGACTTCTCGCCGACCCACAGCAGTTCCTCGCCGACCAGCCCGAAGAGCCGCTTGCCGCCGCTGTACGCCGCCGAGCCCTCGATCCTGGCGACCGCGTCGGTCGCCAGGTCGATCTGCGGCTTGCCGTCGTGCAGCTTGCCGTACCAGATCTCCACGGTGCCGTCGTCGCGGACGGAGGAGACCTCGATCTCGCGCTCGCCGGAGCTGCCGTGCTGGTTGGTGGTGACGCGCCAGAAGGCGTGCTCGTTCTCCAGCGGCCGGACCTTCTCGCCCTCGTTGTCCAGCACCCAGGTACGGGAGCGGAACTCCAGGAAGGCGCGGCCGTCGTGCCGGAACACGACCTCCTGGCCGAAGTTGCACTTCTCGCTGCCGGGGAAGTCGAAGACGCCGGCGCCCTCCCAGGTCCCCAGGAGGAAGGCCAGCGGGACGACGTCCTTGTGGAGGTCTGAAGGGATCTCGATCATGTTCCTGGTCACTGTCGTCGGGACGGGTTCGCCATCAACCGTACGGCAGTCGCGGTCAGCGCTGGCCCTGGTAGAGCTTCATCACCGAGAAGATCGCGAACCAGGTGATCAGCACGGCCATCAGAGCCAGCAGGCTGTCGAAGAAGATTTCGAGACCGGACACGGGGTGCTCCCATTGACGGCATTGGCATACAGGGCGGACGCGGCCGAGTCTATCCAACGGTGATCCGGCGCTCACGGTGAGCCCCACCACGTCGGGCTAGGGTGTCGCCATGTCGAAGAAGCTGGTCATCAAGGTCACCGCCGGGGCCGACGCGCCGGAGCGCTGCTCGCAGGCCTTCACGGTGGCCGCGGTCGCGGTCGCCAGCGGGGTCGAGGTCTCGCTCTGGCTGACCGGGGAGTCGTCCTGGTTCGCGCTGCCGGGCCGGGCCGCCGACTTCGAGCTGCCGCACGCGGCGCCGCTGCCGGACCTGCTGGAGTCGGTGCTGGCGGCCGGGACGGTCACCCTGTGCACCCAGTGCGCGGCGCGGCGCGGGATCGAGGAGAAGGACACCGTCGAGGGCGTCCGGATCGCGGGCGCCCAGGTCTTCCTGAGCGAGATCATGGCCGACGGCGTGCAGGCCCTGGTCTACTGAGGACGCCCTACGGGCGGCGCTCGTGGTCGGGGTGGTCCCGGTCGTGGCCGGGGTCGTCCCACTTCGGGTCGTCCCAGCGCGGGTCGTTCCACCAGTCGTCCTCGGGGTCGCGCCGGTTGGCGAGGATCGCCGCCAGCGGCGGGATCACCATCGCCACCACGCACATCCCGATCGCGGCCGGCACCGACCAGAACCGCACCACGCCCCAGGCCAGCACGAACAGGCCGAGGCAGACCCCCATCATCACGAAGTAGCGCACGTGGCGCCGGTGTGCCCGCACACCTCCAGGGTATGACCGAGGGCCCCCGCGGAGCGGGGGCCCTCGGTGCTCACGGTCCGTCCGGACCGCGATCGGTCGGTTCAGACCGCGATCGCGACCTCGGTGAGCTCGCCCTGGGAGGCGACCACCACCCGGTCGACGGTCGCGCCGGGTACCAGCGCACGCAGCGTCCAGGTGCCGGGCCGGGCGAAGAACCGGAACTGTCCGGTCGACGAGGTGGGCACCTCCGCCGTGAAATCGCCGTTCTGGTCGAGCAGGCGCACGTAACCGTGCACCGGCTCCTGGTCCCGGGTCACCGAACCCTGGATGATCGTCTCGCTGGCCACGTCAACTCCTGCCAGGTCCGGGCCGCCGGCCTTCGCACCGCACATGTCTGTCTTCCCTCTCTTACGGTGGAGCCGAGGCTCAGTTGTCGCCGAGCGCGATCGGCACGCCCACGAGGCTGCCGTACTCGGTCCACGAGCCGTCGTAGTTCTTGACGTTCTCCTGGCCCAGCAGCTCGTGCAGCACGAACCAGGTGAGCGCGGAGCGCTCGCCGATGCGGCAGTAGGCGATGGTGTCCTTCGCCAGGTCGACGCCCTCGGCGGTGTAGAGCGCCGCGAGCTCCTCGTCCGACTTGAAGGTGCCGTCGTCGTTCGCGTTCTTGGCCCACGGGATGTTGCGGGCGGTCGGGACGTGGCCCGGGCGCTGCGACTGCTCCTGCGGCAGGTGGGCCGGGGCGAGCAGGCGGCCGGAGAACTCGTCGGGCGAGCGCACGTCGACCAGGTTCAGGGTGCCGATCGCGTTCACGACGTCGTCGCGGAAGGCGCGGATCGAGGAGTCGACGGGCTGCGCCGCGTACTGGGTCGCGGCCCGCTCCGGCTGCTCGACGACCAGCTCGCGGGAGTCCAGCTCCCACTTCTTGCGGCCGCCGTCCAGCAGGCGGACGTCGCCGTGGCCGTACAGCTTGAAGTACCAGTAGGCGTACGAGGCGAACCAGTTGTTGTTGCCGCCGTACAGCACCACGGTGTCGTCGTTGGCGATGCCCTTGGCGCTGAGCAGCGCCTCGAAGCCGGCCTGGTCGATGAAGTCGCGGCGGACCGGGTCCTGGAGGTCCTTCTTCCAGTCGATCCGGACGGCGTTGCGGATGTGGTTCTTGTCGTACGCGGAGGTGTCCTCGTCGACCTCGACGACGACGACCTTCGGGTCGTCCAGGCGGGCCTGGACCCAGTCGGCGTCTACCAGGACGTCGCTGCGGCTCATGGTGGTTTCTCCATCCGGGGGCGGTTGGCGGAAGAGGGCTGTTCAGGGGGCGCCCGGGGCTGCCCGTCCGGACTTCTGTCCGAATACTGGGACAGGGCGGAGTGCGGGAGGCCGGGGCCGGCAGTGCTGGAGCTGGAGGTGCGAACGCTGCCCACTATCGTGGGTCGGGTCGTCGCAGCGGGTCGGGCGAGCCGGAGATACCGGTCAGAACTGCCCGGTCAGCGCATTCGACACAGGCAGGTGGACACGCGGCACAGGTCTACCGCCCGCCGCTTCGTGAGATCCGCCTGTCGCTTCATGTCGACGATGCTAGGGACATCCCGGGCCCGCTGTCATCAGCGTGTCGAATAGTGAGACCAGAATGGCCGAATAGCGAGATTTGCCGAATCACCGGCTCCACTCCACCGCGCCGGGGCGCCCCGGACACCTCCCGGACGCCCGGACGGCACCGCTCCGCGGGTCGGCGCTGGACAGCGCGTCTCGCGGAGCGGGACGGAGCGAACGAAGGGATCGGAGCGAACGAAGGGCTCGGGGAGGACGGAGGGAACGCGGGGCCCGGCGTCAGCCGATCAGCCGGACGTCGCTGCCGCGGAAGTCCAGCAGCAGCCCCTCCGGCTCCGGGGTCACCCCCGCCAGGCTCAAACCGGCCGGCAGCCGGCTCAGCGTGAAGCTCCGCGGCGACAGCAGGTCCTTCACCTTCCCGTTCAACGCCGCGGCCATGCCGGTGAGTTGGAACCCGTCGGCGACCACGGTGTTGCCCTCGCTGTGCACCTTGCCCTCGCCGATCGAGATCCCCGCCACCGAGGCCTTCACCTTGCCGGGCCCGCCGTAGGAGAGGTCCAGCCGGTCCGCGCCCTGCACCAGCTTGGCCGCGTCCGGGTACGAGATCAGTCCGCTGCCGGTGGCGGTGCGCACGGTGGCGCTGCGGTAGGAGTCGCCGACCGAGACGCCCGAGAGACCGGCCTTGAAGGCGTGCACCGAGACCTGCTGGCGCCCGTCGCTGACCTGCACCCCGTCCGCGGAGAGGTGGACGCCGTCGAACTCCCCGGACAGCGCCTGGGTGAGGAAGGGGAAGCCGTCGATCGACACGTGCGGCCGGGTGTTCAGCCGGCCGCTGCTCACCAGCTGGTCGGCGGCCTCGTCCTCGGCCACCCCGACCGCGACCCGGTCCGCCCCGACCAGCAGGCCGGTCAGCACCCCAAGACCGATCGTCAGCTTCAGCCAGCCCCGCATCTCACTCCCCCGTGGGTCGTCGCCGCCGAACGGCGTGCAGTCGTCCATCCTCACAGCCGTACGGGGATACGACGATCACCCCGGGCGCCATGGTTCCTGGCGGATGCCCGGCAGCGCCGGGCTCAGCCCCCGGCGAAGGGCGGCAGCACCTCGACCGTGCCGCCCGCGCTCAGCCGCACCGAGGCGTGGTCCCGCCCGCCGACCGGGTCACTGTCGACCAGGTACGAGCAGACCCCGAGCACCCGCAGCAGCTCCGGCCGGTCCGCGTGCCGCTCCCGCGCCCCGGCCAGCGCCTCGGCCAGCGTGGCGGCCAGGTACGGCTCCTCGGCCACCCCCGCCGCGGCCTTGGCGGCGGCCCAGTAGCGCAGCGTCCCGCTCACTCGAACGGGTGAGGCGTCCGCGGTCCGGACATCGGTGGTCGCAGTCATGGCAACCCCTTCCAGTGGTCCTCGCCCGGTGCGGCGGCCGGCTCCCGTGCCGGGCCGCCCACGCCAAAGGTGTACACGTACGGTGCGGCCGGTGCGGCTCCCATGATGACCCCATCACCCGTCCGCGCGGCAACACCCCAGGTCGCGGACCGGGCACCGGAAGCGCCCACGGGTGGCGGACGTCACGCCCCGACGGGCCCGGATCCCGGCCCTGTCACGCTGCGCACCCTCCCGCTGCGCGGCGTGGTCGGCTATTCTCGGTGCCGTGAGGGATCCGGGCAGAGTCGCCCCCGGGTCCTTTTGTGCTTTCAGGACGCCAGTACGGACGTCCTTGCGAACGGCGCCCCACCCGCGCCGCTCAGCGAGGACCGCCCCGCGAGCGCGGCACGACGGTGTGCCGCGGTCCGCCGGGGCGTCGCAATCGGCGCCGGGCCCCCGCCCGGCGCGGGCACAGACCGGAAGGTTCGCGGATGGGCAGGGCAGCTGCGGAGCACCACCAGGGGTTGCGGGACCCCCGGCACCCGCTCCGCACCGCCGTGCGCGCCGCCGTGCCGGCCGGATCTCACCCTGCGGACGTCCCCCCACCCCACCACGCAGTCGCGACGGGCGGCCACGGCACCCGACGCCCTGCGACCGCGACGACCCGGAAAGGGGACTACCGGGTATGAGTTCTCTCCTCCTGCTCACCAACGCCCTCCAGCCGTCCGCCGAGGTTCTGCCCGCGCTCGGGCTGCTGCTGCACAACGTCCGGGTGGCGCCCGCCGAGGGCTCGGCGCTGGTCGACACCCCGAGCGCCGACGTCATCCTGGTCGACGGCCGGCGTGACCTGCCGCAGATCCGCAGCCTGTGCCAGCTGCTCCGCTCCACCGGCATCGGCTGCCCGCTGATCCTGGTGGTCACCGAGGGCGGCCTGGCCGCCGTCACCGCGGAGTGGGGCATCGACGACGTCCTGCTGGACACCGCGGGCCCGGCCGAGGTCGAGGCCCGACTGCGGCTGGCCATGGGCCGGCTGCAGGTGGTCACCGACGACAGCCCGATGGAGATCCGCAACGGCGACCTCTCGGTCGACGAGGCCACCTACTCCGCCAAGCTCAAGGGCCGCGTCCTCGACCTCACCTTCAAGGAGTTCGAGCTGCTCAAGTACCTCGCCCAGCACCCCGGCCGGGTCTTCACCCGGGCGCAGCTGCTGCAGGAGGTCTGGGGCTACGACTACTTCGGCGGCACCCGCACGGTGGACGTGCACGTCCGGCGGCTGCGGGCCAAGCTCGGCGTCGAGCACGAGCAGCTGATCGGCACCGTCCGCAACGTCGGCTACCGGTTCGTGGTGCCGGAGAAGCCGGACAAGGGCGAGCGTCCCGGCAACGAGTCGCGCACCTCGACCGGCGCCGCGCAGCAGGCCTGAACCGGCGGTCGGCGGGGCCTTCACCCCGCCGGCCGCCCGGCTTGTCGGGCTATGCCCGAATCGCCCCTCGCCGCCGCCCGAAGCGTCGTGACACTGCTCGTACCGCCGCCGCGCCACCCGCGTAGACTCCCTGCGTGGCCAAGGTGACGCGCGACGATGTAGCCCGACTGGCTGGGACCTCGACCGCGGTCGTCAGCTACGTGATCAACAACGGGCCGCGTCCTGTCGCGCCCGCGACCAAGGAGAAGGTGCTCGCTGCCATCGAGCAGCTCGGGTACCGCCCCAACAGCGTCGCCCAGGCGATGGCCTCCCGCCGCACCAACCTGATCGGCATGGTGGTGCCGGACGCCCGGCAGCCCTTCTTCGCCGAGATGGCGCACGCCGTGGAACGCGCCGCCTCCGAGCGCGGCAAGCTGGTGCTGATCGGCAACTCCGACTACGTCGACGACCGCGAGGTCCACTACGTCCGCGCCTTCCTGGGCATGCGGGTCTCCGGCCTGATCCTGGTCAGCCAGGGGCCCTCGCAGCGCGCCGCCGAGGAGTTCGCCGCCATGGAGGGCGCCAAGGTGGTGCTGCTGCACCGCCGTCCCGAGGCGATCGACGACGTCGCGGTGGTCACCGAGGACGTCGGCGGCGCCGAGACCGCCGTGCGCCACCTGCTGGAGGTGCACGGGCACCCGTACGTGGTCTGCTTCGGCGGCCCGGTGGAGTCCCCCGCGCCCGGCGACCCGGTCATCGACCACGTCGAGGGCTGGCAGCGCGCCATGGAGGCGCACGAGCTGCCCGTCGAGCCGAACCTGATCGACGCCCCGTTCCACCGCTACGGCGCCTACGAGGTCGCGGTCGAGCTGCTGCGCTCGCCGCAGCGGCCGCCGGCCATCTTCTGCTCCACCGACGACCAGGCGATCGGCGTGCTCCGGGCCGCCCGCGAGGTCGGCCTGCGGGTCCCGGAGGACCTCGCGGTGGCCGGCTTCGACGACATCCCCGAGGCGGCCCTCGCCGACCCGCCGCTGACCACCGTCGCCTCGGACCGGGACGCGATGGCCCGGGCCGCCGTCGACCTGGTGCTGGACGACTCGCTGATGGTCCCCGGCTCCGGCACCGAGCGGGTGCGCACCTTCCAGTCCCGCCTGGTGGTCCGGCGTTCCTGCGGCTGCGGCGGCGCCGACCAGCAGTGATGCCGTCCGGCGGTCATCCGTACGCTGACCAGGCTTTATGAGAAGTCAACGGGCTTCTCGGGAGGCTCTGACCGGGCTCTCATGGGATCTTCATGATCCGGACGGACCGTGACTCCATGAGCGACCAGCAGCGCAGCAACCCCGACCGGCACCCCGACGCGCCCCACGGCTCCCACGACCCGTACGGCGCCCCCGCCCCCCACGGCTCCCACGACCCGTACGGCGACCAGGCCGGCTGGGCCCCGCCGCAGCCCGCCGAGGCGCCCACCGCCCACGTCCTGGAGGGCACCGTCCTGCGGGACGACACCGGTGGCTCCCACCACGACCGGCCCGGCACCCCCGAGCCGCCCGCCCCGCCCGAGCCGGCGTCCGGCCCCGCGACCGGACCCGCCGACCACCGCGGCGGCCGGGCCCGCCGCGGACTGCTCAGGAGCCGGCTCGTCCTGGTCGCCGCGGTCGCCACCGTCGCCGCGCTGATCGGCGGCGTCACCGGCGGCGTGCTCGCCGACGCCCGGGGCGACCAGGCCGGCGCGGCCTCCACCCTGGTCAGCCCGGTCTCCGCGAAGTCCGACGGCACCGCGAACGTCTCCGCGATCGCCGCCGCCGTCTCCCCCAGCGTCGTCCAGATCACCGTCAGGACCGCGGACGGCACCGCCACCGGCACCGGCGTGGTCATCACCTCCGGCGGGCAGATCCTCACCAACTACCACGTGATCTCCGGCGCGGTCTCCGACGGCGGCCAGATCACCGTCACCTTCAAGGACGGCCGCACCGCGACCGCCACCGTCACCGGCACCGACAAGGGCCTCGACGTCGCCGTCATCGACGCCGCCGGCGTCTCCGGGCTCACCGCCGCCGCACTCGGCGACTCCTCCGGCGTCCGGGTCGGCGACGAGGTGGTCGCCATCGGCAACCCCGAGGGCCTGACCGGGACGGTCACCTCCGGCATCATCAGCGCCATGAACCGCAAGGTCACCGTCCAGGTCGACGAGGGCTCCACCCGGGGCAACGGCGGCTTCGGCTTCCCCAACCTGCCCGGCCTGAACGGCAACCGCTCCACCGCGTCCGGCGGCGACACCGCCACCTACCAGGCGCTGCAGACCGACGCCGCGCTCAACCCCGGCAACTCCGGCGGCCCGCTGCTCAACGCCAACGGCCAGGTGGTCGGGATCAACTCCGCGATGTACTCGGCGAGCGGCGCCGGCTCCACCGCGGACTCCGGCACCGCGGGCAGCGTCGGCCTCGGCTTCGCCATCCCGATCAACGACGTCAGGCAGGTCCTCCCCCGGCTGCAGGCCGGTCAGAACCTGTAAACCGGGCCCCACCGCAGGACAATGGCCAGACCGTACGGACTCAGAAAGGGCCCGAGCCCATGAATCCCCCCGCCGACGACCGCACCTCTGCCGAGGCCGCGGGCCCCACCGCCCGCGTCCTGGTGGTCGACGACGAACCCGCCCTGCGGGACGCCCTGGAGAGCAGCCTCGCCTTCGAGGGCTACGAGGTGGCCACCGCCACCGACGGCTACGAGGCCCTGGAGGCGGTCGAACGCCAGCGGCCCGACCTCGTCCTGCTCGACATCATGATGCCCCGGATGGACGGGCTCACCACCGTCCGCCGGATGCGCTCGCGCGGCGACGCCGTACCGGTGCTGATGCTCACCGCCCGCGACGCGGTCGGCGACCGGGTCACCGGCCTGGACGTCGGCGCCGACGACTACCTCGCCAAGCCCTTCGAGCTGGACGAACTGCTCGCCCGGGTCCGCGCCCTGCTGCGCCGCAACGCCCTCGCCGCCGAGGCCGCCGCCCGCGCCTCGGTCGACGCCGACGCCAGCGAGGTGCTCGCCTTCGCCGACCTGCGGATGAACCTCGCCACCCGCGAGGTCACCCGCGAGGGCCGCCCGATCGAACTGACCCGCACCGAGTTCATGCTGCTGGAGATGTTCCTGGCCCACCCGCGCCAGGTGCTGACCAGGGAACAGATCCTCAAGGCGGTCTGGGGCTTCGACTTCGAGCCGTCCTCCAACTCCCTCGACGTGTACGTGATGTACCTGCGCCGCAAGACCGAGCAGGGCGGCATGCCCCGCGTCATCCAGACCGTCCGCGGCGTCGGCTACGCCCTGCGGAGCGCCACCGGCGCGGCAGCGTGAGCGAGGCCGTCCCGCCGAAGCCCGCCCACCCGCCGCGGCGCGCACGGCGCCTGCGACCGGTCGAGTGGTACCGCAGCCGCTCGCTGCGCAGCCGGCTGTCCATGCTCACCGCCGCCGCGGTGGCCATCGCGATCGCACTGTCCGCGCTGGCCTGCTGGTTCCTGGTCCGGGACCGGCTCTACCAGCAGGTCAACAGCAACCTGGCGGAGGCGCCCACCGACCCGTTCTTCAACGGCCCGCCGCGCCAGGACAACACGCTCGCCTGCGGCACCACCCCGGCGTCCGCGTTCGCCCGTGCCAAGAGCTCGACCGACCGGCACCGGCCCCTGAAGTGGGACATCGAGCTGATCGCCGCGGACGGCTCCGCCTGCTTCCCCCCGGGCGCCTCCCACGCCGTCCAGACCTCCCCCGCCGACCTGTCGGTGCTGACCTCCCGGACCGCCTCCTACCGGGACGGCCAGTACGTCGACGGCACCCCCGCCCGGGTGCTGGCCTTCCCGGTGACGGTCGGCATCGACGACCAGCCCCTCAAGCAGTACGTGGCGCTGGTCGCCCTGCCCGTCGACACCGTGCAGGACTCCCTGAACAACCTCGCCCTGATCCTGCTCGGCGTGGTCGGCGTCGGCACGGTCGGCGCCGGGTTCATCGGCCGTCTGGTCGCCCGGTCCGCCCTGCGCCCGGTCGACGACCTCACCGACGTGGTCGAGCACATCGCCCGTACCGAGGAGGTCGGCACGACCATCCCGGTGCACGGCAACGACGAGATCGCCCGGCTGTCCACCTCGTTCAACTCGATGTCCACCGCGCTCGCCAACTCCCGCGAGCGGCAGACCCGGCTGATCGCGGACGCCGGCCACGAACTGCGCACCCCGCTCACCTCGCTGCGCACCAACGTCGACCTGTTGATCCGCAGCGACGACACCGGCCGGGCGCTGCCGCCCGCCACCCGGGCCAAGATGCTGGGCAACATGAAGGCGCAGATGCAGGAGCTGACCCTGCTGATCGGCGACCTGCTGCAGCTCTCCCGGCCGGACTCCCCCAAGCCGGGGCAGAACATGTCCGTGGTGGCCCTGCACGAGATCGCCGACCGGGCGGTCGACCGGGCCCGGCTGCGCGGTCCGGGGCTCGCCTTCGAGCTGGCCATCAGCCCCTGGTACGTGCACGGCGACGGGCCGGCGCTGGAGCGGGCGGTGATCAACCTGCTGGACAACGCGGTGAAGTACAGCCCGCCCGGCGGGACCGTCGAGGTGACGCTGTCCGCCGGCCGGCTGACCGTCCGCGACCACGGCCCGGGCATCCCGGCGGAGGAACTGCCCTACGTCTTCGACCGGTTCTGGCGCTCGCCGTCCTCCCGGCAGCTGCTGGGTTCGGGGCTGGGCCTGTCGATCGTGGCGCAGGCCGTCCGGGACGGCGGCGGCGAGGTGTCGCTCGGCCCGGCCGCGGACGGTGGTCCGGGCGCGCTGGCCACCATCCTGCTGCCCGGCCGGCCGGACCGGCCGCAGTAGCGGCGCCCTGGGCCCGCCGCGGCACGCCGAGGGCGGGACACCCGCAGGTGCCCCGCCCTCCCGGCGCTGGAGCGGGTCAGTCCTTGTCCGCGCCCGAGCCGATGATCTTGATCCGGTCCTGGGCCGGGACCTTCAGCGGGGAGCCCGCCTTGCTGTTGGCGCCCAGGTAGGCCGCGAACAGGTCCAGGTCCGAGGCGCCGACCAGCTTGTCGGTGCCGGCCGCGAAGGCCGGGAAGCCGTCGCCGCCGCCGGCCAGGAACTCGTTGGCCGCGACGCGGTACGAGGCGGCCGGGTCGATCGCGGCACCGTTCAGCCTGACCGAGTCGACCAGGACGCGGGCCGCGCCGGTCTTGGTCATGTCCAGCGTGTAGGTGAAGCCCGCCGAGTTCTGCAGGATCTTCGGCGCGGCCTCGTTGGGCCCGCTCACCTGCTGCTGGAGCAGCTGGACGATCTGGGCCCCGGTCAGCGTCTTGACCTGCA
This sequence comes from Kitasatospora sp. NPDC088346, assembly GCF_044740765.1. Lineage (NCBI taxonomy): Bacteria > Bacillati > Actinomycetota > Actinomycetes > Kitasatosporales > Streptomycetaceae > Kitasatospora > Kitasatospora sp. NPDC088346. Next base: position 325,865 of record NZ_JBIURH010000004.1, read on the forward strand.
TCATGTTGGTGAACGGCTGGACGGTGAACGCCTCGCCGTAGGTCACGACGCCGTCGCCCTCGGCCCCGGAGGCCTTGAAGACCAGGTCGGAACGGATGCCGCCCGGGTTCATGAAGGCGATCTGCGCGCCGCCCTTGTCCTTGGGCGCGAGTCCGGCCAGCTGCGCGTCGGCGATCACGTCACCGAGCGGCTTCTCCAGGTCGGCCGAGCCGCGGCCGTTGATGTCCGCGCTGATCCAGCCGAGCGCCCGGTTGGCGATCGGGGCGGCCAGCGTGCGGTAGTAGTCGATCAGCTTGGTGATGTCCGCGGCCTTCGGCACGTTCTGCCGGACGACGTGGTTGGCGGCGGTGACCGACGGGCGGACGACCGTGCCGCTGCGCTTGTCGATCTTCAGGTCGATCTCGGTGTAGAGCCGGCCGAAGGAGGCGGCGCTGGTCACCGAGCGCGGGACGCCGTTGGGGTCCGGGATGCTGCACGCGTACGCGTTGTGGGTGTGACCGGTGACGATCGCGCCGACCGACGGGTCGATCTTCTTGGCGATGTCCACGATCGGCCCGGAGACGCCGGAGCCGCCCGCGCCGCAGTCGAAGTCGTAGACCGGGCTGGCCGGGTAGCCGCCCTCGTGGATCAGGGCCACGATCGAGTTGACGCCCTTGCGCTTGAGCTCCGCGGCGTACTTGTTGATGGTGGCGACCTCGTTGCCGAACTTCAGGCCCTTGACGCCCTCGGCGGTCACGATGTTGGGCGTGCCCTCCAGCGTGACGCCGATGAAGCCGACCTTCACGCCGTCGACCTTGGTCACCCAGTACGGGTCCAGGATCGGGCGGTTGGTCTTCTCGTTGGTGACGTTGGCGGCGAGGTACTCGAAGTCGGCGCCCTTGAACTTGCGGCCCTTGGCGTAGCAGCCGTCGGTCGGGTGGCAGCCGCCGTTCTGGAGCCGGAGCAGCTCCTTGGCGCCCTCGTCGAACTCGTGGTTGCCGACGCTGGTGACGTCCAGGCCGAGCTTGTTCATCGCCTCGATGGTCGGCTCGTCGTGGAACAGGCCGGACATCAGCGGGCTCGCGCCGACGATGTCGCCGGCCGCGACGGTGATCGAGTTGGAGTGGCCCTTGCGGGCCTCGCGCAGCGCGGTGGCCAGGTACTCGACGCCGCCGGCCGGGGTGGAGACGGTCTGCTTGGTGACCGGGTCGATCTCCTTGATGGTGCCCGAGGAGCCCGCCGGGGGCTCCAGGTTGCCGTGGAGGTCGTTGATGGCCAGCAGCTGGAGGTCGACGACCTTCGGCTTGTGGTGGTGACCGTAGCCGTAGCCGTAGTCGTCGTAGTCGTGCGCCTGGGCGACGCCGGGCACGATCACGGTGCCGAACAGGCCTGCGGCGGCGGCGGCGCTGTACGCCGCCTTGCGGTAGCGACCGGTGAGACCGGTGGTGGGCATGAGGGATCCCCTGGACCGTCGGGGCCCCGGCTGGGACGGGGCCGGGCTGGCAGGTGCCGTGTGACGGGGTGAAGCCTAGGGTCAACGCGCGTAGCTGTCAGGACCCTGGACGTAACGACCGGGTTTCCGGAACCTGACGGCCCGTTGATGTCCGACCCGCGTTCCCGGCCGGCCCGGCCGGGCCCCGGGCCGACCCCCGGACGGTTCGCCGGCCAACGGCCCTTACCGGCGAAGGCCCCGGCGCGCCGCCGGGAGGCCGCCGCGGCGCGCCGAGCGCCGGGCACCCGCCCCGCGCACCGCACCGGCCGGCCCGGACCAGTGGTGATCATCACTAGGCCCGGGCCGCCTCACCGCCGCGGCTCGGCCGCCAAGTGCTGTTCGGCGCGCTCCCGTTCGGCCACCGCGTCCTCCGTCATCGCCCGGTCGGTGTAGACCAGCGGCCGCTCGGCCTCGGTGATGATGTGCTTGACCACCTGGACGTTGCCGTTGACGTCCCACACCGCGATGCCGGGCGAGAGGGTCGGAATGATCTCGACCGCCCAGCGCGGCAGCCCGAGCACCCGGCCGGTGGCTCTCGCCTCCTCGGCCTTCTGCATGTAGATGGTCCGGGTGGAGGCCATCTTGAGGATCGCCGACGCCTCCTTGGCCGCCGCACCGTCCACCACGTCGGACAGGTGGTGCACCACCGCCACGAAGGACAGGCCGAGCCGGCGCCCGAACTTCAGCAGCCGCTGGAACAGTTGCGCCACGAACGGACTGTTGATGATGTGCCAGGCCTCCTCCACCAGGAAGATCCGCTTCACCCGGTCCGGCCGCAGCCAGGTGTGCTCCAGCCAGACCCCGACGATCGCCATCAGGATCGGCATCGCGATCGAGTTGCGGTCGATGTGCGAGAGGTCGAAGACGATCAGCGGCGCGTCCAGGTCGATGCCCTCGGTGGTCGGCCCGTCGAACATGCCGCGCAGGTCGCCGTCGACCAGCCGGTCCAGCACCAACGCCACGTCCAGGCCCCAGGACTGCACGTCGTCCACCGCCACCCCGAGCGAGGCGATCGACGACAGCTCCGGGCTGCGCAGGGTGTTGATGATGTCGTCCAGCACCGGCTGGCGGTCCGTCACCGAGCCGATCACGTAGGCGTGCGCGGCCTTGAGCGCGAAGCCGGCCCGCTCGTCCAGCCCGTGCCCCATCGCGACCTCGATGATGGTGCGCAGCAGCGACAGCTGGCCGGTGGTGGTGATCGACGGGTCCAGCGGGTTCAGCCGCACGCCGCCGTCCCGGGCGGACATCGGGTCGAGCCGGATCGACTTTATGCCGAGCGCGTTGGCGATCAGGTTCCACTCGCCGACACCGTCCTCGCCCTGCGCGTCCAGCACCACCACCTGGCGGTCGCGGAACCTCAACTGCCGCAGCACGTACGTCTTCTCCAGCGCGGACTTGCCGTTGCCGGACTCGCCCAGCACCAGCCAGTGCGGGGCCGGCAGCTGCTGGCCGTACAGCTGGAACGGGTCGTAGACGTAGCCCTTGCCGCTGTAGACCTCCCGGCCGATGATCACGCCCGAGTCGCCCAGACCGGGCGCCGCGGTGGGCAGGTAGACGGCCTGGGCCTGGCCGGTGGAGGTGCGGACGGGGAGCCGGGTGGTCTCCACCTTGCCGAACATCAGGCTGGTGAAGGCCTCGGTCAGGTTGCCGATCGCCATGACGGTGCCTCCTGCGGGGTCAGCGGCGGATGCCGGTGGCGAACGGGAGGGTGTTGACGAAGGCCCGGTGGTGCTCGCGGTCACACCACTCCAGCTTCAGGTAGCTCTTGCCCGCCGAGGCCCTTATGGTCCGCTTGTCGCGGGCCAGCGCCTCGGGACTGCGGGCCGACACCGTGAGGTAGCCGACCAGGTTGACGCCGGCCGCGCCGGAGGCGAGGTCGTCGCCGCGCTGGTCCACCCGGCCGGTGTGGGCCAGGTCGCGCGGGTCGACGGTGCGGTTCATCTTGGCCGCGCGGTTGGCCTCGGCCTCGTCGTTGGTCTTCTCGGTGAGCATCCGCTCGATCGCGACGTCGGTCGGCTCCAGGTCCATCGTCACCGCGACCGTCCGGATCACGTCCGGGGTGTGCACCAGCAGCGGCGCCAGGAAGTTGACGCCCACCGGGGTGAGCGGCCACTCCTTGATCCAGGCGGTGGCGTGGCACCACGGCTCGCGGGTGGCGGACTCCCTGGTCTTGGCCGTCAGCAGCTGCGGATGGGTGGCGTCCAGCTCGGCCGGCCAGGCGTTGCGCCGGCTCATCGCCTGCAGGTGGTCGATCGGGTGGTCCGGGTCGTACATCGAGTGCACCAGCGAGGCCAACCGGGCCTGGCCCAGCGGCTGGCGGACCCGGATGTCGGCCTCCGCCAGCCGGGCACAGATGTCGGTCAGCTCGCGGGCCATCACGGTGGCCAGGCCGTCGTCGTCCCGCACCCGGCGGCCGTCCGCGGTCCGGCCCATGGCGTGCGCCTCGGCCGCGAGGTCGCGGGTGTAGTGCATGCAGGCGACCAGGTACGCGCGGTGCTGCTCGGAGGAGGTCGACACCATCGACTGCAGCTGGTCGTACGACTCCTTGAGCCAGCGCGGCGACTCCTGGGAGCCGCGCCGCTCGACGTCCTTGGCGTGCGCGTCCGGGTCGGCGGGCAGCGTCCGGGCCAGGATCTGCAACCGGGTCACGAAGCCGTCGCCGTTGGCCACGTGCTTGAGCAGGGTTCCGAACCGGTCGACCAGGGTCTCCTGGTCCTCGGAGTCCCGCAGGCCCACGCCGGGGCCCTCGATCTCGATCGCGGCGGTGACCGTCCGGCGCTCCAGGTGCATCAGCACCGCGACCTCGTCCGGCCCGAACGGCGCGGACAGCCAGCGCAGCCGGCCCACCCCGGGCGGCGGACCGATCTCGACCTCGCGCCCGTCCAGCCGGGTGCCCGCGTCGATCACCTCGGACTTCCACACCGCCCGGCCACTGCGCAGCGTCCGGCGGTACGTGCGGTTGATCTCGGCCCACTTGTAGAAGGTACGCCGCCGGTACGGCACGTACACCGCCATGATGGCGAGCAGCGGGAAGCCGACCAGGCCGGCGATCCGCAGCGGCAGGATCGGCAGCAGCAGGCCCCACATCATGCCGAGGAACGCGCCGAAGATGATCAGCACGATCTCGCCGGTCTCCCGGTTGCGTCCGATCGGCGCGTTGGGCCGGGACTTGCCGATCAGGTACGTGCGGCGCTGGTGTACGTACGGCTGGGCGTACTGGGTTCCGTACTGGCCGAGCGGTTCGCTGCTCACCGACCCGTCACCCTCCCTTCGCTGAGTTGCTGTCACGGATCATGGGCGGGGCCTGCGGCGGGGGTGCGGGCGCGGGGGTGCGGCCGGCGTGCGCGGCGATGCCGGGGGCGACGGAGCCGCCACCGGAGCCGGCGGAGGCGTTGGCGGTCTGCGGGCCGCCGCGCGAGCCGTGGGCGGAGATGCCCTGCTTCACCAGGTTCGCCGGGCCGCTGATCATCGCCGAGCCGGCCGAGACCGCACCGGCCCGCGCGTTGCGCAGCTGGAGCATCTCGTCGCCGAGGCCGGGCACGAAGCGGTAGACGGCCGCGCTGGCGAAGATCGACAGGAACAGGATGGCCAGGCCGGAGAGCACCCGGGCGAAGTCGTCGTCCGCGCCGGCTCCGGTGGCGACCGCGCCCGCCAGACCGAGGATGATCACGATGATCGGCTTGGCCAGGTCGACCGCGAGCATCAGCCCGGCCCAGCGGCGGACGTGCTTCCACAGCTGCTTGTCGACCAGGCCGGCGTAGACCGCGGTGCCCAGCAGCGCACCGACGTAGAGCATCGCGGCGCGGATCAGCAGCTCGATCCAGAGCACCGCCGCGGCGAGCACCGCCACCAGCGAGACGATGATCAGGATCAGCGGGCCGCCGCCCATGGTGCCCTTCTCCAGGGTGTCGGCGAAGCCGCCCAGATAGGTGCCGGTGTCCGACTTGGTACCGGCCGCGATCGCGGCCGTCAGCCCGTCGGTGACGCTGACCAGGGTGAACAGGATCAGCGGGGTGAAGGCGGAGGCCACCACCGTCAGCCACAGGAAGCCGATCGCCTCGGCGAAGGCCTGGCCGAGCGGGGCGCCGCGGACGGCCCGCTTGGTGACGGCGAGCAGCCACAGCACCAGGGTGATGATGGTGGAGCCGGCGAAGACCACCGCGTACTGCTGCAGGAAGGCGGCGTTGGTGAAGTCGACCTGGGTGGTGCCGTCGATCGCACCGGACAGCTTCCGGACCACCCACGCGGCCGCCTGGGCGCAGCCCTTGGCCAGCGAGCCGAGCGGATCGGTGACGCCGGAGACGGTGCCGCTGCCCGGCACCACGACGGCGCCGGGCGGCGCGCAGAGCCGGTCGGCGCCCAGCACGGTGGCCTCCTGGCCGGCGCACTTGGAGACCGAGGGGCTCGGCGAGGGGCTCGGGGTGGGGTCGGCGAAGACCCGCTGCGCCGTCACCAGGGCGGCGAGCTGGAGGGCCGCCATGGCGCCGCCGAGCGTGGCCGCCCGGGGCAACAGGCGGGCCGGGCCGTCAGCGGGCATAGCGGAAGCCTCCGAACTGCCTGACGGCGTTGGTGATGTCCTCGGCGGTGGCCGCCTGCTGGTCGCCCGGCACGGGGGCCGGTCCGGCGGCGCGGGAGAAGTCGGTGACCTTCCAGTCGCCGCCGTTCCACCGCATGGTGACGGTCAGCGTGTACCAGTCCTGGGACACCGGCTTGGTCGAGCCCTCGCCGGCCAGCCCGTACAGTCCGGTGCACCAGACGTCGACCCGGGTGGCGGTGTCTGCGAAGTTGGTGGTCCGGGTGCCGACCGGGACGCTGCGGCTGACGAAGGTCTGCCCCTTGGGGGCCTTGCCCTGCGCGTCCAGTCCGAAGCCGGCGACGGTCTCCGGGCCGAAGGCCCGGTCCAGCCGCTCCTGGAGCTGCGCGGTGACGGTGGGGTCGGTGACGGCGGCCACCAGGGTGTGCCGGGTGTCGGCCCCGAACATCTCGGCCGAGCCCAGGGCGGCCGCGTAGTTGGCGGCGGCCGACTGGGCGCCCTGGTCGGTGTGCGGGAAGCCGTTGGCGACCCCGTTGGCGGAGGTGGCGACCGGCTGCTGCCCACTGGCGGCGGTCCCGGCCGCGCCCGGTACGGCGTCGCCGGCGGACCCGCCGGTCCGCTCGCCGGAGCCGGCCGACCCGCCCGGGTCCGGCTTGCCGCGGTTGGCGATCGAGATGGCCAGCACCAGCAGGGTGACCACCACCAGCACGGCGAGCAGGGTCCGCAGCGGCCGTGACTGACGCCCGCTCACCTGGTAGGAGGACTGTTCGGCGACCGGTAGCCGCGTACGGGTGTGCGGCTGGTCGTCGGACAACGGCACGGCGGCCCTCCTGGTGCGGGGAGCCCGGGTGGGGGCTCCGCTGGTGGAACACGACTGCCCCAGCAGACGCGGCGCGACCGGTCCGCCGGGACGACTATCTGATCGTCAGATCGCCATGCCGTAGACAATGGTGAACAGGGTGCCGAGCGAACCGATGATGAACACGCCGGTCAGGCCCGCGATGATCAGCCCCTTGCCCTGTTCGGCGCTGAACGTGTCCCTCATCGCGGTGGCACCGATCCGCTGCTTGGCCGCCCCCCAGACGGCCAGCCCCAGGCAGGCCAGGATGGCCACGGCCATGACGACCTCCACCATCACCCGGGCCTCCGACCCGAGGCTCGCGAACGGGCCCCAGTCGGGCGCGATCCCACCGATGATGGTGTCGATATTGGCCTTCTTCGGCGGATCCTCCGCCAGGTACCCGGTCACCTTGTTGCCCACGCTGCTCAGGTTCATTTCCATCTCACCGCCCGATCAGGCAAATTCAAGGCCCCGAACCACGGTCGAGCGAAGGGGCCGGTCCTATTCTTGGCCAGATCTGATGTCGACTTGGCTGCTTCTCGCGGATTGGTCGTGCGGCACGGGACACGTACGACAGGATGTCCACCGTACGAAGGATACGGCTCACTCTATGTGTTCGCGTTGATTGCGCTGAGCAACGCCTTCCGAGACACTGCTGACTGACGCTTCGTCGGGATGGTGCTGATGGTACTCCGCAAGGCAGGCGCAGCCGCCGCCGCTGCGGTAGTTGTGACGTTCGGATTCGTCGGTCTGGTCAGTGTCGGGACGTTCGCCGCCAGTGGCGCACCCCAGCAGGCCGCGAACAACCTCGGCCTCTCCAGCGGCACCGTGCCCGCCGCGTACCAGCCGCTGATCCAGCAATGGGGCGTCCTCTGCCCCGAGATCTCCCCCCCGATGCTCGCCGCGCAGCTCTACCAGGAGAGCGGATTCGACCCGTCGGCCCGCAGCCCCGCCAAGGCCTACGGGATGGCACAGTTCCTGGAGGCCACCTGGGCGACGTACGGGACGGACGGGAACGGCGACGGCAAGCGGGACATCTGGGACGCCTCCGACGCCATCGCCTCCGCCGCCACCTACGACTGCGCCCTCGCGCACGACGTCTCCAACGTCCCCGGCGACCGCCAGGCCAACATGCTCGCCGCCTACAACGCGGGCCCCTACGCGGTGATAAGGGCCGGCGGCATCCCCGCGTACCGCGAGACCCAGGGCTACGTCCGCAGCATCCAGGCGCTCGCCCGCAGCTTCACGGCGCCCGCCGCCGGGGCCGGCGCGGCCGTCACCGTCTCCCACCAGGCGGCCGGCGCGATCTACTACGCCCAGACCAAGCTGGGCACGCCCTACCTCTGGGGCGGTGAGGGCCTGCCCTCGCAGAACGGCCGCTTCGACTGCTCCGGCCTCACCCAGGCCGCGTTCGAGAGCGTGGGCATCAAGCTCCCCCGGGTCGCCAACGACCAGTGGTACGCCGGCGAGCACCCCTCCCGGGACCAGCTCCGCCCGGGCGACCTGGTCTTCTTCGCCAACGACCTGAACGATCCGCGCTCCATCCACCACGTCGGGATCTACGTCGGCGGCGGCTACATGATCGACGCCCCGCACACCGGCGCGGTGATCCGCTACGACCGGATCGACCAGCGCGACTACATCGGCGCGACCCGGATCACCCAGGACGGCGCCGAGGCGCTGCCGGTGCGCGCCGCGGACGGCAGCATCACCGGCGGCGGCGGACCGAGCGGCGGCAACCCCGGCGCGGGCGCGGCGAGCCCGGCGGCCCAGGCACTCGCCGCCCCCGCGCCCGGCCTCCCGGGCACCACCGCCGCGAGTCGCCCGGCGAGCCCCGCGGCGGCCCTGTCGGCGGACGGTCAAACGCCGGCAAAGAGCTGACCCGGCGACAGCTCGGCGTGTGGGTGTCCAGTGGACGGTCAGTCAAGTTTCCATAACAGGCTTTCCGGATGGAAACCTGAACCCCGTCCACGGCGTTCTTGCCCAGTGGACCATTGAGACCTGTGTGACGAGAGAGGGAGGTGCGGCGTGCCGACGCTGCTCGCCGACACGGGCGACCCCGACCTCGACCTGCTGCGCGCCGTCAACGGCCTGGCCGGATCCGCGCCGAGCTGGGTGGACGGCCTGGTGTCCTGGATCGGCGAGTACGGCATCCTGCTGGGCCTCGCCGCCGTCTGCCTGACGGCCTGGTGGAGCGCCCGCCGGGCCCCCGACGCCCCGGTGGCGGTGGCCGGCCTGCTCTGGGCGCCGCTCGCGGTCGCCATCGCCGAGCTCGCCAACCTGCCCATCTCCGCGATCGTCGACCGCCCGCGGCCGTTCGTCGACCACCCCGAGCTGGACGTCCTGGTCGAGGGCAAGGAGGGCACGCTCTCCTTCGTCAGCGACCACTCGGCGATGTCCATGGGCATCGCCGTCGCCCTGATGCTGGTCAACCGGCGGCTCGGCCTGGTGGCCGGCGTGCTGGCCCTGCTCCAGGGCTTCTGCCGGATGTTCATGGGCGTGCACTACCCCACCGACGTGCTCGGCGGCTACGCGCTCGCCACCGCCGTGGTCCTGCTGCTGGCCCCGATCGCGATGGCGGTGCTGGTCCCGCTCTGCCACGCGCTGACGAGGACCGCCGTGTCACCCCTGATCGTGGCCGGTCCGCGGCGTGCCGCACCCGCCCGGCGCCGCCGCGCGGCCTCCCGCCGCGCCCGGCCGGTGGCCCCCGCCGAGGAACCCCCGCAGGAACGCGACCTGGCGGCCTGAGCCGCCCGGGGCCCAGGCGGGGCCGGGGCCCGTCCCAGGCGGCCCCGGAGCGGCTTCAGCGGCTGTCCAGGGGCTGTTGAGTCGCCGCCAGGTGCTCCGCGGCGTCCCGTCTCGCGCGGTCCCGGGAGCGCCGTGCCGGGGCTGCCCAGCCGCAGCTGCATTCGGCGAAGCAGAACGACCCGCGCTCGTCGATCGACACACGGTGGTCCGACCCGGGTGCCGCGCCGGGCTCCGCCGGCAGCTCGCTGTACACGTGCCTCACGGTAACCCGAGCCGGACCCGGCGCGCGACGACCTCCACACGCCCCCATTGGCGTAACCCCCGGGCCGTCGGCTCGTTGGACGGTGGAGAGCTCTGCCCACCCGGGGCAGCTGCTTGCCGGGCATCCGCGCCCGAGGGGGTTGTGTCCAGAGTGAAGAAGCCGATCAAGAGCCACCGGTCCGCACGGCCCGTCCGGACGGCCGCGGCGGTGGCCGTGCTCGCCGCCGCCCTGGCCGCCTGCGGTGGCGGTGGCAGCGGCGGCCGCCCCCAGGGCACCTCGGCGGACCAGCTCTCCGCCGATCCGCTGACCGCCGTCCGCAGCGCCGCCGACATCACCGGCCGCACCGGCTCGGCCCACGCCAGGACGGAGCTGAGCACCGAGTCCGCGGACAAGAAGGCCGTGTTCACCGGCACCGGCGGGTACGACTACGTCAAGCGGATCGGCCGGCTGGAGATCACCGTGCCGCCCGGGGCGGCGACCACCGGCACCATCCTGGAGGTGGTCCTGCCCGGCACGGTCTACCTGCAGAACAGCGGCGCCAAGATCCCGGCCGGCAAGTGGGTCAAGCTCGACGTCCGCCAGCTCCCCGACGGCAACCTGGTCAGCAGCGGCGCCACCGACCCGGCCGGCGCCGCCGGTGCGCTGCGCGGGGTGACCTCCTCCGAGCTGGTCGGCACCGAGACGGTCGGCGGCGTCGAGCTCAAGCACTACAAGGGCTCCCTGGACCTCTCCAAGGCGGCCGACGCCACCGGTGGCCGCGGGGCCGACTCGCTGCGGATGGGGGCACAGACCTTCACCACCAAGGAGGTCCCCTACGAGGCCTGGCTGGACTCGCAGGGGCGGCTGCGCAAGGTGGTCGAGACGTTCAACTTCACCGGTGTCGCGGGCTCCAAGGCCGCCAAGGACCAGGTCAAGGTGGTCTCGACGGTCTCGCTCGACGACTTCGGCAAGCCGGTGCAGGCGGCCGAGCCCGCGGCGGCCGACATCTACACGATGCCGGGCTCCGAGTCCCCCGGGGCGAAGTAGTCCGCGATGTCCCACCCGTTTCGGCGGCAGAGATGACCCGTCCGTGCCATGTGGCCGGGCCCGGTCCTGCCTACGCTGGACAGCCGGGGCTGCCGTCCGGACCGGCAGGTGGCGCTGAAGGGGTGGTGGTGCAGGTGGCGTCCGCGGACGGCCGCGCAGGCGGCCACGACAAGACGGCGCTCGACGAGATCGAGCTGGCCGGTGAGCTGATGATCGCCGCTTCCACCAGCGCGGAGGAGCGGCTGGCCACCGAGGAGATCGACGAGGTGCTGCTGGACCGGACCACCGACCCGCGGTCGGACGGGCCCGGCGGCTGACCGGCCCTCAACGCGGCGGCGCCGCCCGGCCGGCTGCCCGCGCGGCACCCGCCCGCGCGGGCCCCAGAGCCTCAGGGCCGCGCAGGCTCAGGACCGCGCAGGCTCAGGACCGCGCAGGCTGAGGTCCCCGCAGGCTCAGGACCGCGCAGGCTCAGGACCGCAGCAGCCGTGCGACGGCCGCGGTGGCCTCCGCCACCTTGGCGTCCAGCTCGGCGCCGCCCTCCTCGGCCGCGGCGGCGACGCAGTGCCGCAGGTGCTCCTCCAGCAGCGCGAGCGCGAAGGACTGCAGGGCCTTCGTCCCGGCCGAGACCTGGGTGAGGATGTCGATGCAGTAGACGTCCTCGTCGACCATCCGCTGCAGACCGCGGATCTGTCCCTCGATCCGCCGCAGTCTCTTGAGGTGCTCGGCCTTCTGCGAGCTGTAACCGTGCGGGCCGTGCCCGCCGTCACCGTGCCCCGCACCGGCGTCGCCGGGCGCCGGTCCGTCCTCGGTGCGCGTCGGGATCGTGGTCATCCGGCTCGCCTTCCGTCCTTGCTGGTCGCCTCCGTCTGAACCCCCAGTGTCCAACACCCCGGGCCGGAACGGTGTTCCGCCGTCCGGGCGGCCGGGTACGGACGGCCTGTGCAGGGCAGGAGCAAACCGGCCGAGTTTGGGCCACACTGAGGCGTCACGTCAACCCCCGTTTGCACTGTTCGGACGGCTTGCGCCTAGCATCGTTCAGTCCCGCCCCCGCACATCGGAGATTTCCGTGCGTTTTAGCCTGACCCCGAAGGAGACGAGCTTCTACGACATGTTCGCCGCTGCCGCGGAGAACCTGGTCGTCGGCTCGAAGCTCCTGCTGGAACTGCTGGGTGCAGACGTGTCGGCCCGCGCGGACATCGTCGAGCGCATGCGCGCCGCCGAGCACGCCGGGGACGACACCACCCACGCGGTGTTCCACCAGCTGAACTCCTCCTTCATCACGCCCTTCGACCGCGAGGACATCTACAGCCTGGCGTCCTCCCTGGACGACATCATGGACTTCATGGAGGAGGCCGTCGACCTGGTCGTCCTCTACGACATCCAGACCCTCCCGAAGGGCGTCGAGCAGCAGATCGAGGTGCTGGCCCGGGCCGCCGAGCTGACCGCGGGCGCGATGCCGAACCTGCGCTCGATGTCGAACCTGACCGAGTACTGGATCGAGGTCAACCGGCTGGAGAACCAGGCGGACCAGATCCACCGCAAGCTGCTCGCCCACCTCTTCAGCGGTCAGTACGACGCCATCGAGGTGCTCAAGCTGAAGCAGGTCGTCGACGTCCTCGAAGAGGCGGCCGACGCGTTCGAGCACGTCGCCAACACGGTGGAGACCATCGCGGTCAAGGAGTCCTGACCAGCGTGGACACGGCAACACTCATCGCCGTCCTCGGCGTCGCGTTCTTCTTCACCTACACCAACGGCTTCCACGACTCCGCCAACGCGATCGCGACCTCGGTCTCGACCCGGGCGCTCACCCCCCGGGTGGCCCTGGCGATGGCCGCCGTGATGAACCTGGCCGGCGCCTTCCTCGGCAGCGGGGTGGCCCACACGGTCTCCAGCGGGATCATCGAGACCCCGACCGGCCAGCAGGGCATGGCCATCCTGTTCGCGGCGCTGTTCGGGGCGATCACCTGGAACCTGGTCACCTGGTACTTCGGTCTGCCGTCCTCCTCCTCGCACGCGCTGTTCGGCGGCATGGTGGGCGCGGCGCTGGCCGGCGGCACCCAGGTGATCTGGTCCGGCGTGCTGGACAAGATCGTCATTCCGATGTTCGTCTCGCCGGTCGTCGGTCTGCTCTTCGGCTTCCTGGTGATGCTGGCGATCCTGTGGATCTTCCGGAAGGCCAACCCGCACCGGGCCAAGCGCAACTTCCGGGTGGCGCAGACGGCCTCGGCCGCCGCGATGGCGCTGGCCCACGGTCTCCAGGACGCCCAGAAGACGATGGGCATCGTGGTGATGGCGCTGACCATCTCGGGGCACCAGTCGACCAGCGAGATCCCGATCTGGGTCAAGATCTCCTGCGCGACGGCCCTGTCGCTCGGCACCTACGCCGGCGGCTGGCGGATCATGCGGACGCTCGGCCGCAAGATCATCGAGCTGGACCCGCCGCAGGGCTTCGCGGCCGAGGCCACCGCGTCGACGATCATGTACATCACCTCGTTCGTCTTCAAGGCGCCGATCTCCACCACCCACGTGATCACCTCCGCGATCATGGGCGTGGGCGCCACCAAGCGGATCCGCGCGGTGCGCTGGGGCGTGGCCAAGAACATCGTGCTGGGCTGGTTCATCACCATGCCGGCGGCGGCGGTGGTGGCCGCGGTCATCTACTGGATCATCTACCTGATCTTCGGCTGACCGGCCGTCCGGACGGACGGCAGACCACCGGACAGAAGACGGAAGGGCCCGCCCCCACATCACGGGGGCGGGCCCTTCTCGCACGCTCTGCGGTGGCACCGCCATGCAGCACCCCAGAGCAGCTCGTGTCCGCGCGACGGCGGCCGGTGCCTAGCCGAAGCGGCCGGAGATGTAGTCCTCGGTGGCCTGGACCGACGGGTTGGAGAAGATCCGCTGGGTGTCGTCCAGCTCGATCAGCCGACCCGGCTGGCCGACGCCGGCCAGGTTGAAGAAGGCGGTGCGGTCGCTGACGCGGGCCGCCTGCTGCATGTTGTGGGTCACGATGACGATCGTGTACTGGGTCTTCAGCTCACCGATCAGGTCCTCGATGGCGAGGGTGGAGATCGGGTCCAGGGCCGAGCAGGGCTCGTCCATCAGCAGCACCTGCGGCTCGACCGCGATGGCGCGGGCGATGCACAGCCGCTGCTGCTGGCCGCCGGAGAGGCCGGCGCCGGGCTTGTTCAGCCGGTCCTTGACCTCGTTCCAGAGGTTGGCACCCTTGAGGGACTTCTCCACCACGCCGTCCAGCACGGACTTCTTCTTGACGCCCGCGAGCTTGAGACCGGCCACCACGTTGTCGTAGATGGACATGGTCGGGAACGGGTTGGGGCGCTGGAACACCATGCCGACCGAGCGGCGCACGGCGACCGGGTCGACGTTGGAACCGTAGAGGTTCTCGTCGTCGAGCAGCACCTTGCCCTCGACCCGGGCACCGGGAATGACCTCGTGCATCCGGTTGAGGGTGCGCAGGAAGGTCGACTTGCCGCAGCCGGACGGGCCGATGAAGGCCGTGACCGAGCGGGGCTCGACGGTCATCGAGATGTCCTCGATGGCCTTGGTGGATCCGTAGAAGGCGGACAGTCCGCTGACGTCGATGCGCTTTGCCATGATCTTTCTTCTTCTCTCGTCTCGTACGTCAGTCGGTGTCAGTGCCCGGCCTTGGGCGAACGCCAGCGTGCGATGCCCCGGGCGACGAGGTTGAGCCCCATCACGAAGGCGATCAGCACCAGCGCCGCACCCCAGGCACGGTCGTAGCCGTACTCGTTGTTGACCACGGTGTACTGCTGCCAGATGTAGAGCGGCAGCGACTGCTGCGGGTCGTGGAACGGGTCGCTGTTGATGACGTCACTGCCGAACACCAGCATCAGGACCGGAGCGGTCTCGCCGGTGATGCGGGCGACGGCCAGCATCACGCCGGTGGTGATTCCGCCGATGGCGGTCGGGATCACGATCCGGACGATGGTCTTCCACTTCGGTACACCGAGGGCGTACGAGGCCTCGCGCAGCTCGTTCGGAACGAGCTTCAGCATCTCCTCGGCGGAACGGACGACCACGGGGATCATCAGGATCGCCAGGGCGAGGCTGCCGGAGAAGCCGGAGTAACCCTGCTTGAGCATGGTCCAGAGCGAGAAGATGAACAGACCGGCGACGATCGACGGGACACCCGTCATGACGTCGACGAAGAAGGTGACCGCCTGGGCCAGCCGGCCCCGGCCGTACTCGACCAGGTAGACGGCGGTCAGCAGGCCGATCGGGGCCGCGATCAGGGTGGCCAGCAGGACCTGCTCCAGGGTGCCGATGATGGCGTGGTAGATGCCGCCGTCGGCCGTGGTCGAGGCGACCACGCCCTTCATCGAGTGGGTCAGGAAGTTGCCGTTGATGGCGCCGATGCCCTGCTGGACCGTGTAGAAGGTCAGCGCGCCGAGCGGGACCACCGCGGCGATGAAGGCCACCCAGACCACCGAGGTGGCGAAGCGGTCCTTGGCCTGCCGGCGGCCCTCGACCTTGGCCGAGAGACCGTAGCTGAGCACCAGGAACAGGACGGACGCGATCAGGCCCCACTGGATGTGGCTGGCGAGTCCGGCGCCCGCGCCGATCGCGCAGCCGAGTGCGATCGCGAGCACGGCCACCCCGACCGGCGCCCACTTCGGGAGCCGGGCCGCGGTCAGGTCGCGGCGCAGCAGCGGAGCCGGGGACGTCGTGGTTGTGGCGCTCATGCGTTGGCCCCCGAGTACTCCTTGCGGCGCGCGATGATCATCCGGGCGGCGCCGTTCACCAGCAGGGTGATCACGAACAGGACGAGGCCGGAGGCCATCAGGGCGTCGCGCCCGAACGGCTGGGACTCGTTGAACTTCAGCGCGATGTTCTGCGCGAAGGTGCCGCCGCCCGGGTCGAGCAGGTGCAGCGAGAGCTGGCTGTTGCTGGAGAGCACGATGGCGACCGCGATGGTCTCGCCGAGCGCGCGGCCGAGGCCCAGCATCGAGGCCGAGATGATGCCCGGGCGGCCGAACGGCAGCACCGCGGTGCGGATCATCTCCCAGCGGGTGGCGCCGAGGGCCAGGGCCGCCTCCTCGTGCATCCGCGGGACCTGCCGGAAGACCTCGCGGGTGACCGCGGTGATGATCGGCAGCACCATGATCGCCAGCAGGATGCCGACCGTGAACAGGTTGCGTGCCGGGGCGCCGTTCTTGGTCTGGTCGAAGATGTACGTCCAGGACAGGTACTGGTCCATCCAGCTGGTCAGACCGTCCATGTGCGGGACCAGGAAGAGCACACCCCACAGGCCGTAGACGATGCTGGGGACCGCTGCCAGCAGGTCCACCAGGTAGGCGAACGGCTGGGCGATCCGGCGCGGCGCGTAGTGCGAGATGAACAGCGCGATCCCGACGGCCACCGGCACCGCGATCGCCATCGCGATCACGGCGCTGACCAGGGTGCCGAAGGTCAGGACCGCGATGCCGAAGACCGGCCGGGCGCCGTCCGGGGTCCACTCGAAGGTGGTGAAGAAGTTGCCGTCGTTCTTGCCCAGGGCGAGAGCCGAGCGGTAGGCCAGGAAGCCCGCGATGGCGGCCATGATGACCAGCAGCAGGATGCCCGACCCGCGGGAGAAGTTGAAGAAAACCTTGTCGGCGAAGCGGCTGTCACGCCGGCTCCGCTCTGCCCTGCCCTCGGCGTCGGCAGGGGGCGATGAAGTCATGATCGTTTACTCCGGTCTGGCGGCGCTGCCCCGTGGAGGGCGGCACCAATGGCGGCGGTGCCCCGGACGTGTGTGACGGTCGATCTGCACCGGTACCCGGCAGGACGGCCCCGCCCCCTCCTTCGGGGGCCGCCCTGCCCGTGGTACCGGCGGTGGATCAGGCCAGGGTCGGGATGACGGCCTGGACCTTGGCGGACAGCTCCTTCGGCAGCGGCACGTAGCCGGCCTGGCCGATGGCCTGCTGGCCGTTGTCGCTGATGGTGTAGGTCAGGAAGGACTTGAGCAGGTCGAGGCTCTCGGCCTTGTTGCCCTTGTCGCAGGCGATCTCGTAGGTGACCAGGACGAGCGGGTAGGCACCCTCGTCCTTGGTCGCGTAGTCGAGGGTCAGGGCCAGGTCGCTGCCGGTGCCCGCGATCTTCGCCTTGGCGAAGGTGGTGGCGCCGTTGGCGGCGGTGGCCTCGACCGGCTTGCTGGCGCCGGTGTTGATGGCGGCGCTGTTCAGCTTATTGGTCTGGGCGAAGGAGAGCTCGACGTAGCTGATCGAGTTCTTGACGCCCTTCACCTGGGCCGAGACACCGGCGCTGCCGTTGGCCGACTGGCCGCCCTTGCCCGCCCAGGTCTTCGCGGCCGGGTAGGTCCAGGCGCCGTTCGAGGCCTTCGCCAGGTACTTGGTCAGGTTCTCGGTGGTGCCCGAGTCGTCCGAGCGGTGGATCGCCTGGATGTCGGCGGCCGGCAGGTTGACGCCCGGGTTCAGGGCGGCGATGGCCGGGTCGTTCCACTTGGTGATCTGCGAGTCGAAGATCTTCGCGATGGTCGGGCCGTCCAGGACGAGCTTGTCGACGCCGTCGACGTTGAAGACCACCGAGATCAGACCGCCGACCATCGGCAGGTTGACACCCTGGCCACCGGTGCAGACCGCCTTGGAGGCGTCGACCTCGGCCGGCTTCAGGGCCGAGTCGGAGCCGGCGAAGGCGACCTTGCCCTGGTTGAACTGCTGGATGCCGGCGCCCGAGCCGACCGCGCCGTAGGTGACGGTGGTGCCGGAGCAGGCGGCGCCGTAGGCGGCCTTCCACACGTCGACGGCGTTGCCCTGGGCGGTGGAACCCGCACCGAGCAGCTGGCCGCCCTTGGCGCAGGCGATCGCGGCGGCCGGAGCCGCACCGGAGGAACCGCCGGCGGCGGGCTTGGTGTTGTCGTCGGTACCGCACGCGGCGAGCGACAGCGAGCTGACGAGCGCCACGGCACCGATGGCGAGGGCCTTGGAGCGGCCGTTCCGCTGGAGCTTCACAGGGTGTCCCTTTCTGAGGCATCACCTGCGCCCGACCGGCCCCCCGAGGGGCCCGACGACGCGGGCTTTGCTGTGGTCCGGGGCCTTGCTCGGCCCTCCGGTAGACCCGAAGTTAGGCCGGGCAGGTGACGCATCAGGCGGTCGCAAATGAACGGGGAGTGAACCTCGAACGGACGACAGGAAACTGCGGCCGGTAGTAACGGTTGCGTCACGAGCAGGGCGCAGCGAGATCACCAGGACCCGGCGGCCGCGGGCCGCGGGCCGCACCCCCGGGTTTCGGACCCGCCGCACCCCGGGTCCGGACCCGCCGTGCCCCCGGTCTCAGACCCGCCGGACATCCGTGCCGAGCGCCGCCAGCAACGCGTCCACGAGCTCCCGGTCCCGGGGATGGGTGAGCCGCGCCCGGGCCTTGCGCGGGGCCAGCCACTCCAGCCGGTCCACCTCCCGGTTGGGCGCGAAACCGCCTCCGGTCGGCACCGCCGCCCAGTACCGGACCTCCTTCGGCCGACCGTTCACCCGGTAGTGCTGCGCGGGCAGCTCGTCCCCCAGGACGCAGTCGAGGCCGGTCTCCTCCCGCACCTCGCGCAGCACCGCCGCCCGCCAGCCCTCCCCCGGCTCCAACTTGCCCTTCGGCAGGCTCCAGTCGTCGTACTTGGGCCGGTGCACCAGCGCGATCCGCGGCTTCTTCCGGCGCCGCCCGTCCTTCGCCACCGGGCCCGGCACCCACAGCACCGCACCGGCGGCGAGGATCGTCGAACGCCCCACCCGCCCCCGGCGCGCCCCCGCCCCACCGCCGCCCGAACCGGTGCGGGAGCCGTACGTACGGGCCGCGTCGCGCGCGGCGGTCAGGCGGTCGCCCATTCATGCCATCCGTGGTGCAGGGGGTACGCCCCCGGACTCCGGCCGCAGGGATTCCCACCCGGCCGCCAGGCCGAGGGACAGCGTCGGCCACTGGTGGCCGAAGGCGTACCGCGACGCCTCCACCTCCAGTCGTTGATCAGCATGCACCACGCCGAGCACGTACGCGGTCGCCGGGGTGATCCTGGGCGTGCGCGCCGCCGTCGCGGCGGTCACCGCGGCGTCCGCCGCCTCCTGGTGCCGGTCCAGCACCCCGTCCAGCCCGTCCAGCTCCGGCAGCGGGCGCCGGCAGACCTCCAGCGCGTACCTGGCCCGCTTCACCAGGATCCGCACCCGGTGCCACGGCGCGTCGTCCGCGGCCAGCGCCGCCTCCGCGTCCAGCACCGGGCCCCGGGCAGCCGGCACCGTGGCCAGCCGGTGCAGACCGTCGCCGCCGTACGGGGTGGCGGCCCGGCTCAGCGGCAGCTGCTCCGCCCCCGACACCAGCGCCGCCAGCGCGCCCACCGCCTGCCCCGGCAGCTCCGCGGCCGGCCGGGCGGCCGCGGCACCCACCAGCGGGACGTCACCCGCCAGCAGCGTCATCCGGTCGGCCAGCGCGTGCAGCCGCGCCGAGCGCAGCTCCTGGAGGACCGCGGTGTGCGCCCTGGTCCGCGCCAGGGTCAGCTGCCGCTCCAGCAGGGCCCGTGCCTTCGGCGTCCCGGCGTGTCCGGCCAGCATGCCCGGGCCCTCCGCGGCGGTCTCGCCGAGCGAGTCCACGGCCGCCAGCAGCCGGGCCGCCCGCCGCTGGTACGCCGGTTCCTGGCCGAGCAGGTTCAGCAGCCACCGCAGCTCGGTCCTGGCCTCCTCGGCCCAGCCCTGCTCGAACGCGGCACCGAAGGTGTGCAGCACCCCGCCGACCCGCCGCACGGCCCGCAGCAGGTCGTCCGCGGCCGCCGCCGAGGCCGGCAGCGCGCCCGGTCTCGACCCCGCCTCGCCCACCGCCTGCGGCAGCGCGCGCAGGAACACCCCCGCCTG
This sequence comes from Kitasatospora sp. NPDC088346, assembly GCF_044740765.1. Classification (NCBI taxonomy): domain Bacteria; kingdom Bacillati; phylum Actinomycetota; class Actinomycetes; order Kitasatosporales; family Streptomycetaceae; genus Kitasatospora; species Kitasatospora sp. NPDC088346. Next base: position 345,611 of record NZ_JBIURH010000004.1, read on the forward strand.
CGCGGTGAGGTAGCCGGCAAGGACCTCCCCGACGGTCGCCGCGGACGTCGCGGCTGCCGTGGTCGGCGCTTCGGTCATGGCACTGCTCTCCCCGATGTGGTCCCGGGCCCACGCCGTGGCGGTGGACCCGGGGCTGGTGTCCGGTGCTCCCGTGCTCCGACCGTGGCCGGTCGGCGCCGGCCGGTCATCGCGTGCCGGTCAGTGCCGGCCGGTCAACGCGTGCCCGCCGCGCTGCGGTGGCGGCGGCGCGATTCGATCAACAGGTCCTGGATGTGCCGCAGCGGCCGGCCCTCGGCGTCCTGGGAGTGCCTGGTCCAGCTGCCGTCCGACCCCAGGTGCCAGGACTCGGTCTCGTCCGACATCCCCAGGTCCAGCAGCCCGGACAGCTCCGTCCGGTGCGCCGGGTCGGCGACCCGCACCAGCGCCTCGATCCGGCGGTCCAGGTTGCGGTGCATCATGTCGGCGCTGCCGAACCAGACCTCCGGGTCGCCCCCGTTGCCGAAGACGAAGACCCGCGAGTGCTCCAGGAACCGCCCGAGGATGCTGCGCACCCGGACGTTCTCGCTCAGCCCGGCCACCCCCGGCCGGATCGCGCAGATCCCGCGCACCCAGACGTCCACCGGCACCCCAGCCTGCGAGGCCCGGTACAGCGCGTCGATCAGCTGCTCGTCGACGACGGAGTTGACCTTGAGCTTCACGTACGCCGGACGGCCCGCCCGGTGGTGGGCGATCTCGCCGTTGATCCGCGAGATCAGGCCGTCCCGCAGCCCGCGCGGCGCCGTCAGCAGCCGCCGGTAGGACTCCCGCCGCGAGTAGCCGGACAGCCGGTTGAACAGGTCCGACAGGTCCGCCCCGACCTGCTGGTCGGCGGTCAGCAGGCCCAGGTCCTCGTAGAGCCGCGCCGTCTTGGGGTGGTAGTTGCCGGTACCGACGTGGGAGTACCGGCGCAGGGTGTCACCCTCCTGCCGGACCACCAGCGACAGCTTGCAGTGCGTCTTCAGGCCGACCAGCCCGTAGACCACGTGGCAGCCGGCCTCCTCCAGCTTGCGGGCCCACTTGATGTTGGCCTGCTCGTCGAACCGGGCCTTGATCTCGACCAGGACCAGCACCTGCTTGCCGGACTCCGCGGCGTCGGTCAGCGCGTCCACGATCGGCGAGTCGCCCGAGGTCCGGTACAGCGTCTGCTTGATCGCCAGCACGTGCGGATCGGCCGCCGCCTGCTCCAGGAACGCCTGCACGGAGGTGGAGAAGCTGTCGTACGGGTGGTGCAGCAGCACGTCCCGTTCCCGCATCGCGGCGAAGATGTCCGGCTGCGAGGCGGACTCCACGTCGGTCAGGCCGCGGGCGGTGCCGGCCACGAACTTCGGGTACTTCAGCTCCGGACGGTCCAGGTCCGCGATCCCGAACAGCCCGGTCAGGTCGAGCGGACCGGGCAGCGGGAACACCTCCGCCTCGGTGATGTTCAGCTCGCGGATCAACAGGTCCAGGATGTACGGGTCGATCGACTCCTCGACCTCCAGCCGCACCGGCGGCCCGAAGCGGCGCCGCATCAGCTCCTTCTCCAGCGCCTTGAGGATGTTCTCGGTGTCGTCCTCCTCCACCTCCAGGTCCTCGTTGCGAGTGACCCGGAAGGCGTGGTGCGCCAGCACCTCCATCCCGGGGAAGAGCTCCTCCAGGTGCGCCCCCATCACGTCCTCCAGCGGCACGTACCGCTGCGGCGAGGCCTCCAGGAAGCGCGGCAGCGACTGCGGCACCTTCACCCGGGCGAAGTGCTTGTGGCCGGAGACCGGGTTGCGGACCACCACCGCGAGGTTGAGGCTCAGCCCCGATATGTAGGGGAACGGGTGCGCCGGGTCGACCGCCAGCGGCGTCAGGACCGGGAAGATCTGCTGCCGGAACAGCGCGTGCAACCGCAACTGGTCCTTGTCCACCAGCTCCGACCAGCGGACCAGCTCGATCCCCTCGGCGGCCAGGTCCGGCAGCACCTCCTGCTGGAAGGTCGCCGCGTGACGCGCCATCAGCTCCCGCGATCGGCGCCAGATCAGGTCGAGCACCTCGCGCGGCTGGAGCCCCGACGCGGACTTCTGGGCGACCCCGGTCGCGATCCGGCGCTTGAGGCCGGCGACCCGGACCATGAAGAACTCGTCCAGGTTCGACCCGAAGATCGCCAGGAACTTGGCCCGCTCCAGCAGCGGGATGGTCGGGTCCTCGGCCAGCTCCAGCACCCGCTCGTTGAACGCCAGCCAGCTGCGCTCCCGGTCCAGGAAGCGACCCTGCGGCAGCTCGCCCAGCCCGTGGTCGGCGCCCGGCGACTGCTTGCCCTCCTCGGGGCCGAGGCCGAGCGCCAGGGCGCTCGCCGGCGCGGGGGCGGCCACCACGGCGCCCAGCGTCCTCGCGGAGGCGGTCTGCGCCGCGGTCGCCGCGCGCTTGGCGGGCGTGGCGGTGGTGCGCTTGGCGGTGCTGCGCTTGGCCGCCGCCGTGCGCTTGGCCGGTGCGGCCTTCTTCGCGGTGGCGCGCTTGGCCGGACGGGCCTGCGCCGCGGCGCCCTCGGCCCGGCCCTGAGCGGCGCCACCGGACCCGGCGACCGGACCGCCGGGAACCGATCCGTCGGAAGCCGGGGACCCGTCGGGGACCGCGGATGCCGGGCCCTCTGCCGTACCGGCGCCCTGGGTACCGGGCGCCGACGGGATCGAGGCGGAGACAGGCCGAGGGATGCTCATGGTTTCCAGCTCCTCCTGCGGGGCGAAGTCTCGGCTGTACGAAGCACCGGTGGCGCCCGTACGGCCCTCGTCCCGCTGCACCGGCGTCCACCCACCGTGCGCGGCCGGCGGATTACCGGCCGATCGGTGGGCGGTACGTGGACGAGGCACTTCGGGCTTCATCCTGTGATCTTCGCGGTGTCAATTGAATCCACGGTAAACACCGCATGGCCGGGAGGAAAGCTGAGTCGGTCACCCCTGTGGCTGCACCCGGGAGTGCTGCCCGGTGCCGACGGCCGCCGCCTGGACGCGGTACATCAGGTCCACCTCGTGGATGGTGAACCCCAACCGCTCATATACCCGCACCGCCGCCGGATTGTCAGCGTCCACATAGAGAAGTACGGCCGGCACCTTACGCTCCAGCAGCAGGTGCCGCAGGCCGGCGGCCGTCAGCGCCCGCCCGAGACCGCTGCCCTGCTCGCCCGGGGCCACGCCGACCACGTACACCTCGCCGAGGCCGTCCGGGTGCACCTTCGTCCAGTGGAAGCCCACCGGCTCGCCGTCCCGGGTCGCCAGGAAGAAGCCGGCCGCGTCGAACCAGGGCTCCGCCAGCCGGTCCGCCAGGTCGTCCCGGGTCCAGCCGCCCTGCTCGGGGTGGTGGGCGAAGGCCAGGGCGTTCAGCCGGAGCCAGGCGTCGTCGTCCTGGCCCGGACGGAAGGTCCGGAGCTCGATCCCCACCGGCAGCGGCACCCCCTCGGGTGCGTCCGCCGTCCGGCGCATCTGCCGCAGCTCCCGCACCAGCTCCGCGCCGTAGACCTCGGCCAGCCGGCCCGCGGCGGGGTGGCCGCCGTGCGCCCAGAAGTCCACCGACGTGCCGGGCCCGGCCGCCGCCAGCACCTGGTCCACCAGGCGGTGGCCCAGCCCCCTGCCCCGGAGGTCCGGCAGTACCGCGAGCTCGGCGGCGGCCGCGGCCGGACTGGTGCTCTCCAGCTGCGCGTACCCGGCTGCCGCGTCGGCGTACGTCTGCACCAGGTGTCGCACGCCCGGGCGCGGGCTGTCCGCCCTGATCCTCAGCCGGCCGGCCTCCGAGACGGCTTCCCGCCCGTCCGTCACGGCTGCCGCGGTCAGCACCGCCCGGGCCAGGTCGAGTTGTTCCGGAGTGAGTGAGTCCGTCGCCAGGATCCGGCCCTGGTCGTCGGCGCGCGAGATGTGCTCAGCGGTCTCCATGTGAGCGACCTTACGCCGCATCAGCTCCCGTTCACCCGGCGGCTGCCCGGGAATGCGAAAAGCCCCTCCCGGGTGACCCGGGAGGGGCTTCTCTGAAAGATTGTTCGGCGGCGTCCTACTCTCCCACAGGGTCCCCCCTGCAGTACCATCGGCGCTTTGAGGCTTAGCTTCCGGGTTCGGAATGTAACCGGGCG